>NZ_JBEXVQ010000024.1:0-144453 GCF_040629405.1 Lentzea sp. NPDC005914 | reverse complement strand
AGGCGTGCCATCAACCCGCAAGCGGCGCTGGCCGGTCTTTGATCAGATTGGCGGGGTCCGGGGCGGAGCCCCGCGCCCTAAACAGGACACGCCCAACGCAAGGCGACCACCCGCCCGGTCGCGGATCGCACGCAACGTGACCCGCCCAACGCAAGGCGACCACCCACAAAGCCGCGCCCCCAACTACCCCAACGCCATCCGAGCATAAGCCCGAACATCAGCATCAGAATCGTCCAACGCCCTCTTCAACCCCACCAAAACCCCAGCCTCACCCCCAAACCGCCCCAAAGCCCGAACCGCAGCCTTCCGAACGTCCAAATTGGAATCCTCCAACAACCCGACCACCAACTCAGCAGACCCAGCCGCCCAAGCCACCCCAACCCGAACCTCCCAAGCGGGATCCCCCACCAACTCCGAAGCCCGATCACTCAACTCACCAGGCCACCCAACCCGACCCGCAGCCTCCAACGCAGCAGCCCGAACCAACAAATCCGAATCCCGAGTCAGCGCAACCAGAACGTCAACATCACAGATCCCCCGAGCAACCTGAACCCGAACCTCCCGAGAGGAATCCAAAGCGCCCCGAGCCAGCACCGAATCCGCCCGAAGCGCCACCAGCCCTCGAACAGCAGCCAACCGAACCTCAAGGGCCGCATCAGAAAGCCCAGCCGAGTAAACCTCAACCCGACCAAGCTTCAACGCCCACAACACTTCCAACGCCGCAGCCCGAGCCGGCGACTCCTCAAGCACCTGCCGAAGCTCATCCGAAGCCGGCACAACCTCGACCAACTCCCGCAGCCCAGCAGCAGCACCCTCTCGAGTAGAGGGATCCGCCATAGCCCGAACAAGCGCAAACTCGAACCCAGCAGGCACAACCTCGGTCAACACGGACACAGCAGCCCGCCGCACAGTCACATCCGCATCCACCAGGTACGGCTCCAACACCTCCAGCGAAGGCTGCGAGTCCACCAACGCCAACACCTCGAGCACCCGCTCAGACTCCACAACAACGGAGTCAGCAACAGTCTCCGCACCAGCCGAAGCCACCGAAGCGGCGCGCACCCCCAGGTACTCAAAGGCCCCAGCCCGATGCGGCACCCCGTCCACCGGCACGAGATACGGCGACACGGGCCGCTTCAAGAACTCCATCTCCCCAGCAGCGTTCTTGCGCAGGTTCAAATGGTGGAACCACCGCGAATCATCACGCTCGGGCAGATCGACCCGGGAGTGGTAGAGCCCCCACCGAGACTCGTCCCGCATCAACGAGGACGCCGCGGCCATCTCCGCGCAGTCCCGGATGAACGAGACCTCCACACACCGCATCAACTCGTGCGGCGACCGAGCCCCCATCACGGCGATCTCCGCGGACATCCGGTCGAAGGCCTCCAACGCCAACGACAACTTCGTGGCGGTCTTGGGCGGCGCGACGTAGTCGTTCACGAACCGCCGCAGCTTGTACTCGACCTGAGGCTGCGGCGCCCCGTCGGGATACCGGGAATGCCGGTAGATCAACTCGTGCGCCTCGGCCACCTGCTCGGCAGGCAGATCACCCCCGGCAACGAAGTTCGCGGACGCGTGCGCCCCGGCCAGGTCCCCGAAAACGAACGCCCCGATCATGTAGTTGTGCGGCACACAAGCAAGATCCCCGGCCGCGTACAACCCCGGCACGGTCGTCAGACCGTTCTCGTCGACCCACACCCCGGACGCGGAGTGCCCACCACAGAGCCCGATCTCCGAGATGTGCATCTCGATGTCGTGCGTGCGGTAGTCCTTGCCCCGTCCACTGTGGAACGTGCCACGCGAGGGCCGCTCCGTCGAATGGAGAATCCCCTCCAACGCCGCAAGAGACTCTTCCGGCAGGTGCGTCGTCTTCAGGTAGATCGGCCCACGAGCGGAAGCGATCTCCGAGGCCACCTCCGCCATCATTTGCCCGGACCAGTAGTCGCAGTCGACGAACCGCTCCCCCAGCGAGTTCACCTGATACGCACCGAACGGGTTCCCCACGTACGCACAGGCTGGCCCGTTGTAGTCCTTGATCAGCGGGTTGATCTGGAAGCACTCGATCCCCGACAGCTCGGCGCCGGCGTGATAGGCCATCGAGTACCCGTCACCGGCGTTGGTCGGGTTCTCGTAAGTCCCGTACAGATACCCGGAAGCAGGCAGCCCAAGACGTCCAGAGGCCCCGGTGGCCAGCACAACGGCCCCAGCAGAGACCGTCACGAACTCACCGGTGCGGGTGTTGAACCCGGCCGCACCGACAGCACGCCCCTCGGACACCAGCACCCGGACCGGCATCACCCGGTTCTCGATGCGCAGGCGTTCACGCAGCCGGCGCTCCCGCATCACCCGGTACAGGACCTTCTTGACGTCCTTGCCCTCGGGCATCGGCAACACGTACGAGCCGGACCGGTGCACCTGACGGACGTTGTAGTCGCCGAACGAGTCCTTCTCGAACTTCACGCCGTAACGCTCGAGCCGTTGCACCATCTCGAAACCACGCGTGGCGGTCTGCATGACGGTGCGCTGGTTGACGATCCCGTCGTTGGCGCGCGTGATCTCGGCGACGTAGTCCTCCGGCCGGGCCTTGCCGGGGATCACCGCGTTGTTGACGCCGTCCATCCCCATCGCCAAAGCGCCGGAATGCCGCACGTGAGCCTTCTCGAGCAGCAGAACGGACCGGCCCGCCTCGGCCGCAGTGATCGCGGCCATCGACCCCGCCGTGCCGCCGCCGATCACCAGCACGTCGCAGGACATCTCAACAGTCATGCCTTCACCGCCGCGAGAATCGCGTCGCGCTGACGTTCGACCTCACCGGCGCCCAGCACGACCACCCGGTCGCCCAGCAGCACGGCCTCGTCCACGTCGTGCGTGACGAACAGAGTTGTGGTGCCGGCCAGCACCTCGGTCACCAGTTCCTGCATCGACGAGCGCGTCTGGGCGTCCAGCGCACCGAACGGCTCGTCCATCAGCACCACGGACGGCTGCTGAGCCAACGTCCGCGCCAGTTGCACCCGCTGCCGCATGCCACCCGACAGTTCGCGCGGCAGGTAGCCCTCGACACCGGCCAGGCCGACGCGGTCCAGCCAGGACAACGCCCGGGAACGTCGCTCCGAACGTGGAACCCCTTGCAAGGCAAGCGGAAGCTCGACGTTGCGCAGAGCGGTGCGCCACGGCAGCAGGCCGTCGTCCTGGAACACCAGAGCCCTGTCCCGCGACGGCCCGCGAACAGCCACGCCGTCCACGGAGATCGCACCGGAGAACGGAATCAGGCCGGCCACCGCACGCAGCAGCGTCGACTTGCCGCACCCCGATGGCCCGGCGACCACCACGAACTCGCCGGAAGCGACGGACAGGGAGAACTCGCTCAGCACCGCGGACCGGCCGTAGCCGACGGTCAGCGAACGCACGCTCAGGCTCATCTCAGGGCCTCCCGGGGAAGCCACCGCGTCACGCGGCGGCCCAGCAGTTCGACTGCGGCGGACGTCAGGTAGCCGAGCAGGCCGATGGTGACCATGCCGACGATCACGCCGGGGTAGTCGACCACCGTGTAGGCCTGCCAGGTGCGGTAGCCGACGCCGAACTGGCCGGAGATCATCTCGGCCGAGATCACGCAGATCCACGCCACGCCCATGCCGACGGACAGACCGCCGAACACGCCCGGCAGCGTCCCCGGCAGCACCACGCGGAACAGCACCTGCACCCGCGAAGCACCCATCGTGCGGACCGCGTCCTCCCAGATCGTCGGCAACGCGCGCACCGCGTGCCGAGTCGACACCAGGATCGGGAAGAACGCGGCGATGAACGTGATGAACACGATCCCCTGCTCGTCGGTCGGGAACAGCAGGATCGCGATCGGCACCAGCGCGATCGCCGGGATCGGCCGGACCACCTCCAACGGCGGCCGCAGCAGGTCACCCAGCAACGGAAAGCGCGCGATCAGCACCCCGAACGCGATCCCGAGCACGGCGGCCAGCAGGAAGCCGGTCATGATCCGCGCCAGGCTGTTGCCCAGGTCGTGGTAGTACTCGGCGCCACCGACCTGCACCGCGAACCGTTGCGCCACCTCGACGACGGTCGGCAGCTGGTCGAACCGCAGCCACATCCGCGTGTCGGTAGCGGTCAGCACCTGCCACAGCAGCAGGACGACCGCCACCGAGCCGATCCTCAATGCCCAGCGCATCACTTGCCCGCCAAGGAGAGCGCCTGCTCGAACGTCAGCACCTGACCACGGCGGGAAGCAGCCGCCTGGGTCGTGAACGGCAGCAGCTCCGCACCCGACTGAACCCAGAACGCGTGGTCAGCGAACCACCGCGTGCCCGTCTCGGTGTCCGGCACGTACCCGACCCGCAGCTTCTTGCCGCTGGAGTTCGCCAGCTTCAGCAACGCGGTCGGCGAGGCCACGGCCTCAGGAGCGCCACCCTCGAACCACGCCTCGCTCGCAACACGAGGATCACCACCCAAGGACGCCGGGTTCGTGAGGTCATCGGTCGACTCGACGACATCCTTCAACGGCTTGTCGTCGATGAACTTGTCGACGTCGAGCTCGTCGATGTTGCCGATCGACTTGAGGAACGGCACGTCCTCCTTCAACGCCTTGCGCAGCACCGACTTCAGCGACAGGTCGAACGTCGCGATCCCGTTCGGCCCGTTGTAGAGGTACACGACCTCGACGGGCAGCGACGTAGCACGAGCCACAACTTCTGCAGCCTCAAGAGGCTTGGAGTGCAAGAACTTCGTCGCGTCGAGCTGCGCCCGCAGGAACTCCCGCAGCACCTCAGGTTGTTGCTGTGCAAAGGGATTCCGCACCACGGTCCCGTGCAGCGTCGGCAGGTTCAACGCGGCCCCGTCGTACAGCAGCTTGGCCTGGCCGGCGAACACAAGCTGCCCCGGCCACGCCACGAACTGAGCCAAGGCCGCAACGTTCCCGGACTGCAGCGCCGAAGCCCCGACGGACGGCTGCTGGTTCTCGACGGTCACCTTGGTGTCGCCGAGCGCCCGCACCAACGTCCCGTGCCCCGCCGACCCCACGCTCGCGGACACCTTCTGCCCGCCGAGATCAGCCAGCGACCGAGCCGATGAGCTGGGCGGCACCACGACCATGTTCAGCGCACCGCGGGCGTTGTACCCGGTCACCGCGACCATGCGAGTGCCCTCGTCACCCTGCTTCTGCGTGCGCGACCCGTTGATCAGCAACGGGTAGTCCCCCATCGACCCGATGTCGATCTTCCCGGCGATCATCTGCGCGGTGATCGGCGCACCGGTGTCGTAGTCCTGCCAGGTCACCTTGTATGTCTTGCCGGTCTTCTTCCCCAGCGAAGCCAACCGCTGCTCGAAGAACCCCTTGTCCCGTAACAACGTGCCTGCTGTGACGGTGTTGATGGTCTTCGACTGGTACCCGATGACGACCGGAACCTCAGAACCCGAAGCAGCCTCGCCCGTCCCACACGCGGCGAGCAGAAGGATTGACGCAAAGAAAAGTCGCTTCACGATCATTCCTTTCACCGCAGGAGGTAGGGCATGTTGATGGTCACGGCACCCGTTGGGCAGCGAGCGGCGCACGGACCGCAGTACCAGCACTCGTCGACGTGCATGTACGCCTTGCCGGACTCGGGATTGATGGCCAGCGAGTCGAGCGGGCACATGTCAACGCACAGCCGACAGCCGTCGATGCACTTGGATTCGTTGATCGTCACCGGTACGTCGGCACGGTTGTTGACCAGAGCCATGACTCAACTCCAGGAAATGTGGTGGATATGAGGTTTTAGCGACAGATTTCGGCGCGCATGGTGAGTCGATCACCGCGCATGCGAATGAACTCGAGATCGACCGGACGTCCAGAAGCGAAATGACTGAGACGTTCCACGACCATCAGCGCCGCCCCGCGCGGTACCTCCAGCACGGTCGCGGAGTGCAGATCGGCGTTCACGGCTTCCAAAGCGACAGAAGCCGTGCCCAGCCGCTGCCCGGACGTCTGCTCGATCAACGAGAAGATGTCGCGGTGGACGAGATCCTCGGACAGCAACGGCTCGCCGACGTCCAGCGCCAGATACGTCAGGTCCAGCGACAACGGCAGCCCGTTGAGCCGCCGCAACCGCTCGACGTAGACGACAGAGGAGTCGACGGGAAGCTGAAGCCGTTGCGCGACAACCGAAGGCGCCCGGATCACGGTCGCCGCCCGCACGTCGTTGGTGATCTGCCCGTGCTCGTGCAGGGTTTCCGCGAGCCCCATCAGCTGGTTCAGCCCGTGCTCGACCTTGTCCGCCACGACCACGGTGCCGACGCCCGGTACGCGGTCGATGAGGCCTTCCTCGCGCAGCAGTTCCAGCGCCTCACGAATGCTGTTGCGGGACACCGAGAACTCGGCGGCGAGAAAGCGTTCGTCGGGCAGCACGCCGTCGGGAAACGCACGGCGCACCACCTGCTGGCGGATTACGTCGGCGGCCTGTCGCGCCCGGTCGGCGCGCAACCGCCGCTCGGATCGCGGGCTGCTGCTCATGGCCCACAGCATGGACGGATCGCGACGATCAGTTTGTTACCAGCGTGTTACGCCACCTGGTCAGCACATTAAGCAGGCAAAAGAGGACAGCTACGCCAGTCCATCATGTGGAACGGCGCTGAACAGCCCCAATACCTCGGCATACGAGGTATATCACGAAGCTCACCGCCGTGACGAGAGCGGAAACCGGAAGCCCCGGCTGCAGCGACAGAAGAATGCCGCCGACCGCCGCCACTTCGGCGAAAACAACGGAGAGAACGGTCGCGCGAACAGGCGAAGCGGTGAGGCGCATCGCGGCAGCGGCGGGTGTGATCATCAACGCCAGCACGAGCAGCGCGCCGACGACCTGGACCGAAAGCGCGGTCGCGACACCGACCAGCACGGCGAACACGATCGACAGCCCGCGCACCGGAACTCCGCGCGAGATCGCCACATCGGGATCGACCGAGGAGAAGAACAACGGCCGATAGATGAACGCCAGCACCACCAGCACCGCGATCGACGAGACCACCAGCAGTTCCAGGTCCGTCGAGTCGACGCCGACGATCTGCCCGGTCAGCAGCCCGAACTTGTTCTTCGACCGTCCCTTGTAGAGGGACAGCATGAGAATCCCCATACCGAGCCCGAACGCCAGGATCGCGCCGATCACCGAGTCGCGGTCGCTTTCGCGGCGCGACAGCACACCGAGCAGCACCGCGGCGATGATCGACCCGGCCAGCGCGCCGTACCCGACGCTGATGCCGAGCAGCAACGCCGCCGCACCACCGGTGAACGCGAGCTCAGAAGTCCCGTGCACCGCGAACGCCATCTTGCGGGTCACCACGAGCGGCCCGAGCACGCCCGCGACGAGGCCCAGCACGGCAGCCGCGATCAGCGCGGTCTGCACGAAGTCGAGTTCGAGCAGGTCGAGAAAGCTCACGACGCCGCCTCCGAAGCAGCCAGGTGGTGCGTCTGCTCCTCGCACGCGCCCGCGCCGACCACCAGGATCTGGTCGCGCACCCGCACGACCTCGACCGGCGTCCGGTACAGCTCGGACAGCGTCGCCGAGTTCATCACCTCGTCCGGCTTGCCCACCCGGAACCGCCCGCCGACCAGGTACAACACCCGATCCACCAACGGCAGCACGGGGTTCAGCTCGTGCGTCACGAACAACACCGCGGTGTCGGCCTCACGCCGCCGCTTGTCGATCAGCTCGGAGACCACCCGCTGGTTCGCGAGGTCGAGCGACAGCAACGGCTCGTCGCAGAGCATCACGCGTGGGTCGCCCACGAGCGCCTGCGCGACCCGCAACCGTTGCTGCTCACCACCGGACAACTGACCCAACGGCGCGTCGGCGTACCGCGAGGCACCAACGGCGGCGATGGCCTCGTCGACCCGGACGCGCCGCTCACGGCGGTTGCGCAGGCCAAGGCCCCACCGGTAGCCGTCGAGGCCGAGGCCGACGAGGTCGCGGCCGCGCAACGTCATGGACTGCTCGAGCGCTCGCTGCTGCGGGATGTACCCGATGGCGTGGTTGCCGCCCGCGACCGCGACCGTGCCGGACGACAGCTGCTGCAACCCCAGCAGCACCCTCATCAGGCTGGTCTTGCCGGAGCCGTTCGGCCCGAGGACCGCGAGGAACTCACCGGGCTCGACGTCGAGGTCGAGCCCGTCCCACAGCACCCTGTCCCCGTAGGACAGGCGTGCCCCGCGCAGCGAGATCGCGCTCATGCCTTGAGCGCCTGTGAAAGCGCGTCCACCTGCTTGCTCATCCAGTCAAGGTAGCCGGTCACACCCTCCGGCAACGTCTCGGTGACCGCGACGACGGGGATGTTCGCCGTCTTGGCCTTCTCGACGATGCCCTTGGTGACCTGGTTCTCGGTCTGGGTGTTGTCGATCAGCACGTTGACCTGCTTGTTCTCGACCAGCTGGTTCGTCGCGGCGAGCGCGGCGGCCGGCACGTCCGACTCCTCCTCGATCGCCTTGCTGAACGCCTCGGGCGTGACGTCCTCGGCACCGCTCTCGGCGAGCAGGTAGTGGGCGATCGGCTCGGTCGCGACGACCTTGCGGCCCTTGCCGCTGCCGTCGACCTTCTTCTCCAACTCCTCCAGCTTCGCGCTGAAGTTCGCGGTGTTGCTCTCGAACGTCGTCTTCTTGTCCGGCGCGATCGCACCCAGCTCGTTGGCGGCAGCCTCGGCCACCGCACGCACGGTGTGCAGGTCGTACCAGACGTGCTCGTTCTCGTCGTTGGCGTGCTCGCGCAGCGGGAACGCCTCGATCTTCTTCTGATCCTCCGTGGTGATCAGCTTGGGGAAGAAGTCGTCGTAGCCGCCGCCGTTGAACACGACCAGCTTGGCGTCCTTGATCAGCGCGGCGTCCGCGGGCTTGCTCTCGTACGAGTGCGGGTCAGCTGAAGGGTCGTCCAGCAGCGCCTTGACCTCGACAGCGTCGCCACCGACGGCCTTGATCACGCTGCCCCAGACGTTCGTGGAGGTGACGACCTGGATCTTGCCGTTGTCCGCGGACGGCGTGGTCGTGCCACAGGCGGCCAGGCTCACGACGGCGAGAGTGCCGACCAGAGCGTTGCGGAGAGTCATCACGCCGTCCCTCGATCAGGTAATGGAAACCGTTGTCGAGTTCAGTTTAGAGCACGAAAAAGCCCCCGGCGGTCACGCCGGGGGCTGTGACGTGTGACTCACGCCTCCAGGCGTTCGCCCGTCTCGGGGTGGAACAGGTGAATCTCGGTGGTATCGCGGACGGCGACCTTGACGTGCTGGCCCAGGGTCGGCGGCGTGCGGCCGTCGACGCGGACGACGAAGCGCTGCGACGAGTCGCCGATCTTCACGGCGCCGTGCACGAGCGCGTCGGCACCGAGCTCCTCGACCAGCTCGACCGTCATGTCCATGCCCTCGTCACCGGACGGCACGAGCCCGAGCGCCTCGGGCCGGATGCCGAAGGTGACCTCGTCCAGACCACCGGCGGCGTCGAGCGCGGACCGGGACAGCGGCACGATGATGCCGTCGAGCTTCGCGCCCTCGGACGTGATCGGCACGGTCTTGAGGTTCATGGCCGGCGAACCGATGAAGCCCGCGACGAACGCGTTGGCCGGGCGGTCGTACAGCGCGCGAGGCGTGTCGCACTGCTGCAGCAGACCGTCCTTGAGCACCGCGACGCGGTGACCCATCGTCATGGCCTCGACCTGGTCGTGCGTGACGTAGATCGTCGTGGTGCCGAGCCGCTGCTGCAGCGCCGCGATGTTCGCGCGGGTCTCGACGCGGAGCTTGGCGTCCAGGTTGGACAGCGGCTCGTCCATGAGGAACACGGACGGCTCGCGCACGATGGCGCGACCCATCGCGACACGCTGACGCTGACCACCGGAGAGCGCCTTCGGCTTGCGCTCCAGGTACTTCTGCAGGTCGAGCATCTTGGCGGCCTCTTCGACCTTCGCCTTGATCTCGGTCTTGCTGACGCCGCGCAGCTTGAGCGCGAAGCCCATGTTCTCCGCGACCGTCATGTGCGGGTAGAGCGCGTACGACTGGAACACCATCGCGATGTCCCGGCCCTTCGGCGGCACGTTGGTGACGTCCTTGCCACCGATCTGGATGGCGCCCTCGTCGACGTCCTCGAGGCCCGCGAGCATGCGCAGCGCGGTCGACTTGCCGGAACCGGACGGGCCGACCAGCACCAGGAACTCGCCGTCGGACACCTCGAGCGACAGCTCGTCGACCGCGCGAACCGGCGGGTTGCCGGAGAACACGCGTGACGCCTTGACGTAGGACACCTCTGCCATGTGACGCACCTTTCACCGCTTGTCTGGGCGCGACGTTAGGCATTGCAAGCGCTTACGGGAACAGACGTAAGCGCTTACGTTTCAGAAGGCCTCCGCGTTTCGGGCGGCCCAGTCGGCGAAACGGGTCGCCTTCCGCCCGGTCACCTGCTCCACATGGTCGCTGACCTGCTGTTCCTCGGGCGTCGGCGAACCGAGAATGGTCAGCGTCCCGTCCACAACGGGCGGAGGCATGAACTGCGACATCTGCGCACGTGCTTCCTCTTCGGACTGCTCGACGAACGGCAACGAAAGCGCTTTCGCTCGTTCCCGCGGCGTCATCGCCTCCGGACCGGTCAGCACGTACGTCCGTCCCTCGTGCCCGCCCTGAAGCGCCACAGCCGCAACGGCAGCGATGTCCGAAGGGTCGACGAACGGCAGCGCCACGTCCGCGAACGGCGCCGCGGCCACCCCACCGGCCCACGCGTAGGCGTTGGCGAAGAACCCGCTCGGCCGCAGGATCGTCCACTCCAGACTCGACTGCCGCACGACCTGTTCGAAGGACGCCAGCCTCGAGTGCGGCGTCATGCCCGGCCGCGTGCCCGCGCCCTGCGACGACAGCAGCACCACGCGCTGGACACCCGACGACTTCGCCACGTCCAGCACGGAGGCGATGTCCGTGTCCGGTCCGAGCAGATCTCCCGCGAACAAGAGGAAAAGCGCCTCCGCGCCCTCCAGCACCGGCTCCAACGTCTCTGGCCTGGCGAGATCCACCCGCGGCCGCGAGACGCCAACAGCCTTGTCCCCCAACAGTTCCATCAGCGGGCGTCCCACGTTGCCGGTAGCCCCAGTCACCACGATCACGAGCATCTCCTCGGTCATTGCTTCGGTATCCCGAGGAAAGCTAACATCGTGAAGTTAGTAGGTACCTAGAGGAAAGTGACTATCCATGGAGTCGGAGCTGGCCTGTCCGATCGCCCCTGTCGTCGACCTGGTCTTCAGCCGCTGGACGACACCGATCCTGTGGACGCTGAACGAGTACGGCCGTCTGCGGTTCGTGGAGCTGGAGCGCCGCATCGGCACGATCACGCCGAAGGTCCTCACCCAGCGCCTGCGCCAGCTGGAACGGGACGGCCTGATCACCAGGACCTACCACCCGGAGGTTCCTCCACGGGTGGAGTACGAGATCAGCGAGCTGGGGCGCAGTCTCGCGCCGATCTTCCACAACCTCGCCGAGTGGTCGAAGCGCAACCTGGCCGAGGTCGACCAGGCCAGGCTGCGCTACGACGGGAACTAACCCTTGACGGCACCGGACGCGAGGCCCGTCACCAGGAACCGCTGCACCAGGTAGAACACGATCACCGCGGGAATCGCGACCAGGATGGACGCGGCCGCGAGGTGTCCCCACTCGGTCCGGTTCTGCTGCACGAACACCTGCAGCCCCACCGCGAGCGTTTTCGACTCGTCCGCGGCGGACAGGAAGGCCGACGCGAACGCGACCTCACCCCAGGCCGTCAGGAACGCGTAGAACGCCGTCACCGCGAGACCCGGCTTGGCCAGCGGCAGGATCAACCGCCAGAACACGCCGAACGGCGACAGCCCGTCCACGCGGCCGGCCTCGTCGATGTCCGCCGGCACCGTGTCGAAGTAGCCCTTCAACATGTAGGTGCAGAACGGCACCGCGGTTGTGCAGTAGACGAGCACGAGGCCGATCGAGGTTCCGTTGAGCCCCAACGCGATCAGGATGTTGTACAGCGGCACGATGAGCACCGCGAACGGGAACATCTGCACCAGCAGGAACGACATCATCAGCCCGCGCTTGCCGGGGAACCGGAACCGCGACGCCGCGTACCCGGCGGTGGCCGAGATGAAGACGCCGAGCACGGTCGTCATCAGCGCGATCACCACGGAGTTGCCGAACCAGGCGAGGAAGTCGCCCTTCTCCCCGGCCAGGATGCGGGTGTAGTTGTCCAAAGAGGACTCGTTCACCAGCTTGGGCGTCGGCTCGACCGCACGGGCGTCCGGCTTCAGGGACGTCACGAAGACCCAGAAGATCGGGAACACCGAGATGATCGACGCGACGATCAAAGTCGCATGCAGCGCAACGGAAGCACCGGCGGAACGCTGAGTACGGCGCAGACGGCGTTCCGGGGCCTGCACGACCTGGAGAGACGAAGCATCGAGCGTCATCACCACACCTCGCCCTGCTTGCGCAGCGCCCGCCGGTACACCGTGGCGAACACCAACAACACCGAAAGGATCAGCACGCCGTACGTCGACGCGATCGCGTAGTCGCGCGACGCACCGGAGAAGAAGCGCTCGAACGCGTAGGTCACCAGGATCCTGGCGTTCGGGTTCGGTCCCGCCACCAGGTAGATCACCGGGAACATGTTGAACGTCCAGATGATGCCGAGCAGGATCACCGTGGACGACACGGAACGCAGACCGGGCAACGTGACGTGGCGGAAGCGCTGCCACGGCGTGGCGCCGTCCACCTCGGCCGCCTCGTAGAGGTCGCCGGGAATCGACTGCAGGCCACCGAGCAGCGCCACCATCATGAACGGCGTACCCAGCCACACGTTCACGATGATCACCGAGACGAGCGCCCAGTTGTTCTGGCCGAGCCACACCGGATCCGGCAGGCCGAGCGCGCGCAGGATCTGGTTGATGATCCCGTACTGCGCGTTGAACATGTACTTCCACGCGAACGCGCTGATGAACGCGGGCACGGCCCACGGCAGGATCAGCAGCACCCGGTAGAACGAGCGGCCGCGCACCTGCCGGTTGAGCAGCAACGCCAGGCCGAGACCGATCACGTAGTGGAAGAACACGCAGGCGAACGTCCAGATCAGCGTGCGGACCAGCGTGTCCCAGAACGCGCCGAACGACTCACCGCCGGACAGGACGTTCAGGTAGTTCTTGAAGCCCACCACGTCGTAGGACGCGGGCCGGTCCAGGACCGGGTTGGCGATGTTGCCCTCGTTGATGTTCGTGAAGGTGAAGAACACGCCCTGGGCGAGCGGGTAGAGCACCAACACCGCGATGACCACCACGACCGGCAGCACCATCGCATACGCGTACCAGTACCGGTCCAGGAACCGACGCACCGAACTCCTCCGAACCTCAGGCGAACGGCCGGGGCGGAAAACCCCGGCCGTTCAACAGCGATCAGCCGACCGAGTACTCGGGAACGACGGTGTCCTTGTAGGCCTTGGCAACGTCGTCGAGCGCCGCCTTGGCCTCCTTCTTGCCGGCGAGCACGTCGGCGTAGGCGACCTTCAGCGGGTCGAACAGCTGGCCGCCCTCGGGGATCCAGGCCCGCTGGTGCGCGGTCTTGGTGACCGGCTCGAACGCGGAGACGACCTCGTTGGCCTTGACGTCGGCGTTGCTGTAGGCCGACTTGCGGGTCGGCAGCAGGCCCAGGTCCTTGGCGATGGAGGCCTGCGACTCGACCGACGCCATGCACTGGATGAACTTGATCGACGACTGCTTCGCCTTGGTGCCCTGGCGGATCACGTAGTCGTGGCCACCGACGGGCGCGCTGCCCTTACCGGCGGAAGGACCCGGAACCGGCGCGATGCCGAGGTTCGCCTTGTCGGTGAACGCGGTGCCCTTGAGGTAGTCGGCGACCGCCCACGGACCGTTGATCACCATCGCCGCGTCACCGCTGGAGAACGCGGCCTGCATCGTGGTGTACGAGTTGCCGGCGTCGAGCGAGGTGAACGCGGCCTTGGCGTCGAGCAGGCCCTTGGCGGTCTGCAGCGCCTTCACGTTCTTGTCGGAGTTGACCACGATCTTCTTCGCCGAGGCGTCGACCAGGTCACCGCCCTCGCCGTAGATGAACGGCAGCGCGTAGTACGCGTCGTTGTTGAGGAAGAACGACTTCTCGCCGCCCAGCTTGGCGGACGCGGCCTTGAGCTCGTCCCACGTCTTCGGCGGCTCGACACCCGCGTCGGCGAGCTTCTTCTTGTTGTAGAGCAGCGCGAGCGAGTCGGTCACCTGCGGCACCGCGTAGGTCTTGCCCTCGAACTTCGTGGAGCCGAGCGGGGCCTCCAGGAAGTCGGAGGTGTCCTTGGCGAGGTCGGTGTCGGAGATGTCGTTGACGTAGCCCAGCTTGGCGAGCTGCGGCACCCACGCGACCTCGGCGCGGAAGACGTCCGGCCCCTGGCCACCCTGCGCGGCGGTCTTGTAGTTCGCGAGCGCCGTGTCGAACGCCTGCGTCTCCACCTTGACCTTGTAGCCGTCCTTGGTGGCACAGCCCTCCGCGATCTTCTTGAAGACCGGGCTCTCGTTGGGGCCACTGGTGTCCCAGAAGGTCACTTCGCCCGAGTCGGATCCGCTGCTGCTCGATCCACCGCCGCCACAGGCGGTGAGCACAAGGGCGACACCCGTCGCCATGGCGGTCACGAGGGTTGTCCGTCGCATCGTTGCTGCCGTTCCCTCCAGCTGGGCCCCATCTCCCAGTGAGATGAGGGGTCTTGCAAGTTTTTGCGAGAATGTTGCGGGCGATTTCACTACCAGAACCATGGTCAGGTCAAGACGTCGACCGTAACCAAGCCGTAACGGCACCGTCTTGCAAACGCTCGTTGCAAAATTTTTCCGCGCGCGGCAAGCTTGCGCCCAACCGTGCTTGACCAGGGAGGCAACGTGTCCGGACTGTCCGAGATCGCCAGGGCAGCCGGGGTGTCCATCTCGACCGTGAGCCGTGTCCTCAACAGGCGCGCAGGTGTGAACGAGGAGACCCGGCAGCGGGTGCTGTCGGTGCTCGCGGAGATGCCGTACACCCCGCGGGGCCTCGGCGCGCTGCAACGCACCGGCGTGATCGGCCTGCTCGTGCCGGAGCTCTCGAACCCGGTCTTCCCCGCGTTCGCCGAAGCGCTGGAGACGCGAGCCGCCCGCCTCGGCTACTCGTCGTTGCTGTGCAACACCCGCAGCGGCGCACCGATGGGCGAGGAGGAGTACGTCCGGATGCTCCTGGCCCGAGGGGTCGAGGGCATGGTGTTCGTGTCACCGGAGATCACCAACGTCGAGGTGCCGCTCGGTCAGGCGCCCCGGCCGAGCTACTACGCGAAGCTCGTCGCGGACGGCGTCCACATGGTCTTCCTGAACGGTGCCACGCCCGCGCTGGACGTGCCCGACGTGACGGTGGACGAGCAGCTCGCGGGCTACATGGCCACCAAGCACCTGATCGAACTGGGCCACGAGCGCATCGGGTTCGTCTCGGGTCCGGCGCGGTCGTTGCCGTCCCGCTTGAAGCGTGCGGGGTGGGCCGCCGCTCTCGAGGAGAACCACCTGCCGGCGGGTTCGGAGTACGTCGCGCACGGGCCGTTCAGCCCGGAAGGCGGTGGCGTGGCAGTAGGACAGCTGCTCGACACGGTCCGGCCGACCGCGGTGATCTGCTCGTCCGACCACATGGCCTTGGGCGTCATGCGCGGGGCACACCAAAGGGGGATCTCGGTACCGGACGAACTGTCCGTCGTCGGGTTCGACGACATCCCTCTCGCGGCCTACTCTTCGCCCGCTTTGACGACGCTCGCGCAGCCGATCGAGGAGATGGCGGCGGCCGCTATCGACGAGCTCGTGCTCCGCTTGGACCCGGATCGCCGCAGGCAGGGCACCGACAACTACACGCGCGTCTTCCGGCCGCGACTCGTCGCGAGGGAGTCGACGGCCCCTCCGAATTGAGACGCTGAATGGTCTGGACCAACTTCTGAACAAGGCAGATGGGTCAACCAGGGCGGATGCGTCATTTGAGGGACACAGGTCACCCTCGCTTCACGAATTGGTTCTGAACCGTTACGGTCCTTTCATGGCGCGGTCGATGCATGTGCGACGTCCGGCAACGTTGGCCTCTCTGGCCGCTGAGCTGGGCGTTTCCCGGACAACGGTGTCCAACGCCTACAACCGCCCCGACCAGCTCTCCCCAGAGCTGAGGCGGCGGGTGTTGGACACGGCCCGAAGGCTGGGTTACCCCGGCCCGGATCCTGTGGCGCGCTCGTTGCGCACGCGCAAGGCGGGTGCGGTGGGCCTGTTGCTCACCGAGAACCTCTCCTACGCGTTCCGCGACCCGGCCGCGATCGGCTTCCTGGAGGGCCTCGCGCTGGCGTGCGAGGACGCCGGAACCGGTCTGCTGCTCGTCCCGGCCAACCCCGAGCGCGAGGACGTCGCCTCCGTCCACCGCGCCGGCGTCGACGGCTTCGTCGTCTACTCGGTGCCGGACGACGACCCGCACCTCGCCGCGGTGCTGGAGCGCCCGGTCCCCACGGTCGTCTGCGACCAGCCCGACCTCGGCACCGTCGACCGGGTCGGCATCGACGACCGCGGCGCGATGTACGAGCTCGCGAAGCACCTGATCTCGTTGGGGCACCGAAGGGTCGGCGTCGTGTGCATGCGCCTGGCCCGCGACCGCAACGACGGCTTCGTGACCCCGGACCGCCAGCACGCCGCGCACTTCCACGTGCAGCGCAACCGACTGACCGGCCTGGCCGAGGCGTTCAGCGAGGCCGGTGTCGACTGGTCCCAGGTGCCCGTCGTCGAGCGCTTCGACCACAACATGGCTTCCGGTGCGTCCGGGGCGGCTCAGGTGCTCGACCGCGACCCGCAGGTCACCGCGTTGATCTGCACCTCGGACGTGCTGGCGCTCGGCGCGCTGACCGAGGCCGCCCGGCGTGGCCTGCGCGTGCCGCACGACATCACGGTGACCGGGTTCGACGGCATCCGCGCCGGCGAGGAGGCCGGGCTCACCACGGTTCGCCAGCCGGTCCTGGAGAAGGGCCGGGCCGCGGGCAAGCTGCTGCTCGACGCGAGCGAGCGGACCCGGCCGCGGTCGGTCAACCTCGCGACGGAGCTGATCGTCGGCAAGACGTCGGCGGCCCCGCGCGGTGGTGCCGAGGAGCGCTGGTTCGGTCCGTGAGGCCTACCACTCCAGCCTGAACACCACGGGTGAGCTGGCCTTTCCGGCCAGCTTCGCCACCAGCAGGTAGTCGCCGGGCCCGACTCGGGTGTGCGCACCGCAGCCCGGCTTCGAGGTGGAGCCCGCCCACTTCGTGCCGTAGTTGAAGACTTCCTTCGGTTGCATGACGCGCACCTCGGAGCCGACGCTCGCCAGGCAGTGGTTGCTCGACCACAGCAGCGTGGCGCCGTCCGCGGTCATCACGGTGAGCTCGCGGTGCTGGCGACCGATGTCCTTGATGCACGGCGCCTGACCGTTGTTGACCACGTCCATCGACAGTTCCGGCAGGTCACCGATGGTGTAGAAGGGCTTGTTCGCCTTCGCCACGACCGCGATCACGTCGTCCCCGCAGGGCTGCGGCGGTCCGGGAGGCGGAGGCGGCGGCGTGGTCTCGGTCGGGGACGGTGGCGGAGTCGTCGAGGACGACGAGGCGACCGGTGACTCGGACATGCTCGGCGGCGGGTTCGAGGACGACGCCGCGGCCGCGTTCGCCGATTTGGCCGGTTCGTCCTCTTTGGAGCTGAACAGGCCGACGATCCAGATCACGAGCAGGAGTGTGACCAGCGCGGCACCGATCGCGGCGAGGCGGCGGCGCCAGTACACCGTGGACGGCAACGGTCCTGTGGGCTCGATCACGGCCCGAACGTAGCTCGACCAGGTGGAATCGAGCGGTAGGCGAGCATCGCTCGATCGGTTGAACGTGACATTGAGCGGAAACCCCTTGTGAACGGGCGCTAACACCGGTTCCAATCGACGACGCGAGGTCCGCCGGTAGGCCATGGAGGGTGTCATGACCGCGATCGACGAACTGCTCAAGCGGAACTACGAGCTCGGGAACGTGGTTCCTGGAGACCGTTCATCCGCGAAGCCGTCCCTGCAGGTAGCAATCCTGACCTGCATGGACTCGCGCATCCGGGTGTTCGAGATCTTCGGGTTGAAGCAGGGTGAGGCGCACGTGCTGCGCAACGCGGGTGGAGTCGTCACCGACGACGCGATCCGCTCGCTGGCGCTGAGCCAGCGCAAGCTCGGCACGCGTGAGGTGCTGCTGGTGCACCACACGAACTGCGGCCTCGAGATGGTGACCGAGGACGACTTCAAGGACGAGCTGGAGACCGAGACCGGTCTGCGGCCGACCTGGGCCGTCGAGGCGTTCAAGGTGGTCGAGCAGAGCGTGCGCGGCTCCATGGCCCGTCTTCGCCGCAGCCCGTTCATCCCGCACACCGACAAGATCCGCGGGTTCGTCTACGACGTGCACACCGGCGAACTGCGCGAGGTGGACGCCGTAGGTACCGCAGCCGCCTGATTTCCGCGCTGAGCGCACGACGGCTCCTCGCGTGCGTTTGCGAGAATGCGGGCGATGAATCACGAGTTGCTGCTGGGCTGGTGGGACACCGCCGCGCGCGATCTGCCGTGGCGCCGTCCCACCTGCACCGCTTGGGGCGTGCTGGTCAGCGAGATCATGCTGCAGCAGACACCGGTTTCCCGCGTCGAACCGATCTGGCACGAGTGGCTGGCGCGCTGGCCCGTGCCTTCGGCGATGGCTGCCGCGTCGCAGGGTGAAGTGCTGCGGATGTGGGGCAAGCTCGGCTATCCCCGCCGTGCTCTGCGGTTGCACGAGGCGGCCACGGCCATTGCCCGCGATCACGGTGACGTCGTGCCGTCGGACGTGACGGTGCTGGAGTCTTTGCCGGGCATCGGCAGCTACACGGCTCGTGCTGTGGCCACGTTCGCGTATGGGCAGAAGTGCGCCGTCGTCGACACGAACGTCCGACGGGTTGTGGCGCGTGCTGTGCATGGAGCTGGGGATGCCGGTCCGCCGTCGACCAAGCGTGATCTGCGGGACGTCGAGGCGATTCTGCCCGAGGCTCAGGCCGACGCTGCCGTGTTCTCGGCGGCGTTGATGGAGCTCGGTGCGTTGATCTGCACGGCCAAGAACCAGAAGTGCGCCGACTGCCCGTTGTTCGACGTGTGCGCGTGGCAGCTCGCTGGACGTCCTGTCTATGCGGGGCCGGAGAAGAAGATCCAGAAGTTCGCTGGGACCGATCGGCAGGTGCGGGGCAAGTTGCTCGACGTGCTGCGTGGTGCGCCCGGTCCCGTGCCCAAGGCGCAGCTCGACATCGTGTGGAACGACGTGACCCAGCGCGAGAAGTGCCTTGTCTCCTTGTTGACTGATGGACTTGTTGAACAATCCCACGACGGCCTGTTCCACCTGCCTGGCGAGGGGATTGTTGAACAATCCGACACCGAGATCGTTCAACAATCCAACAATGGCATCGTTGAACAATCCGACAGCGCGATTGCTCAACAATCCAACGTCGGGATCGTTCAACAATTCGGCGCTGCCACGGTCCAACAGTCCGACGCTGCCATCGCCCAACAGTCCGGCGCTGCCATCGTTCAACGATCCGACACCGCGATTGTTCAACGATCCGACGCTGGGATCGTTCAACGATCCAACAAGGGGACAAGCTGATGCACGCCCTGGTCGCCTTCTTCGACAGCGAGGCGGATCGTAAGATCGTAGGATTGTTGAACGATCTTGGTGTTGAACAATCCTACGCACCTCACCTGACCTACGCCGCCGCGAGCACCATCGGCCCCAAGGTCCGCAACGAGCTGCGCGAGGACCTCGAACGGCTGTGGATGCCGGACCTGTGGCTGCACACACTGGGCACGTTCTCGACCACCGACAACGTGCTGATGCTCGCCGCCGTCGTCGACACCGAGCTCCTCGCCGTCCACTCGGCGATCCACGACGTGCTCGCCGGCAAGGTCAAGAACCCGAGCGCCTACTACCTGCCGGGCAACTGGATCCCCCACTGCACGCTCGCCCAGGGCCTGGACGACGAGGCGACCAGGGCGGCGTTCACCAAGGTGTTCCCGGTCGAGCCGATCCGCGCGAAGGTCCGCGAGGTGTCGATCGTCGACACTCAGACCGGCGAGATCGACGTGCTCAAGAAGGCCTCCACGGCCCCGCGGTAGACCCACGGCGCGGTGGCGTGCACGACGTGGCCCGCCTCCGGCACGTACAGGTACCGGCCGTTCGAGCGGCGGGCGGCCTCTTCCATCTGGTCAGGCTGCTGACCGCCCTGACCTGCCTCGATGACCAGTGACGGGCACCGGACCCGGTCGATGAGGTCCCAGTACGCCCGCGTGCCCCACTCGGCGGCGATCTCGTAGAGGTCGTCCATCGAGGCGATCAGGTGCCAGCCGTCCTCGCGTTCCTCGAAGTACTCGGCGAACACCGCCGCGCCGAAGTACGAGGTCACGTGCGCGACCGACTGGAACGGCACCGGCCACGCGTCGAAGAGCCACCTCCACTCGTCGACCGTCTTTCCCCGGTTGTCCGGCGCGAAGTCCTCGACCACAATCGCCCGGACCAGGTCAGGACGGGTCGCCGCGAGGCACCACGCGTGCAGCCCGCCCATGGAGTGCCCGATCACCACGGCGGGCCCGAGGCCGAGGTCCTCGATGGCGGCAGCGGCGTCGGCGACGAAGTCCTCGGTGCGGAACGGTCCCCGCTGCGGATTTCGGCCGTGCCCGCGTTGGTCGATGCCGACGACACGGCCGAACGGTGTGAGCCACTGCGCGACCGGCCACCACGCGGTGGCCCTGCTCATCAGGCCGTGCAGGAGCAGTACGCCTTGACCCGTTCCGCCGAACTCGACCACCGACACAGGGATGATTAACGCATGAAGGCCCGTCCGTACCTGATCGCCCTGGTCTTGGTCGTGTTCGTCGCCGGCCTGCTCGTCGTGTTCCGCACGCCGGGCGGTGACCCGGCCAAGCAGCAGCGGCAGGAGACGTCACCTCAGGCGGCGGTGGAGGCCGGTGCGGGGGCGGGCGACGCGTACTACCCGACGGACGGCAACAGCGGCTACGACGTGACGCTCTACGACCTGGCGATCACCTACGACCCAGGCCCGAAGAAGCTGGACGGCGTCGCCAAGATCACCGCTTCCGCCACGGACGACCTCTCGCGGTTCAACCTGGACCTGGAGGGCCTGAAGGTCAGCGCGGTCGAGGTCGGCGGGAAGCCCGCGAAGTTCGCGCAGGAGGGCGACCACGAGCTGGTGATCACGCCTTCCGCGCCGCTCGCGAAGGGCAAGCCGTTCACCACGGTCGTCACCTACGGCGGAAATCCCACGACGATCAACGACGCGTCTCTGGGGCGCAGCGGCTGGCAGATCTCGTCGACCGGCGGTGCCTTCGCCGCGGGTGAGCCGCACTCCGCGACGACGTGGTTCCCGGCCAACGACACCCCGCGCGACAAGGCCGCCCTGAAGATCGCGGCCCGAGTGCCAGACGGCTGGTCGGCGGTGTCCAACGGGCTGGAGGGTCCGGTGACGCGCGACGGCGGCTGGACGACGTTCAACTGGTCGGAGGAGACGCCGCTCGCGACCTACCTGGCGACGGTGGCGATCGACAAGTTCGAGATCGTGCGCGGGAGGCTGCCGAGCGGGGCACCCGTGCTGGACGCCTACGCGCCCGGCACGTCGGCGCAGAAGAAGCCGCTCCAAGCTCGGTTACCCGAGATCCTGACGTACTTGGAGACGAAGTTCGGCCCGTACCCGCAGCGCGCGGCCGGCAGCATCTGGGTGGCCGACCAGATCGGGTTCTCGCTGGAGACCCAGACGCGACCGATCTACGCGTCGTGGGCGGACCTCGAGACCGTGGTGCACGAGAACGCGCACCAGTGGTTCGGCGACTCGGTGACGATCTCGAACTGGGCGGACATCTGCCTGAACGAGTGTCTCGCCTCCTACTCGCAGTGGCTGTGGCTGGAGAAGGACGGCACGAACCTCGACGAGCGCTACCGCGGCCGCATCGACGAGCTGCGCGGCCGCACCTCGTTCTGGGCGCCGAAGCTCTACGACATGGGCAAGGGCAACGAGTTCCGGGGCGTCTACGACAAGGGCATCATCGCGATGCACGCGCTGCGCAAGCAGGTCGGTGACGACGTGTTCTTCAAGGCCCTGCAGTCGTGGACCGCGACTCATCGCAACGGCAACGCGTCCTGGCCGGAGTTCGAGAACCACTTCAAGCAGGCCTCCGGACAGCAGCTGGACGGGTTCTTCGCGGCGTGGTTCCGCGGATCGGGCATTCCGGAAGATCAGTACCTGCTGCCTGTCGGGGTTCGTCGCTAGGCTGGGTCATATGGCAGTCGTGAAGATCAATGCGATCAAGGTCCCCGAGGGCGCCGGCCCCGAGTTGGAGAAGCGCTTCGGCGCCCGCCTCGGCGCGGTCGACGGTCAGCCGGGCTTCCTCGGCTTCGAACTCCTGCGTCCCGTCGCGGGCGAGGACCGCTACTTCGTCGTGACGCACTGGGAGACCCACGAGGACTTCGTGGCGTGGCGCGACGGCCAGGCAGGCGCGGCCGCGCACTCCGGTGAGCGCGCGAAGCCGGTGTCGACCGGGGCCGACCTGCTGGAGTTCGAGGTCGTGCTGGGGAGCAAGCCCCAGCAGTGACGCTCGACTCCTCCTACGACCAGGCCGCTGAGCTGATCGCCGGCGCGGACGCGGTGCTCGTCTGCGCCGGCGCGGGCATCGGGGTCGACTCGGGGCTACCGGACTTCCGCGGCACCGAGGGCTTCTGGCGGGCCTATCCGCCGTATGAGCGCCTCGGGCTGAAGTTCGAGGAGATCGCCGACCCCGTGCACTTCGTCGACGATCCCGAGCTGGCGTGGGGTTTCTACGGCCACCGGCTCGGCCTGTACCGCGCGACCGTGCCGCACGAGGGTTTCTCGATCCTGCGGTCGTGGGGTGCGCGCGTCTTCACGTCCAATGTGGACGGCCAGTTCCAGAAGGCGGGCTTCACCGGCGTCGCCGAGGTCCACGGTTCGATCCACCACGTCCAGTGCGTGGAGCCGTGCACCGACGAGATCTGGGAGTGCTCGTTCGACGTCGAGGTCGATCCGGACTCCATGCGTGCGGTGGGGCCGTTGCCGTCGTGCCCGTCGTGCGGCGGGCTGGCGCGGCCCAACATCCTGATGTTCGGCGACTGGGGCTGGGTGCCGCACCGCAGCCAGGCGCAGCTCGACGAGCTGACGTCGTGGCGGCGTTCCGCGCAGAACCTGGTCGTGATCGAGATCGGTGCCGGTACCGCGGTGCCGACCGTGCGGCGTCAGGCCGAGCTCGCGTCGGCTGCCTCAGGTTCGTTGATCCGGATCAACGTCCGGGAGCCCCAGGTCCGCCACGGCCGGGGCGTCTCGCTGCCCGTCGGGGCTCTGGAAGCGCTCAGAACTTTGGCACGACGAACTGCGTGACGACGGCCCGGTGATCACTGCCGGGCACGTCGAACACGTCCAGCGTGTCGACCGGGCAGCGCGTGTCCACCAGCACGTGGTCGATGGTGACCGGCGGCGGCCAGATCCCGCTCTTGCTCGGCCAGGTGTGGATCAGCCCCTTGCCGACCTGGTCGGCGGCGTCCACGTAGCCCTTGTTCAGCAACCTCGTGATGCCGACGTGGTCGAGCGTGGCGTTGAAGTCGCCCGCGAGAATCCTGATCGTGCCGGTGGAGTCCGGGCTGGGCAGTCCGGCCAGTTCACGTTGCCATGCCTCCGGGCCTTCCGGCACGACCGGCGGCAACGGGTGCACCGAGACGACCTCGATGTCCTTGCCCGGCAGGTCGACCAGCGCGCCCGCCTGCTGCAACGTGCCCGGCGGCGTGAGGTCCCGGCGCGTGAGCGGGTACTTCGAGGCGATGCCGCTGCCAGAGCCGCCCGGTTCGGCCAGGAAGACCCGGCTGGGCAGCACCTGGTCGAGGCCGGCCCGTTCGAGGTCGCGCACCATCTCGGGCGACAGCTCCTGCATGGTCAGGACGTCGACGTTGCGGGCCTTGACCTCACGCACGATCGCCTCGGCGTCCGCCATGCCGACGAGCAGGTTCGCGGTCATCAGCCTGACCGGCTGCCCCACGCCGTTCGGCCGCGAGTCCGGGAACGCGCGCGGCGCCACGTTCGCCACCAGCACGATCGCCACCAGGGTCATCGTCAGCCCGATGATCCACCTCTTGCGCAAGAGCGCGAACAGCCCGATGAGCAGCCCCGCGACCGTGATGTACGGGATCAGCGAGGTCGCGGCGATCATGTACCGGTTGCCGTCGATGCCGAGCACTCTGACCATGGCCGCGGCCACGAACAGAATCGCGCAGACGACCAGCAAGAACGTGGCGAAACCGTTCTTCTGCGGCTTCACCTCGGTGGTGACCACGTCGTGCAGTGTCGCCGAGTGCGCGTCAGTCTCCGGTGTGGTCCCCACAGTCAAAGGACGGTCGGCGGCGGGGTTCCGTTGCGTTCAGAAATTGTCAGACCCCTCCGTCATGCTGATCCCATGGGAGCCAAAGACTGGATGCTCTTCTACGCATCCGACGACGTCAGCAAGGTCCTGCGGTCGTCGCCGAAGATCGACCGCGAGGCCACCTCCGCTCTGGTCGAGCGGCTCTACCCGTCGCACGACATCCGCCCGATCGCCGACGGGTCCCTGTACAGCGCCAACCCACCGGACGGCGAGGTCTACGCCGGCGTCTTCCCGGGCCTCTCGATCGTCTGCACCTGGGAGGCGGCCAACGACGCCCCGACCGACCTGGATCCTCGCTTCGTCCGCGAGGCCGCCGGCCGAACGCTGTACCTGCACGCCATGCACAGCGTCGTCGACTTCTTCGCCTACGCGATCTGGTCGCCCGACGGCAGCGTGCGCCGCGCGTACAGCCTCTCCCCCGACAGCGGCGTGATCGAGGACGTCGGCACGCCCCTGCCGTTCGAGGAGAAGTACCTGGCGGGCGACCGGGAGTTCCTCGAGAGCCTCGACGAGGACGACGAGTACCCGTTCCGCTTCCACCCGCTCGACCTGGCGGAGGCGGCGCTGCGCTCGTTGTTCGGCTTCAGCTACGAGGGCGTCTACGAGGACGACGACCCGGATCTGGACTCGATCGTGCTGGCGGGCTATGCCGTGACGCCGCGCTGACTGCCAGGAACTCGGTCGAGCAGCCCGGTGATCGAGTCGACGGTCTGCAGCACCACCCTGGGGAGAATCGGCCCCTCCAGAGTGGTGTAGGCGATTCCTGACTCAAAGGTCAGGTTGCGCAGCTGCATCTCGGCCAGCAGCAGTTCGAGGAACTGGTGGTTCAGCACCACGGCTGCTTCGGCGAGGTCGCTGGTGAAGGCGACGAACGCGTGGTCGACGGAGGCCGGCAGCTTCAGCTCCATCCACAGCGGATCTTCGTGACGAGCGACGGTGGCCGGCATCTCGCCGGCCCAGTTCCGCTCCTGCGCGGCCGAGCCGGAGTGCATGCGCCGGACGATCTTCAGCGGCACCAGGTCCGCCGTGGCCACCTCGACCCTGACCTCCTGGGCCGTTCTGGTGCCGGTGGAAGTCGCCTTCTCCATCGACGCCTCGCTCACCCGCACCTGCCACCGCCCCCGCCGGAAGTCCAGCGCGTGGTCGAAGCGGGGCTCCGACTGCCTTCCCAGCCATTTGAGGAACGTCCCGTGCTCGCTCCCATCGCCCCGGCGAGGTCGGCCGACCAGGGCCTTGCACCAGCGCGCCGGTCCGTCACCGTTCCGCCAAGGCTCGCGGCGAACGCGGTCAGCTCGTCGAGACGTTCGCGCTCAGCCTTGCGGTTCTTGCGCCACACCAGCCACGACACGAGGCCGACCACCACGGCGACACACAGACCGAAAAGACCGAGCCGCAGGTAGAACTCACTGTTCATGATCAGATTCCAGGTATCCCTCGTCGGCCAGGTCTCTCGGTTCCACACCGGGCATGAGGTCGAGCGTTTCCAGGATCATGTCCACGAGGAAGAGAAGCTCGTCGGGCCGGATCTGTCCCGAGCTCTCCGTGTGGACGAACCCGTCCTCGAAGTAGAGCGTGAAGAACTCCAGCGGAACCCGCCGCCGTGCCGAGGGAATCGTGGCGACCTCGATCCAATGCTCGAACTGCACCCGATCGAGGTCCGTGGTGCTGTGCGGGCGGGAGGCCTCGGTCACGCGGACGTGCCACGGGCCGCGCTGGAACTCGAGGGTCAGGAAGGGCTTGAGCAGGGCGCGCTGGAGGGTCGGCGACCACGCGCTCGCCTCGTCGAGACCGAGCAGCTTGCCGTCGAGGCTTTCCACAAGGGGCATCAAGAACGGGGTGCGTTCGGCCGCTGCCTTCGCGCGGGCCTTCGCGCGCCTGGGACCGCGCAGCACCAGGAGCGTGATCACGGTGACGGCGACGATGATCCCGAGAATTTCCACGTACCCTCCGGCTGCTCTGTGCCCCTTCAACTCGCCGTGGGCGCGGACTGTTGAACAGCAGAAACGAGAACGGCCCCCAGGAAGCCTGGGGGCCGTTCTCGTGTACTGCTAGATCACTCGGTCTCGTTCACCGGAGCGTCCTGCGACTCGGCGACCGCGGGGGCCGCCAGGTCGACGGGCGGAGCGTCCGGCACGCGGTTCGGCTTGGCCTCGCCGCGGAAGACGAACTTCGCCTTGTCGTGGTCGTCCGACACACCGTCCCAGCCCTCGACGTCGGTGATGATGATCTGGCCCGGCTGGATCTCGCCGAACAGGATCTTCTCCGACAGGGTGTCCTCGATCTCGCGCTGGATCGTCCGGCGCAGCGGGCGGGCGCCCAGCACCGGGTCGAAGCCGCGCTTGGCCAGCAGGGACTTGGCCCTGTCGGTCAGCTCGAGCGCCATGTCCTTGTTCTTCAACTGCGTCTCGACGCGGGCGATCATCAGGTCCACCATCTTGATGATCTCGTCCTGAGTCAGCTGGTGGAAGACGATGATGTCGTCGATGCGGTTGAGGAACTCGGGGCGGAAGTGCTTCTTCAGCTCGTCGTTGACCTTGTTCTTCATGCGCTCGTAGTTGGACGCGGTGTCCTGACCCGAGGTGAAGCCGAGGCCGACGGCCTTGCTGATGTCGGACGTGCCCAGGTTCGACGTGAAGATGATGACGGTGTTCTTGAAGTCCACCGTCCGGCCCTGACCGTCGGTCAGGCGGCCGTCCTCCAGAACCTGGAGCAGCGTGTTGTAGACCTCCTGGTGGGCCTTCTCGATCTCGTCGAACAGCACGACGGAGAACGGCTTGCGGCGCACCTTCTCGGTGAGCTGGCCGCCCTCTTCGTAGCCGACGTAACCGGGAGGGGCACCGAAGAGCCGCGACGCGGTGTACCGGTCGTGGAACTCGCCCATGTCGATCTGGATGAGCGCGTCGTCCTCGCCGAACAGGAAGTTCGCCAGCGCCTTCGAGAGCTCGGTCTTACCGACACCGGACGGGCCGGCGAAGATGAACGAGCCGGAGGGGCGCTTCGGGTCCTTCAGACCGGCGCGGGTGCGGCGGATCGCCTGCGACACGGCCTTGACCGCGTCGACCTGGCCGATGATCCGCTTGTGCAGCTCGTCCTCCATGCGGAGCAGACGCGTGGTCTCCTCCTCGGTGAGCTTGAACACCGGGATGCCGGTCCAGTTGGCGAGGACCTCGGCGATCTGCTCGTCGTCGACCTCTGCGACGACGTCCAGGTCACCGTCCTTCCACTGCTTCTCCCGCTCGGCCTTCTGGCCCAGGAGCTGCTTCTCCGCGTCACGGAGCTTGGCGGCGCGCTCGAAGTCCTGCGCGTCGATCGCGGACTCCTTGTCGCGACGCACGTCCGCGATCTTCTCGTCGAACTCGCGCAGGTCTGGCGGCGCGGTCATCCGGCGGATGCGCATGCGCGCGCCGGCCTCGTCGATGAGGTCGATCGCCTTGTCCGGCAGGAACCGGTCGTTGATGTACCGGTCGGCCAGCGTGGCGGCGGCGACGAGCGCGGAGTCGGTGATCGAGACGCGGTGGTGCGCCTCGTACCGGTCGCGCAGGCCCTTGAGGATCTCGATGGTGTGCTCGAGCGACGGCTCGCCCACCTGAATCGGCTGGAAGCGGCGCTCCAGCGCGGGGTCCTTCTCGACGTGCTTGCGGTACTCGTCGAGCGTGGTGGCACCGATCGTCTGCAGCTCACCGCGCGCCAGCATCGGCTTCAGGATCGAAGCCGCGTCGATCGCGCCCTCTGCGGCACCCGCACCGACGAGCGTGTGGATCTCGTCGATGAACAGGATGATGTCGCCGCGCGTGCGGATCTCCTTGAGAACCTTCTTCAGGCGCTCTTCGAAGTCACCGCGGTAGCGCGAGCCCGCGACCAGCGAGCCGAGGTCGAGCGTGTAGAGCTGCTTGTCCTTGAGCGTCTCAGGCACCTCGCCCTTGACGACCATCTGCGCCAGGCCCTCGACGACGGCGGTCTTGCCGACGCCGGGCTCGCCGATGAGGACCGGGTTGTTCTTGGTGCGGCGGGACAGCACCTGCATGACCCGCTCGATCTCCTTGGTGCGCCCGATGACCGGGTCGAGCTTGCCCTCACGGGCCGAAGCCGTGAGGTTGCGCCCGAACTGGTCGAGGACCAGGGAAGACGACGGGGTGCCCTCGCCACGACCGGTCGACTCCGACGCGCCCTTCTCCGTCGAGTAACCGGACAGCAGCTGCAGCACCTGCTGCCGCACCCTGTTGAGGTCGGCACCCAGCTTCACGAGGACCTGCGCAGCAACGCCCTCGCCCTCGCGAATGAGGCCGAGCAGGATGTGCTCGGTGCCGATGTAGTTGTGGCCGAGCTGCAGCGCCTCGCGCAGTGACAGCTCAAGCACCTTCTTGGCGCGCGGGGTGAAGGGGATGTGTCCACTCGGGGCCTGCTGGCCCTGGCCGATGATCTCCTCGACCTGCTGGCGGACGCCCTCCAGCGCGATCCCCAACGACTCGAGCGCCTTGGCGGCGACACCTTCACCCTCGTGGATCAGACCCAGGAGGATGTGCTCGGTGCCGATGTAGTTGTGGTTGAGCATCCGTGCCTCTTCTTGGGCAAGGACAACCACCCGCCTCGCGCGGTCGGTGAACCTTTCGAACATTCGCACTCCCTGACTGCTGCGTCGGCGGTCCTCGGCTCCACCGATCTACCCTGGTGAGCGCGGCACCGTGGCACCACTGTAGTGGGCGGTCCCGAGACCTGTGGCTCCCATCAGCGCACAGCGCGATCGGGCCAACCCTGACACCAGCATCAACGCAGGTCGGGAGCAACGGATTCCACAGATCGGGCGATGTCCGCTCAGCGCGAACAACCGACCGTTGAGCGATACTCCTGTGACCGGGCACACCTCGACGAGCGCCAGCAGCACGATCTTGGGTAAGGTTAGGCAAGCCTCATTGAGCCAATGAGATTGGACTTGCGCGTGACCGTACCTGCGAGGGTCTCACAGCAGAACCCGCGTGCGCTCACGCCTCTGGCCCAATCCATCGCGCGTCTGGCGTCCAACTCCGAGATCCGCTTCGGCACCCAGTCCCCGGACTGGACGATCTGCTCGGACCTCCTGGCCAGCCCTTCACGCTTCGA
Organism: Lentzea sp. NPDC005914; assembly: GCF_040629405.1. NCBI lineage: Bacteria > Bacillati > Actinomycetota > Actinomycetes > Pseudonocardiales > Pseudonocardiaceae > Lentzea > Lentzea sp. NPDC005914. Next base: position 114,864 of record NZ_JBEXVQ010000024.1, on the reverse strand, counting down.
CCTGTGGCGCAAAGACCTGTCCGAGTGGATGGTCGAGAACTACGGCGAGTCCGACGACCGAGCCACCGCCGGCTACATCATGGGTTGGTACCTGCACATCCCAGGGACCATCGCGGGCCTCCTCTTCCACACGGCCCGCCGCGTCCCTTCTTTGCGCCCGTCCGACATCGCCTTCCGCGTCAACACCGAAGGCCGCCCCCACCCGGACGGCATCGCCGTCCTGTGCGACGAGTTCGCCTGCCTTCCGGACGACCCGGCCTCAAACCACCCGGCCGCCACCGTCGTGGCGAACGAAGCAGCCCTGACAGCTCTCCTCCGCGCCCGCTACGCCGCCCACGCCGCCCAGTTCGTCGCCTCCTTCGGCCAGGTGGTCCGCTTCGGCCGCCGCACCCTCTGGGCAGCCGCCACCGACATGCTCGAGTACGGCGCCTGGGCAGCGGGCCGCGCGTGCGGCGACGAGAACGGCGGCGTGACCGACGCGGCGCTGATCCTCCCGGAGAAGCTCGCCCCGTTCGTCTCGGCGACGACCCTCCACCTCTCCGACGAGGGCTGGAAGCGCAAGCGCAACAGCTGCTGCTTCCACTACGTCCTCCCGGACGCGGAACCCTGCACGGCCTGCCCGCGCACCTGCTCCTAGCAGCCCAACGCGCCCGATGGCGAAGCCGAGGCGACCCGAGGGCGAAGCTGAGGCAAGGCGACGCCGAAGGCGAGCTGCTCTTCCCGTGCGCTCCGGGTGGGGTCCCGTCACGAGTCGTGCCTCAGCTCTTGCCGCGCCAGGGCAGGGGTGCCAACGGGACACGCTTTTCGTCCGGTTGACACCCCGACTCTGGTGTGGCTCGCTCCGGCTCGGCTTGGGACGGGACCCCACCCGGACCGCACCACCTACGCAACGCGCAGCCGCCGAAAGCAACAGGCGTGCCATCAACCCGCAAGCGGCGCTGGACCCCCCGATCAGATTGGCGGGGGTTTGGGGGCAGAGCCCCCGAGGGGAAGCACGCAACGCAAGGTGAAGTCTCGCAAGGTGACCACCTACGGACACGGAACAGGCACCAGCCAACGCAACAGAACGACCCACGGGACCGGAGCGCGCGCCGAAGGCGCCCCTCTACAAGACCCGATGCCGAGACCCAACCGGCACCACCAACGGCGTCCCAGCCACAGGATCCTCGACAACCCGAGCGTCCAGCCCGAACACGTCCAGCAGCAACGTCTCGGTGAGCACGTCGGCCGGCGCTCCCTGAGCCACGATCCGCCCATCCCGCATGGCAACGATGGTGTCCGCATACCGAGCAGCCAAGTTCAGGTCGTGCAGCACCATCACCACCGTCCGCCCCAGAGAAACGTGCAACTCCTGCACCAGATCCAGAACGTCGATCTGGTGCGCGAGGTCCAAATAGGTAGTGGGTTCGTCCAGCAGCAACAGATCCGTGCCCTGAGCAAGCGCCATGGAAATCCATGCCCGCTGCCGCTGCCCCCCGGACAGCTCGTCCACGGTCCGCTCAGCCAGATCCGAGATCCCGGTCATCTCCAACGCGGCGTCAACAGCAGCCGCATCCTCAGAAGACCACTGCCGATACCAGGACTGGTGCGGATGCCGCCCCCGCGCAACGAGATCCGCCACAGTCAGCCCCTCGGGAGCGGACGGCGCCTGAGGCAACAACCCCAGCACCTGAGCCACCTCACGAGTGGGCATCCGGTCGATCTGCTTGCCGTCCAGCAACACCGCACCGGACCGAGCAGGCAACAACCGCCCCAGCGCACGCAGCAACGTCGACTTCCCGCACCCGTTCGGCCCGATCACCGCGGTGACGGTCCCACCGACGACCGACAGGTCCAGCGTGTCGACGACCAGCCTCTCGCCGTATCCCACGCACAAGGACGAAGCCTCAAGACGCACCGTCATACCCGAGCCTCCCGACGACTCCGAACCAGCAGGTACATCAGATAGGGCGCACCGAGCACGGCCGTCACGACACCGACCGGCAACTCGATCCGGTAGACCGTCCGCGCGACGAGGTCCGAGAGCATCACCAGCACGCCCCCGATCACGACGGATCCGAACAGCGGCGGCTGGGCGGTCCCGGCCAGGCGCAACGCGATCTGCGGCGTGGCCAGCGCGACGAACGCGATCGGACCGGCGGCGGCCGTGGCCACCGATGCCAGCACGATCGCGACGATGATCAGGCCCGACCGCGCGACGTTGACCCGCACGCCGAGCCCGCGTGAGGTCTCGTCGCCGAACTGAAGTGCGCCGAGCACGTGGCCGCCGATCAACGCCACGGGAATCAGCACCAGGAGGGCCAGCGCGACGGGCACGACGTGCTCCCAGCCGCGGCCGTTCAACGACCCGGTGATCCACACCATCGCGCGACCGGCGTCCTGCACGTCCCCGACGGTCAGCAGGTAGTGCGTGAAGTTGCCGGCCACGGCGGTGACGCCGATCCCGACCAGCACCATCCGGAAGCCCTCGATGCCCTGCCGCCAGGCCAGCGCGTAGACCAGCAGCCCGGCGACCAGCCCGCCGGCGAGCCCGGCCAGCGGGAGCCCGATGGAGGCAGCGCTCCCGGTGACCACACCCAGAGACCCGGACAACGTGATCACGGAGACCGCGCCGGCCCCGGCTCCCCACGTCACGCCGAGGATGTCCGGTGACGCCAAGGGATTGCGCACGATCGCCTGGAAGATCGCCCCGGACAGCCCCAGAGCGCCACCCACGAGCAGCCCGGTCAACGCGCGCGGCAGCCGCAGCTCCGTCACCACGAACTGGTCGCGCCGGGTCCCGCCACCGAACAACGCGTCGATCACCTGCGAGGCGGTCAGCGGAAAGTCGCCGATCATGATGTCGACGACGAGCACGGCGGCCAGCAGCACCAGCGCGACCGCCACGACCGTCAGCGGCCGGCGGCGCAGCTTGAACGAGGCGGCGCCCACCCGCAGCGCCGTGGTCGCGGCGCTCAAATCTTCACCAGCTGCTTGCGGCGCACCAGGAAGATGAAGAACGGCGCACCGAGCAGCGCCAGCATCACGCCGACCTCCACTTCGGACGGACGGGCCACCACGCGGCCGAGGATGTCGGCGAGCAGCAGCAGGATCGCGCCCACCAGCGCGGAGAACGGCAGCAGCCAGCGGTAGTCCGGGCCGGTGAACGCGCGCGCCACGTGCGGCACGACCAGCCCGATGAACCCGATGGGCCCGCACGCCGCGACAGCCCCGCCCACCAGCAGCGTGATCGCGAAGATGCCCAACGACCGCGTCATCCCGACCCGCACACCGAGCGACCTGGCCACGTCCTCGCCCAGCGACAACGCGTTGAGCCCCGGCGCGTTGAACGCCGCCACGACGAGCCCGACGGCCAGGAACGGCAGCACCTGGTTCAGGACGGACAGGTCGCGGCCCGCGATCGACCCGACCTGCCAGAACCGGAACGCGTCGAGCGACTGCTGGTCGAGCAGCACGATCGCCGACACCAGACCGTGCATCAGCGCCGACACCGCGGCACCGGCCAGCGCCAGCGTCACCGGCGACGGACCACCCCGGCCCGCCGAGCCGAGCAGGAACACCACCACGCTCGCGACCATCGCGCCGGCGAAGGCGAACCAGATGTAGCCGACCAGCGACGAGACGCCGAGCGTGAAGATCGAGAGGACGACCGCCAGCGCGGCGCCGTGCGTGACGCCGAGGATGCCCGGGTCGGCCAGCGGATTGCGCGTGTGGCCCTGCATGAGGGCGCCACCGACACCCAGCGCGATGCCGACCACGACGCCGAGCAATGTCCGCGGGATCCGCAGCTCGCGGATCACCACGTCGTTCTCGACCCCGGTCGGCGTGAAGAGCCCGTGCCACACCCCGGACAGCGGGATCTCCTTCGAGCCGATCGCGATGCTCGCCAGCGACACGGCGACCAGCACGACCAGCAGGAAGGTCAGGCCCAGCGACCGACGACCCAAGGCCCACCCCTCCCAGGCTCCGCACAGGACAGGTAAGCCTAACCGAACCACCTGGTGGGACAGCCGTGAAGGGTGTTGCTTCTGGTCACATCCGAGAAGAAGTGACGCAGAAGACCGGCGAAGAATGTTCTGCCAACCCGTTGTCAGATCAACTAAAAGATCAGAAGCAAGACGCCCAAGATCTCGTGCCGAACATCTCGTTTGGATCGCACCGTTCAGCCTTCTGGGCGCCACCCAGTAGTTGATCAGTCACTCAAATAGCACGAAGGGGTTCCGGGAATCGCACCCGGAACCCCTTCGTGATTTAACGAATTTCAGCCCTGCTGGTGGTACGCGTCGAGCACCTCGGCCGGGATGCGGCCGCGATCCGACACCTTCATGCCCTGCTTGCGAGCCCACTCTCGAATGGCCTGGTTCTGCTCACGATCCGCCGATGCCGGGCGTGCCTTCACACCCGCCGGACGACCTGGACCAACGCGCTTACGACCACCCGCGCGACGTGCACCACCGACGAAGTCGGCAAGAGCGTCTCGCAGTTTGCCCGCATTGCCCGAGGAAAGGTCGATCGTGTAGCTGACACCATCCAGCCCGAACTCGACGGTCTCCTCCGCAGTGGAGCCGTCCAGGTCGTCGACGAGGGTCACGGTGACCTTCTGCGCCATGCGTATCCTCCTGGACCCCGAATGCGCGGTGCACCCGCGTCGCCAACTAAAGCCTCTTGCGACGCAGGTTAGCGCACAGGTGCCGCATTGCACCTATCGACATCCGGAAAGTTACTCATTCAGGGCGAACGAGCGGGAACAAGATGGTCTCCCGGATACCCAGACCCGTGAGGGCCATCAGCAGCCGATCGATACCCATTCCGACACCACCACTCGGTGGCATTCCGTACTCCAGTGATCGCAGAAAGTCTTCGTCGATCGGCATGGCCTCGTGGTCACCGGCCGCCGCAAGACGCGCCTGTGCTTCCAGGCGTTCCCGCTCGATCACGGGGTCCACCAGTTCGGAGTAACCGGTTCCGAGTTCGAATCCGCGCACGTACAGATCCCACTTTTCGGCGACACCCGGCTTCGTGCGGTGCTGCCTGGTCAGCGGCGACGTCTCGATCGGGTAGTCGCGCACGAACGTGGGCAGGTAGAGCGAGTCGCACACCAGGTGCTCCCACAGCTCCTCGACCAGCTTGCCGTGCCCGAACTTCGGGTTGACCTCGAGTTCGTGGCGATCGCACAGCTTGCGGAGCACCTCGACCGGCGTCTCGGGGGTGATTTCCTCACCAACGGCGTCGGACAACGACTCGTAGATGCTCAGCGTCGTCCATTCACCCGACAGGTCGTACTCCGACCCGTCCGCCAACGTGACGATCTGAGAACCGGTCACCGCTTCCGCGGCTTCCTGGATGAGCTCGCGAGTCAGCTTCGCGTTCGAGTCGTACGTGGCGTACGCCTCGTAGTACTCGAGCATCGAAAACTCGGGCGAATGCGACGAGTCCACACCCTCGTTGCGGAAGTTGCGGTTGATCTCGAAGACCTTCTCGATGCCACCGACGACGCAGCGCTTCAAGTACAGCTCCGGCGCGATGCGCAGGAACAGGTCGATGTCGAGGGCGTTCGAGTGCGTGATGAACGGACGCGCGGACGCACCACCCTGCAGCGTCTGCAACATCGGCGTCTCGACTTCGAGGAATCCGCGCCGGTGGAACGAGTCGCGCAGAGAACGGACCACGTTCGCGCGGGTCCGAACGGTGTCGCGTGCCAACGGCCGCAGGATGAGGTCGACGTATCGCTGACGAATACGGGTTTCCTCGCCGAGTTCCTTGTGCGCGACCGGCAACGGGCGCAGCGACTTCGACGTGAGCTGCCACGCGTCGGCCATCACGGAAAGCTCGCCGCGACGAGAGCTGATGACCTCGCCGTGGATGAAAACGTGGTCGCCGAGGTCGACGTCGGTCTTCCACTCGGAAAGTGCTTCCTCACCGACACCGGCGAGGCTCAGCATCGCCTGCAGTTCGGTGCCGTCGCCTTCGCGCAACGTCGCGAAACACAGCTTTCCGGTGTTGCGCATGAACATGATCCGGCCGGTCACTCCGACCATCTGGCCGGTCTGCGTGTCGGGTTCGAGTTCGGGATGCGCGTCGCGAATCTCGCGCAACGTGTGCGTGCGCTCGACTTCGACGGGATACGGCTCCTTGCCGGAAGCGAGCAGCCGCGCACGCTTCTCCCGGCGCACGCGCATCTGCTCTGGCAGGTCTTCTTCGCTGGTCACGAGGTTTTGCTTCGGCTGCTCACTCACGTCGAGAAGGGTACGGAAGGGCGTGGAGGCAAAGCGAACCGGATACCCCGGCGGATTCGCGACGGCCTAAGTTGTGGTGATGGATCTACACGCGAGGCGAGCGGACTCGTTCGGCGCGCAGGCCGAGGCCTACGCCGAACACAGGCCTGACTATCCCGTGGCGGCGATCCGGTGGGCACTGGAGCCGCTGGGCACATCCGAGCCGTTAGAAGTGCTGGACCTCGCCGCCGGCACCGGCAAGCTGACCGCGGGACTGGTCGCCGAGGGCCACCACGTGACGGCCGTCGAGCCCAACGAGCAGATGCTGTCCGAACTGGTGCGCCGTGTGCACGACGTGCGCGCGCTGCCCGGCCACGCGGAGCACATCCCGGTGCGCGACCAGTCGGTCGACGCCGTGTTCGTCGGCACCGCGTTCCACTGGTTCGACCAGGAGAAGGCGCTGCCGGAGATCGCCCGCGTGCTGCGGCCGGGCGGTGTGCTCGCGGCCATGTGGCTCGACACCGACCCGGACGTGGCGTGGCTCAACGAGTTCCAGCAGCTGTCGAACACCAGCGTCGAGTCGCAGCGGCAGCGCCCGGTGGACGTCGTGGCGCACCCGTTGTTCACGCCCGCGGAGCACCAGGTGTTCCCGCACGTGCACCGCAGGAACTCGCCGGAAGCGGCTGTCGCCTGGATCAACACGCACTCGCGCATGCTCGTCATCGACGACGAGGAGCGGGCCGCGGTCAACGAGAAGATGATCGCGTTCCTCCGCGAGCGCCCGGAGACGTCGAACGGGCCGTTCGACGTCCCCTTGTACTCGGAGGTGTTCCGGACGGTGCGCGTCAGCGAGTAGGCATGTTGCGCTCGAACACCAGGCGCAACCCCAACAGGGTCAGGTCGGGCACGTGGTGCGCGATCGTCGAGGACTCCGACACGACCAGCGGCGCGAGGCCACCGGTGGCGATCACCGTGACGGGGCCCGGATCGGTCTGCTGGAGCTCCTCGGCGATCCTGCGCGCGAGCCCGTCTACCTGGCCGACGAACCCGTAGACGATGCCGGACTGCAGGCACTCCACGGTGTTCTTGCCGATCACGTTGCGCGGCCTGACCAGCTCGACCTTGCGCAGCTGGGCGGCGCGGGCGGCGAGCGCGTCGACCGAGATCTCGATGCCCGGTGCCAGCGCCCCGCCGAGGAACTCGCCGCGCGACGAGATCACGTCGAGGTTCGTGGAAGTGCCGAAGTCCACCACGACGCACGAGGTCGAGTACAGGTGGTGCGCGGCCAGCGTGTTGATCACGCGGTCCGAGCCCACCTCCTTCGGGTTGTCCACGAGCAGCGGCACGCCGGTCTTCACGCCCGGCTCCACCAGGATCTTCGGCACCGCGTCGTAGTAGCGGCCGAGCATCACCCGCAACTCGCGCAGCACCGCGGGCACGGTGGACAGCGCGGAGATGCCGGTGATCTTGTCGGCGTACTCGCCGAGCAGGCCGCGCATGGTCAGCGCGAGCTCGTCGGCGGTCATCCTGGCGTCGGTGCGCATCCGCCAGTCACGCACGAGCGGGGCCGAGTCGCCGACCCCGTCGTACAGACCGAGCACGATGTTGGTGTTGCCGACGTCGATGGCGAGCAGCACAGTGCGTTTCCTTAGTTCTCGGCCTGGATCAACGCGTCGAGCGCGGTCGCCTCAACGGTCTCGGACGAAGGGGCGCTCGTGGAGCCGTTCACCAGACCGGAGCCCTCGGGGGCGTGCGCGGGGTCGGCGCCGAGGTCGACGACCTTGTTGTCGGCGTCCACGAAGACGACCCGCGGCTGGTAGGTGCGCGACTCGGCGTCGTCCATCTGCCCGTACGCGATGAGGATCACGATGTCGCCGGGGTGCACGAGGTGCGCCGCCGCGCCGTTGATGCCCAGCACGCCGGTGCCGCGCTCGCCGGGGATCACGTAGGTCTCCAGCCGTGCGCCGTTGGAGACGTCGACGATCGCGACCTGCTCGCCCGCCAGCAGGTCGGCGGCCTCCATCAGGTCCTCGTCCACCGTCACCGAACCGACGTAGTGCAGGTCCGCCTGCGTCACGGTCGCGCGGTGGATCTTGGACTTCAGCATCGTGCGGAACATGGCCACATCCCCCTACTCGTCGCCTTCGCCGAGCAACACCGCGATGTTGTCGATCAGGCGGGTGGAACCGACGCGGGCCGCGATGAGCAGGCGCGCGTCGCCGTTCTCCGGCGCGGCACCGAGGTCGGTACCGCGCAGCTCCAGGTAGTCCAGCTCGATCTCGGGCGTCTGCGCCAGCACGTCGTGCGCTGCCTTGAGCACCGCGTCAGCGCCCTGCGAGGAGACGTGGGCGCCGGCGGTCAGCGCGGCCGACAGCGTGACGGCCTGGTGTCGCTGCTCCGGGCTCAGGTAGGCGTTGCGCGACGACAGTGCCAGCCCGTCGTGCTCGCGGACGGTCGGCACGCCGACGACGTCGAGCGGGAAGTTGAGGTCCCGCGCCATCTTGTGGATCAGCTGCAGCTGTTGGTAGTCCTTCTGCCCGAACACCGCGTACGCGGGCTGCACGATGTTGAACAGCTTCGACACGACCGTGAGCACGCCGCCGAAGTGGCCGGGGCGCGAGGCGCCCTCCAGCTCGTCGCCCAGCGGACCGGGGTGCACGGTGACCTGAGCGCCCGCGGGGTACATGTCCTCGACGGACGGCGCGAAGACGATGCCGGCGCGCTCCTCGCGGCAGATGTCCACATCGGACTCGAACTGCCGCGGGTACTTCGCGAGGTCCTCGTTCGGCCCGAACTGCAGCGGGTTCACGAAGATCGACACCACGATCACCGTGTTCTGCATGACCTGGGCTTCGCGGATCAGCTGGCGGTGGCCCGCGTGCAGCGCGCCCATCGTGGGCACCAGCGCGACGTTGCGGCCGGCGTTGCGCAGCGCCCTGATGACCCGGTTGAGCCGGACGGGGTCGCGGTGCACCGTGACGTCGTCCGGGCGGTAGTCGTCCTTGGTGAGTGGCTTGGTCACGTCAGTCCTCGAGAGTGGTGCGAACGTCGTTGGCCGCGTCGGGCTTGAGCAGCCCTGAGTGCTCGGCCCGTTCGGCGGTGCGGCGGGCGAGCACGCGGTAGCTGGGCAGGATCTCCGGTGCCTGCTCGGCGAGCACGCCGAGGTGCTTGCGCAAGGTACCCGTGTCGCCGCGGGCGACCGGACCGGTGAGGGCCCGGTCACCGTGGCGCAGCGCGTTGTCGAGCGCCGCGGACAGCAACGGGCCGAGCAGTCGTTCGGCGTTGGGGATGTTCGCGCCGGTCAGCAGGTCGGCGGCGTCGCGGACGAGCGTGATCAGGTGGTTCGCGCCGTGGGCGAGTGCCGCGTGGTAGAGCGGGCGGACGGCCTCGGGCACCCTGATCGGCTCCGCCTCCATCTCGACGACCAGTGCCTCGCCGACGCTCCACGCCACCTCGTCGCCGTCCGCCGCCGTCACGCCGACGCACGCGGCGCGCATCCGCTGCAGGTCTTCCTCGCGGCCGGTGAAGGTCATGACGGGGTGCAACGCGAGCGTGAGCGCACCGAGCGCGGCCGCGGGTTCGAGAACCTTGACGCCCTGGGCACCGCTGGTGTGCACGATGATCTGGCCCGCGCGCAGCGACTCGGTGGCGATGAGGCCCTTCACGAGACCAGGGAGCTCGTCGTCCGGCACGGCCAACAGCACGAGGTCTGCTCGTTGGGCGACTTCTGTCGGGTCCTCGATCGGGACACCGGGCAGCAGCTCTTCCGCGCGGTTGCGGGAGGCCTGGGAGACGGCTGTCGCGCCGACCACCACGTGGCCCGTCCTGGCCAGCGCGGCGCCCAGCACCGAACCGACGCGGCCTGCCGAGATGACACCGACGGCGAGCCTGGCCGGACGTGGGGTCGCGTCCATGCGACTAACTCCTTCTGACGTTCCAGTCCCGGTTCGGGTACCAGACGACGCCGCCGAGGGTAATCCCGCCGATCCTTGCCTGAGGCCGGTCGGTGACGGGACTCACCGGCGTGCGGCCGCCCTGGCGGCGTGCAGCGTGTCGAGCAGTACCCCGTGACGATGTTCGGCGCTCTGACCCGCCGTTCCCTGTTCGATGCGGTGTCGCAGGAAGGCCAGCTCGGTGACCGCGACCTGGTAGCTCCGCACGGCCTTGACCGCCGTGTCACCGGACTTGCGCTTGACCGCTCGCAGCCAGTTCTTGCGGCCGTTGAGGCTGGCCAGCAGGGCCACCTCGCTGTTGGCGATCCACCGGTTCTGCGCCATCGCGGCCAGCTGCCCGGCCACTATCCGCTGCTCCCGGCGCCGCTGCCAGACCACGATCGCGACGGCTCCCGCGAACACCGGCACCATGATCAGGAAGTACAGGTTGATGAACTCCGCGCCGGTGCCGACCGTCGTGGAGAAGTTCCACAGCGAGTGCAGGCCCACCGCGGTGAGGTAGCCACCGATCGGGGCGATGATCCTGGTCGTGGTGTTGCTGGAGCTGGCCGCGATGCCGACGCCGATGCCGGTCATGGACGTGAACAGCGGATGCGCGAACGGCGACAGCACCCCGCGCAGGATGAACAGCGCGATCACACCGCCGCCCATGCCACCGATCCCGTCGGCCACGAAGACCCGGCCGAAGTACCAGATGTTCTCGGTGAACGCGAAGCCCGCGGCCGTGATGCCCGCGTAGACCATGCCGTCCACGACGCCGTCGAACTCGTGCCGGCGCCGCAGGAACACGGCCAGCAGGAACGCCGCCTTGGTCGCCTCCTCGACGATCGGAGCGCCGACCACCGCGGTGAACGTCGTGCCGTCGTCGGTGAGCAGGCTGCCGAGCACCCGGCTCGTCTGGTTGAACGCGAGCGAGCTGATCGTCGCCCCGCACGCGCCCCACACGAACGCGAAGAGCAGCATCTTCGCCGGTTCCGGCTCCCAGCGGTCGATCCACAGGAACGCGCTCACCACGAACGCGACCGGGATGAGCGCGGCGGCGGCACCGACCAGCAGGGGCTTGATGCCGATGGCCGACGTACCCAGCGCGAACAGCACGAGTCCCGCGGCGGCGAGGGCGATCAGCGCCACCACGGGGAAGAGCACGGTCCAACGGCGCTGCTCGATGCGCCTCTTGGTCGGCATCGGCGAGAGATCGGCGTCGTTCACGGGAAATGACCTTAGATGCACACTTGACCGATGTTCGACTGGGAAGCCGCTTGGTATGCCGCGTTGTACGGGCCGGACGGCTTCTTCGCGCGCGGGGAGAAGCCGTCTTCGCACTTCCGGACCTCGCCGTTGGTTGGTCCTGAGCTGGCTTCCGCTTTGGTGGAGTTGTTGTCGCGGGTGGATGCCGCGCTCGGATTTCCCCCGGTCGTGGACTTCGTGGACGTCGGTGCCGGTGGTGGAGAGCTGGCTTTCGCGGTTCGGTCGCTGGCTTCCGGGTCGCTGGCAGCCCGGTTGCGGGTCACGGCCGTCGAGCTCGGGCCTCCTGTTTCGCTGCCTGGGGTTCGGTGGGTTTCGTCCGTGCCCTCGTGCGTTGGGCTGCTGGTCGGGCACGAGTGGCTCGACTCGATCCCCTGTCCGGTGGTGACCGGGCCTTCGTCCGATCCGTGGATCGCCCGGTGGTGGCCTTCTCTTGCTGCCGGCTCACAGGCCGAAGTGGGGGCTCCCCGGGACGCGGCCTGGACTGCTGCGGTTGCTTCGGTTCGCGGGGCGGCGTTGGCGATCGACTACGGGCATCTGGTGTCGTCGCGGCGGTTCACGCTGACCGGGTATCGGGACGGGCGTCAGGTCGCGCCGGTGTTCGACGGGTCTTGTGACATCACCGCGCACGTTGCCTTGGATGCTTGTGCCGCGGCTGCCGGTGGGGACTGGGTGCTGGTGTCGCAACGGGATGCTCTCGCTGCGCTCGGGCTGGTCGGCTCGGTTTCCGGGTCCGGGTGGGAGTGGCTTTCGTCGGCTTCTCGCGCCGGACGGATTGCTGAGCTGCGTGACCCGCGCGGGCTGGGGGCGTTCGGCTGGCTGCTGCACGGGTGTGGTGTCGCTGTGTCGGACCTGCTGCCCTCGCTGCCGCCCTGGCGTCCGATTCCCGCCAGCTTTTCGGCTTCCTGACGACGATCGTTCTCTTCATGCGAATCCACACCGTCTCGCCGTCCGCCGCTCTCTCCGACCCCGGACGCGAGTACCGCGCCTCCGAGCCTGACGTGCCGCTGCGGTGCTGCCTGCGGAAGTCGCTGGCCGACGAGCCGGTCTGGCTGTTCCGCTACTCGCCCCCGTTCGGCAAGGGTCCGTACTCGGAGGTCGGCCCGATCTTCACGCACGTCGACTGCCCGGCCGCGCCTTCGTTGGATCGTCTCCCTGTAGAATTGTTGAACAATCCCCGGATCCTGCGTTCCTACAACGCAGCCGGCCAGATCAACGACGGCGAGCTGGTGGAGCCAGGATCGTTCGATCGTGCAATCGAAGGATTGTTCAACAATCCCGAGATCGAGTCGCTCCAGATCCGCAGCCTGTCCCACGGGTGCTTCTACTTCGCGATCACCAGGGCCTGAGCCCGGACCGCCTCGGTCTTCTCCAGGCCGTCGGGACCGCAGACCGGTCACGCGGAAGACGTCGCTGCGCGTCGGTCCCGTTCGCGCGTGAAACCATGCTCGGGTGAGCGAGCAGATCACCGTTGGCGTGGGCGCGGGCGCGCAGTACCTGGGCGTGGACCGCGTGATCGACCTGGGCCCCCTGCACCCGTCGGCCCACGGCGCCTACCGCCTGCGCCTGACCGTCACACCGGACCTGATGATCACCGCCGCCGAACCGCTGGTGGGCCACCTGCACCGCGGCGCCGAGAAGCTGTTCGAGGTCCGCGACTACCGCCAGGTCCTGACGCTGGCCAACCGCCACGACTGGTTGGCCGCCTTCTGCAACGAACTGGCCGTGGCCCTGGCCGTGGAACGCATGACGGGCATGGACGTCCCGGCCCGCGCCCAATGGCTGCGCGCCCTGCTGTGCGAGCTCAACCGCCTGATGGCACACATGGTCTTCCTGACCCCGTTGTCCCCCAACGCCGCCGTGTACCGCGAGGGCGTGCAGTCCCTGATGGAAGAGGCCTCGGGCGGCCGCATCCACTTCATGTTCAACAGGATCGGCGGCCTGCGCGAGGACGTCCCGGCCGGCTGGACGTCCAGGGCCGCCGCTTTCCTGTCCACTGTGGACGTGGACTCGCTGCCGGTTTCCTTTGCCGCCTTGGAAGGGCTCGGCGTCCTGCCTCGCGCCGATGCGCTGGCGTACGGCGTGACCGGCCCGATCGGACGCGCCAGCGGGGTCGACTTCGACCTGCGGCGTGACGATCCGTTGCCCGCCTACAAGTCCTTGCCCTTCACGCCCGTCGTGCGAACCGAGGGCGACGCCGCCGCGCGCGTGCATTGCCTTCTGGACGAGGCTCGGCTGTCTGTCACGTTGGCGTTGTCCTGCCTGGAACAGCTGCCGTCGGGTCCGGTGAACGTGCGGCTGCCCAAGGCGATCAAGGCGCCCGAGGGGTCGGTCTACACGCGCGTCGAGGCGCCGCTCGGCACGTCGGGCGTGCACCTGTCATCGCGCGGCGAGAAGACCCCGTGGCGCCTCAAGCTCCGCACGCCGTCGTTCAACAACGTGCAGGCGCTGTCCGCGTTGCTACCGGGCACGAAGGTCGACGACCTGCCGGCCGTGCTGAGCTCGTTCGCGGTGATCGTCGGCGACATCGACAAGTAACTGCGCGGAGGGGCGCAGGGCAATGCGCTCACAGACTTCCCGGCAGCGTCAGCGAAACCGACAAACACTTACTCGACGCGCCAACGCCGACGACCCGGCGCATGCCATCACCGAGCGACGCCAGCAACTCGCTTAGGGGCTTCTCGGCAGGCGTCTGTGAGATCGACGAACACTTACTCGACGCGCCGGCGCCAACGACGAGGCGCGCCGCCACCACCAGGCGACGCCAGCAGCTCACCCATGGACTTCCCGGCAGCGTCAGCGACACCAACCCGACGCGCCGCGACCACCGAGCCACGCCAGCAGTCCACTTACAGACTTCCTGCCAGCATCAGCGAAACCAGCAAACGCCTACTCGTCGCGACGAGACCGACCACAAGGCACGTCTCCATCACCTAGCCACGCCAGCAGCCCACTCACGGACCCCGGCAGCGCCAGCTAGATCGACGAACACTTACTCGTCGCGACGACGCCTGCGACGAGGCGCGTCGCCACCGCCGAGCGACGCCAGCAGTTCGCTCACGGACTTGCCGTCCGCGTGCGCACCCGACGGGTCCTCCGGCGCGGCCCGGCGTCCGGTCGACACCGCGGGCAGGCGCGTGGACGAGTCCTCGGCGACCCGGCGGCCGGCGACCGGCGGTTCGTCGGCGGCGGTGCGGCGGCCGGTCGGCACCACCGGCAGGCGCGCCGATGACTGTTCGGCGGCGCGGCGGCCCGAAGGCGGTAGCGATACCAGCGAGTCCTCTGGCGAGCGGCGAGTGCGGGGGGACTCCTCGCGCGGCGGCGGGTCGTCGGCTCGGCGGCGGCCGCCGGAAGGTGAGGGCGCGCCGCCGGAAGACGGCTTCAGGGTTTCCCACGAGCCGCTGTCCTGCTCGGGTTCGGGGCGGTCGTCGGCTCGGCGGCGGCCGCCGCCGGTGGCCTGGGCGCGTGAGTCGGCGAGCATCGAGGGGTTGATCATCTCGGTGCGCTCGGCCACGCGGGAGCGTGGGGGCTCGGGCTTGCGGGTCTCGACGGCCTTGGCCACGGCGGCGGGTGCCTTGGGCGGCTCGGCCGGGCGTGACAGTGCCTCGGTGCGGTTCTGCTGCGGGCGCTGCACGCGTTCGGTTCGGTGGACCTGGGCCTGCACGGGCGGCGGCGCTACGGGCGGGGTCTTCATCGTCGGCGGCTGCGCTACCTGGGGCGGGGCGCCCAGGCGGGCTGCGACGCCGGCGGCGGCCGGGCGTTGCTGCGGGCGGACCGGTTCCTGCTTCACGGCCTTCACCGGCTCGCGGCGCACCACGGCCGGCTGCGGGCGGGGCGAGGTGCGGGTCGGTTCGGGGCGGGTGGGCTCCGGGCGGGCCGGCTCGCGACGCGGCGGCTGCACCTTGGCGTCGTGGGCCACGCGCTCGATCAGCTCGGTGCGCTCGGACGGCTTTTCCACCGGCACCTTGGCCGAGATCGAGGTCGAGGCGGTGATCGCGGGCTTGGCGTTGATGATGCGGTTCTCCGGCAGTCCGGCCAGGCGGGCGGCGTCGGAGGCCAGGGAGCGCAGGCGGGTCGACTCGGCGCGCAGGGCCACGCGTTCGACGAGGACGTCACCGCCGAGCAACGCCTGGAGGTTGTCGCGCAGGGCGTGCAGATCGGCGCGCAGGGCCTCGATGTCCGCGCGCGACTCCTCCTCGATGCGCTTGCGGGTCTCGGACTCGATCTCCAGCTCGTACTCGCGGCGGGCCGCGACCTCGCGCTCCAGCTCGAGCTCGTAGACGGACTGGAGGTCGGCCACCTCGTCGTCGCGCTCAGTGACCTGCTTGCGGTACTTGGCTGCGAGGAAGGCACCCACCAGGGCCGCCCACAACGCGGCCACCACGGCCAGGCGCAGCATGCGGGCGCTGTCGCTCGCCACGAGCACCGCCGCGGCCACGAGGGCGAGCGCCAATGCCGCTACTAACAGCAAACGCCCGGTGCCACGACCGTGATCTTCCTGCTCGTCGTCGGCCGACGCGCCTCGCCCGGTCATGCGCACGAGGGTACCGCGTAGTTATGGGACTGAGACCTACGGCCGGGTATCTAATCCTTCCCGGGAGTCTCCGTCGGCGTCTTGCAGCAGTGTTCCAACCACAGCGCGGCAGCCGTCAGCCCCGCGGCCGAAACCATGCCGGTGATGGCCGCGAACAGGTCGTTTCCGGCCGCGGCGAACTCGTCGCGCACCGGGATGGTGTAGATCAGCAACCCGGTCCAGGCACCGAACATCAACGCGCCCAGAACCGAGGAGGCCTTCGCCAGCGCGACGGCACGGGCCGCGGTCAGCGGCTGTACCGGCCGAGCGCCGGGCCGGTGCTGGATCCGGGCCCGCAGCGAGAACGCGAGCACCAGCTCCGCGACCGCGATGGCGAGCAACGTCGAACCGGCCGCGCGCGGCAACGGTGGCAGCGAGTCGTACGCGAAACGCAGCAGCAGGTGAGTCAGCAGTCCGGCGATGATCGCGATCGTCGCCAGGTCGCGAGGACGGGTGAACTTCACGAGTCCATCCAACCCGAACTCAGCACCAGGTCGTCGCGCCGCCGCACGCCTTCGGACGAGAACCGCAGCGCGGAAACCGGTCCGTGGCCCGGCAACACCGCGCCGGGCTCCACGTCGAGCCACGGAATGAGGACCGTTGCGCGCTCAAACGCCCCAGGATGCGGCAGAAGCAGCTCCGGGTGGTCCGAGGTCACCCCGTCCACCGAAACCACGTCCACGTCCAACGTGCGCGGTCCCCAGCGCTTCTCCCGCACGCGCCCGGCGGCGTTCTCCAGCTCCTTACCGCGACGCAGCCAGCCCCACTCGTCGATCCCCTCAGCGGAGACGATCACCACGGCGTTGAGGAAGTCGGGCTGGTCCTCCACGCCCCACGCCGCCGTCTCGTACACCGGCGAAACCGCCACCACGTGCGGAGCAAGCCCGTCCACGACGGACTGCAGGAACGCGAACCGGTCCCCCAGGTTCGACCCGATCGAGAGAACCGCGCGAGTCACCGGGATTCCTTGGGCGGAGCCGCCAGCCGGCGCGAGCGGCGGATCGTCACCGACACGTCGTCGAACGTCAGCGGGATCGGCGCGGACGGCTTGTGGACGGTCACCTCGGCCGCGTGCAGCCGTGTGTCGGCCATCGCGGCGTCGGCGATGCGGCCGGCCACCGTCTCGATGAGGTCGCACGGTTCGCCGCCGACGATCGCCGCGGCCATCTCCGCGAGCTCGCCGTAGTGGTAGGTCTGCGAAAGATCGTCCGTGCGCGACGCGGACGAGAGATCCAGCCAGAGCGTGATGTCCACGACGAACTCCTGGCCATCACGCTTCTCGTGCTCGAAAACGCCGTGGTTGCCGCGCATCCGCAGGCCCGTCAACGCGATCCGGTCAGCCATGTCCCCGCCTCCACGCACCGGCGACGGCGACCGCGTCCAAGGTCCGGTCGACGTCGTGCACCCGCACACCCCACGCTCCGTTGAACGCTGCCAAAGCGGACACCGCCGCGGTCGCGTCTTCCCTGCCGTCCGGTGGACGGTCGCCGAGCAACGTGCCGAGGAAGCGTTTGCGCGACGCCCCCACCAGCACCGGGAAACCCAGCTCGACCAGTTCGTCCAGGCGCTGCAGCAACTCCCAGTTGTGGTCGCCCAGCTTCGCGAAGCCCAGTCCGGGGTCGAGCACGATCGACGACTCCGCGACGCCCGCCGCCACGGCCGCTTCGACGCGCTGCAGCAGCTCGTCGCGCACATCCGAAACGACGTCGTCGTACTGTGCCAACGAATCCATCTCCGTGCTGTGCCCGCGCCAGTGCATCAGCACGTACGGCACACCGGCCGCGGCGACGACCCGGATCATCTCGGGATCCGCCAGACCGCCGGACACGTCGTTCACGATCGACGCGCCCGCCTCCAGCGCGGCCGACGCCACGGCGGCGTGCATGGTGTCGACGCTGACCGGCACGCCCTCGGCGACCAGCGAGCGGATCACCGGCACGACGCGCGAGATCTCTTCCAGAGCCTCGACCCGCTCGGCACCGGGCCTGGTGGACTCGCCACCGACGTCGACGAGGTCGGCGCCGCGCTTGTGCATCTCGACGCCGTGCGCCACCGCGTCGTCCCGGTTCAGGTACCGGCCACCGTCGGAGAACGAGTCGGGCGTCACGTTGAGCACGCCCATCACGACACACCGGCCGGGCTTCGGCACACCCTTCACCGCAGCCGGCCTCGGATCAGCTCGATGGCCTCCGCCCGCGTCGAGGCCGACGTGCGCAGCAGCCCGCGCACCGCGGAGGTCGTCGTGCGGGAACCGGGCTTGCGCACACCGCGCATGCCCATGCACAGGTGCTCGGCCTCCATCACGACGATCACGCCGCGCGGTTCGAGCCTGCGCACCAGCGCGTCCGCGACCTGCGACGTGAGCCGTTCCTGCACCTGCGGCCGTTTCGAGTAGAGGTCGACGAGCCGGGCGAGCTTCGACAGTCCCGTCACCCGGCCGGCCTCGTTCGGGATGTACCCGACGTGCGCGACACCGTGGAACGGCAGCAGGTGGTGCTCGCAGAAGCTGAACATCGGGATGTCGGTGACGAGGACGAGCTCCTCGTGGCTCTCGTCGAACGTCTTCGCGAGCACGCTGTCCGGGTCGGTGTAGAGGCCCGCGAACAACTCACGGTAAGCCCGCGCCACCCGAGCGGGTGTCTCGCGCAGGCCCTCTCGCTCCGGATCCTCACCGCACGCGATCAGCAGCTCGCGCACCGCCGCCTCCGCACGTGCCTGGTCGAAGACCCGTCGCGCGGAGACGCCGGCCTCCCCGTTGCGGGTGAGACCGGCGTCTGCGCCGAGCTGATGTTGCTCTGTCACTGCCGCTCGTCCTGGTCGGACTGCGGCTTCTTCGGCTCCCAGACGTTGTGCGGCTTGCCGCCGGGCACGGTCGCCGGGGTCCATCCGGGCGGGGCACCGTAGTTCGGCGGACCCGCCTGGTTGTTCGGCTGACCCGGCTGGTGCACGCCGTTCGACCCGTTCGGCGAAGGCAGCTCCTCGGTCGGCGCCGCAGCAGCGGGCTCCTCCTGCCGCAGCTCCTCCTCGAGGGTGTCCTCGACGACGGGCGGCCACGGCTCGCCGCGCTCCTTGGCGAGCTCGCCAGGGGTCTTGATCGGCGGGATGTCGGACGGCGTGCGGTCACCGAAGTCGTTGAACTGGGTGATGCGCGGCCGCTTCTCGACGCGGGCGAAGATCCGCTCCAGTTCCTTCTGGTGCAGGGTCTCCTTCTCGATGAGCTCGAGCGTGAGGTCGTCGAGGACGTCGCGGTAGGTGACCAGCACCTCGTACGCCTCGGTGTGCGCGGCCTCGATGAGCTTGCGCACCTCCTCGTCGATCTCGTGCGCGACCTCGAGCGAGTAGTCCGCCTGACGGCCCGCCGAGCGGCCGAGGAACGGCTCGCCCTGCTCCTGCCCGTACTTGACCGCGCCGAGCTTCGCGCTCATGCCGTACTCGGTGACCATCGCGCGGGCGATCTTGGTCGCCTGCTCGATGTCGTTGGACGCGCCGGTCGTGGGCTCGTGGAAGACGAGCTCCTCGGCGGAACGGCCACCCAGTGCGAACACCAGTCGCGCGATCATCTCGGACCTGGTCATCAGGTCCTTGTCCTCTTCCGGCACCGAGAGGGTGTGGCCACCCGTGCGGCCGCGGGCGAGGATCGTGACCTTGTAGACCGGGTCGATGTCCGGCATCGCCCACGCGGCCAGGGCGTGCCCTGCCTCGTGGTACGCGGTGATCTTCTTCTCCTTCTCGGAGATGATCCGGCTCTTGCGGGCCGGACCGCCGATCACGCGGTCCACCGACTCCTCGAGCTGCGCGGCGCCGATGACGTGGCCGTTCTGACGCGCGGTGAGCAGCGCGGCCTCGTTGATGACGTTCGCGAGGTCGGCGCCGGAGAACCCGACGGTGCGCTTCGCGAGGCCGTCGAGGTCGGCGTCCGCGGCCAGCGGCTTGCCCTTCGAGTGCACCCGGAGGATCTGCTTGCGGCCCTTCAGGTCCGGTGGGGACACCGGGATCTGACGGTCGAAGCGGCCGGGACGCAGCAGCGCGGGGTCGAGGATGTCGGGACGGTTCGTCGCCGCGATCAGGATGATCCCGCCGCGCGAGTCGAAGCCGTCCATCTCGACGAGCAGCTGGTTCAGCGTCTGCTCGCGCTCGTCGTGACCGCCGCCGAGACCGGCGCCGCGGTGACGACCGACCGCGTCGATCTCGTCGACGAAGATGATGCACGGCGCGTTCTGCTTGGCCTGTTCGAACAGGTCGCGGACACGCGAGGCACCGACACCGACGAACATCTCGACGAAGTCCGAACCGGAGATCGAGTAGAACGGCACGCCCGCCTCACCGGCGACGGCCCTGGCGAGCAGCGTCTTACCGGTTCCCGGCGGGCCGTAGAGCAGCACGCCCTTCGGGATCTTCGCGCCGAGCGCCTGGTAGCGGCCGGGGTTCTGGAGGAAGTCCTTGATCTCCTCGAGCTCCTCGACGGCCTCCTCGGCACCGGCGACGTCGGCGAACGTCGTCTTGGGCATGTCCTTGGAAAGCTGTTTGGCCTTGGACTTGCCGAAGTTCAGAACGCGGTTACCACCGCCCTGAGCGTTGTTCATCATCCACATCAGCAGCAGCAACAGCAGGCCGAGCGGCACGAGGTAGATCAAGATCTGCATCAGGATGGACTCCTGGCTGACCTTGGTCTCCACGGTCGGCTTGTTGCCGGCCTGGTCGAGGACGTTGAAGATCTCGTCCGTCGAGCTGGCGGGGAACTGCGTGATGAGGCGGTTGCTGCCCTCGAAGGTGGTGCCGTCGGTGAGGGTGAGCCGGAGCCGCTGCTCCTTGTCCTCGATCGTGGCTTCCTTGACCTTGCCGTCCCGCACCTGTTGGAGCGCTTGGGACGTCTTGACCGGGTGGTAGCCCCGTGAGTCGTCGAAGAGCACGGTGAAGACGAAGTAGAGCAGCAACACCGCAGCGATCCACAGCAGCGGGTTGCGAAGCAGGCGCTTGCGGTCCATGCACTTACGGCCGGCGGGCGGCCTCGACCCTCCCTGACTTGCGCGTCGGGCAGTGGAAGACCCACATACCGCGTCCGACCAGCCTACCGCTCGCTGGTCAGGTACTGAGCACCCAACGGTCAGGTGCGCCCCGAGGTTCCCGCGGGTGACTCCCACCACGCATGTTCACGCAGTTTGGTTCATCCGGAACAAATACGGCCGTCCAGACGAGTGACGCAGGTCACGCCGTCTCACTACGTTTGGGGGTCTATGTCATCCTCATGCATCCCCCGAGTGTTCCCCCGCCACTCGAAAGAGTGAACACATGACCGAAGGTCAGTAACTGTATGTCAGCACGTCACACGTCCCCCGGTCTGTTCCGGCGGGTGGCCCTTCCCGTGGGCGCTCTGCTCGGAGTGGTAGCGGCGGCAGGCGTAACGGTCGTGGCACTCCGTGTCACCAGCGGCGCCGACTGTTCCGGTGCACTGCCGTTGAAGGTCGCCGTCACCCCCGCCGCGTTAGATGTGGTGAACGCGGCAGCGCAGGACTACCAGCGGTCCCAACCGGTGGTGAACGGCCGGTGCGTCCAGGTCCAGGTCGAGTCGCGCAACGCGGCCGACGTGGCCAACGAACTGCCGACCGCGCAGATCAACCCCCACTCCCTCTGGATCCCCGACTCCTCGATGTGGGCGGCCGAGGCCCAGCGCCAGGCGGCCGAGACAGGCCCGGAGGCCCCGAAGCTGGACATCAAGCCCTCGCTGGCGTCCAGCCCGCTGGTCATGGCCGGCTCCGAGGCGGCGATGGGCAAGATCGGCTTCCCGGTCTCCCCCGTCTCCTGGTCCAAGGTCGTCGACCCGCGGGTCCAGATCTCGATGAGCGATCCGACGATGACCTCCGAGGGTCTCGCCGCGCTGTTCGTGATCCGAACTCTGCTCGGCAACCCGGACGGAACGCCCAAGCCGGAGCTCGTCGGCACCCTGCTGCGGGTGGGCCGCAGCGCCGTGCCGTCGGTCCGCGACTCGTTCGGCAAGGTCACCACCGACGCGGCCAAGGCCCCGCTGTTCGCCGCGACCGAGCAGTCGGTCGTCGCCAACAACCGCGCGGTGAAGGACAACGCCGTCCTGGGCGCCCCGCCCAAGGAGGGCACGCTGTCCTTCGACTACCCGCTGGTCCGCGTCACGCGCCCGAACGAGACTGAGGGCATCGGCGAGGCCGCGTCGCAGTTCGAGAAGGTCCTGCGCTCCGCGGAGACCTCCAAGCGCTTCGGCGAGGCCGGCTTCCGCACCGTGCAGGGCGCCGCGCCGGCCAAGTGGTCGACCGACGTCGAGGGCGTGCAGACCGGCGACGTCAAGCTGATCGAGACCCCGAACGCCGACCAGGTGTCCGAGCTGCTGCGCACGTGGGGCGCCATCAGCCTCGACATGCGCATGCTGACCGTCATCGACGTCTCCGGCTCGATGATCGAGAAGAGCGGCAACGGCAAAACCCGGGTCGAGGCCGCCACCGAGGCGTCCATGACCGCGCTGAGCATGCTGCCGGACACCACGCAGATCGGCCTCTGGGCCTTCTCGACCGACAAGAAGCCGCCGAACGACTGGATCGAGCTCGTTCCGATCGGTCCGCTGGGCGAGCCTCTGGCCGGTGTCACGCGCCGCAAGCGCCTCGAAGCCGGTGCGTCGCAGCTGCCTGGACTCGTGGGCGGCGGCACGGCCCTGAACGACACGACTCTGGCGGCGTTCCGGCACGTGCTGTCCGGGTACGACGCGTCCAAGGTCAACTCCGTCGTGCTGATGACGGACGGCCGCAACGACGACGTCTCGTCGATCGACACCGGCGCGTTGATCGAGACCTTGAAGCGCGAGGCCGATCCCGCCAAGCCGGTGCCGATCATCATGGTCGGGCTCGGGGACGAGGTCGACATGGACGCTCTGCGTTCCATTTCCGCTGCTACCGGCGGTAAGGCGTACCAGGCGCGCAACCCGGAGGACATCCGCGGCGTGCTCCTGGACGCGGTCTCCCAGCGCCGCTGCCGCCCGAACTGCTGATCAAACGACGAAGGGCGCTTTCATCCGAGTCACACGGATGAAAGCGCCCTTCAACGTTTTCAGCTGGAGTAGACCTTCGGGTCCAGCGTGCCGATGTACGGCAGGTCGCGGTACCGCTCGGCGTAGTCGAGGCCGTACCCGACCACGAACTCGTTGGGAATGTCGAAGCCGACGTACTTGACCGGTACCTCGACCTTCACCGCGTCGGGCTTGCGCAGCAACGTGCACACCTCCAGCGACCGGGGCCGCCGCGACTGCAGGTTCTTCAGCAGCCACGACAGGGTCAGCCCCGAGTCGATGATGTCCTCGACGATCACCACGTTGCGGTCGGCGATGTCTCGGTCCAGGTCCTTCAGGATCCGCACCACGCCCGAGGAGGACGTGGAGGAGCCGTAGGACGAAACGGCCATGAACTCGAGCTGCACCGGAACGGGCAGCGCGCGTGCGAGGTCGGCCATGAACATCACCGCGCCCTTGAGGACGGTGATCAGCACGAGGTCGGAGTCACCTTCTGGGTGGTCATCCGCGACCTGCTTGGCGAGTTCGGTGACCTTGTCGCTGATCTCCTGCTCGGTGATGAGCACGGATGCGATGTCGCCGTCGTACACGGACAGGTCCCCTCTGCTTAAGACTGTGGTTCCACAACGAGCCTGCCATGCGCGCGCCGCACGACAAAGCCGCCAGGTAGCCAGACACCGCCCTGACCGCGCCATTCACTCACCAGTGCGTCAACACGTCGCAGGTGCGAATCGGACAGTTCCGGCACGTCGGAGTCGATGAGCCACGATCTGAGCACTCTGCGTCGAAGTGCGGCGGGCAACTCGGCGATGTCGTCCACGGCGCAGCAGTCGCCGCTGAACGCCGAAGCCAGCGAGTCGAGTGCGTCACAGTCCTCGCGCAGCTGGGCGGCCGTGCGGGCCAACGACGACGCGACGCCGCCCTGCAGCACTTCTTCCAGCAACGGCAACACCTCGGAACGCAAGCGCACGCGCGTGAACGACGGGTCCACGTTGTGCGGGTCGTCCCACACCTCGATGCCCTGCTCTGCGCAAAAAGCACGGGTGGCCGCCCGGGACACGCCCAGCAGCGGACGTCCCCACGGCGGGTCCCACGAACGCATGCCCGCGATCGAACGCGGGCCTGACCCGCGGCCCAGGCCCAGCAGCACGGTCTCGGCCTGGTCGTCGAGGGTGTGGCCGAGCAGCACGACTCCGGAAGCGGGCCTCAGAGCGGCATAGCGAGCCTTGCGGGCCGCCGCCTCCGGTCCGCCGTCGCCGGAAACCTCAACGGCCTCCACGCGTGACACCAGCCCGAACTCCGCGCACTGCTGGGCCGCGCGCAGGGCCACCTCGGCAGAACCGGGCTGCAACTGGTGATCGACGACCACGGCCGACGCACCGGGCACGAACTGTCCGACGCAGTAGGCCAACGCCAGCGAGTCGGCGCCACCGGAGACCGCGACGGTCACCGCCTCCGGGCACACCTCGTCCAGGAACCGGCGGACCGCCGTGCGGATCTCGGCGACCGGTCCGTTCACGGTGCCACGCGGCGCAGCCAGCTCATCGGCTCGGTGATCTCGGCGCGGGTCGGCAGCGTCTCGGCGGAGGTCCAGATCGCGTTGAAGCCGTCCATGCCGACGCGTTCTACGACGTACTCGGTGAACGCCGCGCCCTCCTCGTACTGGCGCACCTTCGCGTCCACGCCGAGCGCCGTGCGCAGGATCCGGTCCAGCAGGCCGCCGCCCTTGCGCCGCGCGGTGAAGCGGCTGCGGATCGTCCCGACGGACGGCACGACCGAGGGTCCGACGGCGTCCATCACGTGGTCGGCGTGACCCTCGAGCAAAGTGGACAGTGCGATCAACCGGTCCAGCACGGCTTTCTGCTGCGGTGACTGGATGAGCTCGATCAGTCCGATCGGACCGTCGCCGGCGCGCAGCTTGTGCCGGAAGTCGCGGATGACCTCTGGCAGCGGCGCGCGGTCGTCGTCCATTGTGGAGAGAAGCGTGGTGACCTGGTCGGAGAAGTACTTCCGCAGCCACGGGACGCCGGTGAACTGCAGGCGGTGCGTGCACTCGTGCAGGCACACCCACATGCGGAAGTCGTCCGCGGGGACGTCCAGAGCCTGTTGCGCGCCAACGATGTTCGGCGCGACCAGCAGCAGGCGGCCAGCGAGCTGGTCGTTGGGGCTGAACGGGTCGTACTGGCCGAGCACCCGTGAGGACAGGAACGCCATCACGACGCCCGCCTGCACACCGGCCGTGCCCGCGAGGATGCTCGCCATCGCACCGGGCTGACGCTGCATCGCGGGCCCCGTCAACGCCGCGAGACCCTGCGCCGCGGCCCGCACCCACGCCGGACGGTCGACGACCTCACCGGGCAGCAGCGGCAGGCCCTGACCGAGACCCGTCAGCTCGCGAACGTGCACCTCGGCCTGAGGCGCGAACTCGCGAAGCCTGCCGACGACGTGGTCGGCCTCGTCCTTCCCGATCACCGGCCCTGGTCGCACGAGCCGCACGGCGGTCGAAACCGCCAGCTCCCAGTCCACCGGGCCGAGGTCTGCCTCCGTCGCGCCGTTCACACTTCCCGACGCTACCTGCGCACGCCCCGCTACGAACAGCCACAGCCCCGCAACGCAGCGGCCATCACGTCCAGCGCGGGCCGCACCTCGGTCTCCGGGTTGCGGTTGCTGGCCGACATGAACGCGAACACCAGCACCCGTCCGTCCACGTCGACGACCATGCCCGCCAGCGCGTTGACGCCGGTGAGCGTGCCGGTCTTGGCCCGCACCCAGCCCTTGCCGTCCGCCGAGTTCCCGGTGTAGCGCCCGGCGAGCGTGCCGCTGCCGCCCGCCACCGGCAACGCGGTCAGCAACGGCCGCAGCTTCGTCGTGCGCGGGTCGTCCAGCGTGGGCTTGGCCGCCGCCGTCAGCACGTCGGTGAGCAGCTTGGCCGGGATCTTGTTCGTGGCCGAGAGCCCGCTGCCGTCGACGAAGTTCGCCCCGGTCAGGTCGAACCCGTTCTTGGTCAGGACGTCCCGCACGGCCTTGACCCCGCCCGCGAACGACGGCTCGTTGCCCGACTTGATCGCGATCTCACGCGCGACGGACTCGGTGAGGACGTTGTCGGAGATCTGCATCATGTTGTCGACGAGCTGCTCGATCGGCGCCGACTTGATCTCGCCGAGCACCTGCGCGCCCTGCGGAGCCGCGCCCGCCGTGGCACCGGAAGCCCCGATGCGCTGCGCGAACGCGTCCGCGGCGGACTGGGCCGGGCTGCCGGTGCGCGCGGAGACGTCCTTCTTCGGGTCGAGCCGTCCGCCGTCGAGCATGAACGGCACGATTGGCGCCACCGAGCCACCCGCGATGTCGGCGGTCTCCCACTGCGGGCCCAGCGGCTCGCCCACGTACCGGCTGAGGTCGAACTGGACCTTGGTGACGGCACCCTTCTGCTTCACCTGGTTGACCAGATCGTCGAGCGTCGCGGCGCCGGGGTAGACGGAGCTGCCGGGCGTGCCGGAGATCGTCGGGTCGCCACCGCCGACGATCACCACGGTGCCGGGCTCGGCGCCCTGGACGACCTTGGTGGACAGCTGTTCCGCCCTGTCCAAGCTGAGCAACGCCGCCGCGGCCGTGAGGATCTTGAGGCTCGACGCCGGAGTGGACGGCGTGGTGTCGCCCTGCTGCCAGAGCACGGTGCCGCTGGACGGGTCCACGACCGTGCCGTTCAGGGTGCCGAGCGCGGAGTTGCCCGCCGGGCCGGTCAGCGCGGCTTTGACACCGGCCGGGCTCGGGGCCGGCGCACCTGCGGTGGCCGCCTTGACCAGCGGCTGGACGTTCGCGGGCGCGGCAGGGGGCTTGGTCACGATCGGGGCGGGGCCGCCGAACTCGTTGACCGCGTAGATGCTGGCACCGGCGAGGGCGGCCACGACGAACAGGCCCAGCACGACCACGAGGGACTTGCGGCCCTTCTTCGGCTCGTCGGTCTCGGCCAGCCGGTCTTCCGGTTCTTCCTCGTAGCCGGAGACGGGAAGGGTCTCGCGAACCGGTTCTTCCTGGCGTTTGGGCTGCTCGAAGCGCGGAGGCTCCTGACGGGTGGGCTCCTGGCGAGCGGGCTCCTGGCGAGCGGGCTCCTGGCGCGGCGGCTGCGGTCGCGGCTGCTGTTCGGGTCTGACCTGCTGGTTGAACCACGACGGATCCGACATCGGCAGCTGGTCGACCCGCGCCGTCTTGCCGGGCACCGACAGCTCCGTGGTCCGCTGCTCCGGCTTGGCCACCACGCGGGTCTGGTCGTTCTTCGGCTCGGCCCCCGGCGAGATCCGCATCGGCGCCGCCCGCGTTGGCTCGGAAGGTTGGCCACCGTCCGGCGCAACCTGCCCGTGAGACTTCCCACCCGAAGATCCACCGGACGATCCCGCGGCACCGGCCCTGGCCGCCAAAGGCACACCAGGACCACCGGATCGGGCACCAGCACCGTTCGGGACGGAACGAACCGGGGACGAGCGCGGGGGCTCCGGAGTAGACGGTGGCTTCAGCACCGCGGCGACGGGGAACCGCATCGTCGGCTGATCCAGCGACGGGCGGCTGACCTGCACGGTTTGCACCTCTGGCGCAGCATCCAGGTCCGCGTCGTCATCGTCGGTCGGCCACTGGGGCTCGTCCGGCAAGAGGGCCTCCGTCAGCTCGGTACGGGCAATCTCACACCCTCCAGCCGCCGCTCCGATGAGGGTTGACAGGGCGTCGTGGTCCACACTAGTGGCGTCACGAATGGGCTACATGAGCGAGGACCAGTGGAGTTCGACGTCCTGATCGAGATCCCCAAGGGCGTGCGCAACAAGTACGAGGTGGACCACAAGTCTGGTCGCATTCGCCTCGACCGCACGTTGTTCACGTCGACGCAGTACCCGGCCGACTACGGGTTCATCGAGAACACCCTGGGTGAGGATGGCGACCCCCTGGACGCCCTCGTCCTCGTCCAGGAGCCGACGTTCCCGGGCTGCCTGATCGCGGCCCGCGCCATCGGCATGTTCCGCATGACCGACGAGAAGGGTGGCGACGACAAGGTTCTGTGCGTCCCCGCCCACGACCCGCGGCACGAGCACCTGCGGGACATCCACCACCTGGCGGAGTTCGACCGCCTGGAGATCCAGCACTTCTTCGAGGTCTACAAGGACCTGGAGCCCGGCAAGAGCGTCGAGGGCGCGTCCTGGGTGGGACGCACCGAGGCCGAGGCCGAGATCGAGCGCTCCTACCAGCGCCTGAAGGACGCCGAGGCCAGGGGCGAGACGTTCCACTGAGCCCCTGGCACGCGCAAGGGCCGTCCCCCTCTCGGGAGACGGCCCTTTTTCGCACTCGGGTCAGACCGCGAGCGACTCCGCGTCCGCCACGCGCTCCAGACCGGACCTGGTCGACAGCGGCTTCTCGCGCAGGAACCACACGAGGACGAACGCCGCCACCATCACGATCCCGCCGGTCATGAAGACCGTGTCGATCGCACCGGAGAAGCCGTCGAGGAACGGCTTGGCCAGCACCGGGTCGAGGTGGTTGAGGAACTCGGTGTTGTTGATGTCCACACCGCTCCCGCCACCGCTCTGCAGCGCCTTCGCGAACTCCGGGTTGTGGCCCAGCGCGACCTTGAACGCCTCGGTCTGCATGGCGGCCTTGAGGCCTTCCGCGATCTTGTCGCCGACCGTGCTGAACAGGATCGACAGGAACACCGCGGTACCGACGGTGCCACCGATCTGGCGGAAGAACGTCGCCGAAGCGGTCGCCACACCCATGTCACGCGGCTCGGCGTCGTTCTGGATCGCCAGCAGCAGCGTCTGCATGCACTGGCCCAGACCGGCACCCATGATGAACATGTAGATCATGACCAGCCAGTTCGGCGTGTCCGTGCCGATGGTGCTGAACAGGAACAGCGCGATCGACATGAGCCCGGCGCCGATGATCGGGAAGATCTTGTAGCGCCCGGTCTTCGACGTGACCCGGCCCGCGGTCGCGGTGGCCGACATGATGCCGAACGTCATGGGCAGCAGCATCAGACCGGAGACCGTCGGGGAGACGCCCTTCACGATCTGCAGGTACAGCGGGATGGAGACCATGCCGCCGAACATGCCGATGCCGAGCACGAAGTTGATCGTGTTGCCCAGCGCGAACGTGTGGTTGCGGAACATCCGGATCGGCAGCAGCGCCTCGTCGCCCATGCGGCTCTCGACGAACACGAACGCCACCAGGCCGAGCACACCGACCACGTACATGGCGATCGACGTCGCCGACGCCCAGCCCCACTCGCGGCCCTGTTCGGCCACGATCAACAGCGGCACCAGGCCGACGGTCAGCGCGATGGCGCCACCGAAGTCGATGCGGTGGTCGACCTTCTGGTGCGGGATGTTCAGCACGCGGCCGACGACGAACAGCGCGAGCAGCGCGATCGGCACGTTGACGAGGAACACCCAGCGCCAGCCGGTGATGCCGGCGAACGAGGTGAGGCCCGCGAACACGCCGCCGATGACCGGCCCGAGCACGCTGGCCGAACCGAACACGGCCATGAAGTACGCCGAGTACTTGCTGCGCTCACGCGGCGAGATGATGTCCGCCATGATCGCGAACGCCAGCGACATCAGACCGCCGGCGCCGAGACCCTGCACCGCGCGGAACGCGGCCAGCTCGTACATCGACGTCGCGATGCCCGACAGCAGCGAGCCCGCGAGGAACAGCGTGATCGCCGCGAGGTACATCGGCTTGCGCCCGTAGATGTCGGACAGCTTGCCGTACAACGGGGTCGTGATGGTGGCGGTGATCAGGTAGGCGGTGGTCGCCCACGCCTGCAGCGTCTGTCCGTGCAGCTGGTCCGCGATGGTCTTCATCGCGCTGGCGACGATCATCTGGTCCAGCGCGGCGAGGAACATGCCCAGCAGAAGGCCGGACAGCACCGTCATGATCTGCCGGTGAGTCAGGGAGACACCTGGTGTCGGTGTCGCCTCGGTGGTTGATGACATCTCTACTTTTCCCCTCCTGCGCGGGTCCCCGTCCCGCGTTCGGTCATAAGCGCCGGAACTGTGCGCTCGTAGTCCTGGACGAAGCGTTCGAACAGCTCCGCGAAAATCTTGAAGTCCTCATCAGGCCAGCTGTCGAACATCCGCTCGATGGCCTCGTTGCGCTGCCGGCGCCGGTCGATGATCAGCTTGCGTCCCGCCTCTGTCACCGCGAGAACGCTGGCTCGTCCGTCGGCCGGATCAGCTCGCCTCTCCACG
Organism: Lentzea sp. NPDC005914; assembly: GCF_040629405.1. Lineage (NCBI taxonomy): Bacteria > Bacillati > Actinomycetota > Actinomycetes > Pseudonocardiales > Pseudonocardiaceae > Lentzea > Lentzea sp. NPDC005914. The sequence goes on along the minus strand of NZ_JBEXVQ010000024.1, from coordinate 84,622 downwards.
AGCCCGTCCTTGACCAGCCCGGCTACCTGCCTGCTGACCGTGGACGGGTCGGAGAGCACCGCCTCCGCAAGGTTGCTCGAACGGCACTCGCCCAAACCGGAGAGCGTCGCGAGCAGCACGAAGGCGGACTTGTCCATGCCCTGCTTGGCCATCTGATGGGCGACCTGGGCGTGCATCTTGTTCAGACGCACCATGGCCATGCCCACACGATCCGCGAGCTCGTGCTCGGGATCGGTGCTGAAGCACCTGCCCGGATCGACCATCTGACACCTCGTTGCTTGTAGCACCCAACTAGTTGCTCGCTACAAGCATCCATCTCGGTCCGCCAGAATGCAAGTGAGTTCCGAGTCTCACTCCACAGTGGAGCGGTACAAGCACGGCGAGTGGTGGTTACCGACGGGTAGCCGACAGGGTTACTCGCCGGTAGCATCCGTCTCATGAGCCAGGACGTGGCGTTCGTCGCCGACGCAATGAAGCAGGCAGTGCCGTACGTGAAGACCACCGGCATCGACTTCGAGGAGGTCTCGCCCGGCCGCGTCGTCGCGACGCTGCCGGACGACCCGACGCTGCACAACCACATCGGCGGGCCGCACGCCGCGATGATGTTCGGTCTCGGCGAGTCCGCGTCCGGCGCCGTCGTGATGGCCGCGTTCGCCGCGCACCTCGCCAAGGCCACGCCGCTCGCCGTCCGCGCGGACATCTCGTACAAGAAGATCGCGATGGGCGTTCTGCGCGCCGAGGCCGTTCTCGGGCGTCCCGTCGAGGACATTCTCGCCGAACTGGAGTCCGGTGCCCGCCCCGAATTCCCGGTGACTATCATGATCACCAACGCCGAGGGCGTGACCACCGGGGAGATGACCGTGGTCTGGACGTTGAAGCCCGCACGCTGAACTGGGCATCTCCGTATTTCATTTCGGACTACCCGTGAACCGATCCGGGTCAAATACGTAACCTTGGCGGCGCTCCCGCGAGGGGCCACTATTCGGGGTCATGTCGGGGTGGAGAATTGTGAGCGGGGTCGTTTTAGCCGCGCTCACCGCGGGTTGCACCGTGCAGGGTCATCAGTCGACGCCTGTCGCGGTGGAGAAGCCGGTCGAGGACACGCCGGTGACGACGTCCGCGTCGGTGGCGCCTGCCCAGCTGGGCATCACGGTGGCGTCGATCGTGGACGGCCGGTCCGTGATGCTGTCCGACGGCTCGAAAGCCGAGGTCACAGCCCTCGCCCAGCCGGGACCGTGCTGGGCTGACGCGGCGGCCAGCTTCGCCAAGGCCATGCTGCTCAACCAGCAGGTGCGCTACGACCGGACCACGGGCGCGCTCAGTCTCGCGGACGGCACCGACTACGCGTTGCTCGCGCTGGGCAACGGCGCGGGCCGCACCACGGGCACCCCCACGCCTGGACAGCGGGAAGCCGAAGGGGCCGCGCAGCGCGTTCCGATGGGCCTGTGGGGAACGCCGTGCGGCGGCAAGGACACCACCGAGACACCGACTCCCCCGCCTCCACCACCCGCGCCCGCACCGGCGCCCACGACGACGAAGCCGACCACACCTCCCAAGCCGAAGCCCGTGTTCTTCGCGACCTGCGACGACGCGCGCCGGGCCGGAGCGGCGCCGCTCTACTGGGGCCAGCCGGGGTATCGCGTCGAGCTCGACGACAACCGGAACGGAATCGCCTGCGAGTCCAGGTACAGCACCGGTTATCGCTAACCTCCGATCATGCGGCTGCACGTTCACCAGTGGGGTCGAGGTCCGCGCGTGGTGCTGGTGCACGGCGGTGTGCTGGGCGGCCGTGAGACGTGGCGAGCCCAGCGGCCGTTGACCGAACGGTGGACGCTGCTCGCCCCCGACCGGCCAGGTCACGGGCAGTCGCCACCCGCGCGGCAGGACTTCGAACCGGAGGCCGCGCTCATCGCCGGCCAGCTGCTGGACGAGCCGAGCCACCTCGTCGGGCTCTCCTACGGCGCGATCGTCTCGATGTACGCCGCTGCGCTGCGTCCGGACAACGTGCGGTCGCTGACCATCGTCGAGCCACCGTCCGCCGGTGTCGCGCGCGGAGTCCCGGTCGTCGACGCGTTCGGGGCGGCCACGCGTGGGTTGATCGAGTCCGGGCTGGACCCCGCGGAGGGGTTGCGGCGCTTCTTCCCCATCGCGGGCGTGCCGATCGAGGTCCCCGACCAGCCGCACGAGACGTTGCTCAAGGGCATGCGGCAGCTCTTGACGGCTCGTCCGCCGGACGAGGCGGAGCCGCCGCTGTCCGCGTTGCGCGAGGCCGGGTTCCCGATCCTGGTGGTGTCGGGCGGTCACAGCGAGGCGAACGAGATCATCTGCGACACGATCGCCCGCGAGACCGGTGGGCAACGGGCCGTGTGCCGCGGACGCGACCATCTGGTGCCGGAAGCTCCTGAGTTCAACGCGTTGCTGGAGAGTTTTCTAACCTCATCGGCATGAAGCTGGACAGGAGTGCCGTCGAGTACACCCCGGGCAACGTCGGGGCCATCGCGAAGCGGGCGGAGGACCGGGGCTACGACGGGTTCTGGCTCGCCGAGACCAAGCACGACCCGTTCCTCGCGTTGAGCGGAGCGGCCGCGGCGACCGAGCGGATCGAGCTCGGCACGGCGATCGCGGTGGCGTTCGCGCGCAACCCGATGACCGTCGCGACCACGGCGAACGACCTGCAACTGCTGTCGGAGGGCCGGTTCAACCTCGGCCTCGGCTCGCAGGTCGAAGCTCACATCACCAAGCGGTTCTCCATGCCGTGGAGCAAGCCGGCCGCGCGCATGCGCGAGTTCGTGCTGGCGATCAAGGCGATCTGGCACGCGTGGGAGACCGGCGAGCGGCTGGCGTTCCGCGGCGAGTTCTACCTGCACACGCTGATGACGCCGTTCTTCGATCCGGGCCCGAACCCGCACGGCACCCCGCCGATCTACCTCGCCGGCGTCGGCGAGCGGATGACCGAGGTGGCGGGCGAGGTCGCGGACGGCTTCCTGTGCCACAACTTCACGACCGAGCGGTACCTGCGCGAGGTGACGCTGCCTGCGCTGCGACGCGGCCGGGCCAAGGCGGGCAAGACGCTGGAGGGCTTCGAGATCAGCGGGCCGGTGTTCGCGGCGTCCACCGACGAGGAGATCGCCGACGTCAAGCGGCAGATCGCGTTCTACGGGTCGACGCCCGCGTACAAGCCCGTGCTGGACCTGCACGGCTGGGGTGAGCTGCACGAGCAGCTGCACCGGATGTCCCGGCGGCAGCAGTGGGCGGAGATGAGCGAGCTGATCAGCGACGACGTGCTGACCGAGTTCGCCGTCGTCGGGCCGGCCGACACCGTGACGGCGGCGCTGCTGGACCGCTACGGCGATGTCGTCACGCGGATCTCACCGTCCGCGAACGTGCTCCAGCAGGACCCGGCTCAGCGCCCGGAGAAGTGACTCAGGCCTTGCTGCGCCAGCTCGGCGTGGAAAGCGTCGAGCTCGGCGCGCACTCTGGCGACGCCCCTCTTGCGGATCCATCTGCGTCTGCCCACGTTGGCGGCGGTCAGAGCGAACGGTAAGGCCAGCACGGTCAGGACGAGCATCGTGATCATGTTGTCTCCTCAAGGGGCCGTGAACAAGCAACGACCAATCGAGACACCGCTTACGGTACCGGGTCCAAAGCCACCCAGGTGGAGCAAAGTCACCGACAGCAGGACAGTTCTTGACTAATTTTGTTTTCGGTGTGACGCTTGCGCCATGTTCGAAGTGGCGGTGATCGAGGACCCGGCGGCGGCCGAGGTGTCGCTGGACCCGGTGCGGGCGCGGCTGCTCGCGGAGCTGGCAGAGCCGGGATCGGCGACGATGCTCGCCGCGAAGGTCGGCCTGCCCAGGCAGAAGGTGAACTACCACCTGCGCACACTGGAGCAGCACGGCCTGGTGGAGCTCGTCGAGGAACGGCGCAAGGGCAACGTCAACGAGCGCCTGATGCAGGCGACGGCGGCGTCCTACGTCATCTCACCGACGGCGCTCGCGGCCGTCCAACCCGACCCGGCGCGCTCACCCGACCGGTTGTCCGCGCGATGGCTGCTGGCGGTCTCGGCCAGGCTGGTGCGCGACGTCGGCACGTTGATCACGGGCGCGACCAAGGCGAAGAAGCGGCTCGCGACGTTCGCGCTGGACGGTGAGATCAGGTTCGCGACGGCGGCTGACCGCGCCGCGTTCGCCGAGGAGCTGGCGAACTGCGTGACGCAGCTCGTCTCGAAGTACCACGACGAACAGGCCGAAGGAGGGCGCGCGCACCGAGTCGTCGTCGCCCTGCACCCCAGCGTCGTCAGCGCCAAGGAGGAAGAGTCGTGACGCGCGAGTTCGAGATCAAGAAGGAAGTCGAGGTCGAGGGCACCCCGGAGCAGGTCTGGGAGGCCATCGCGACGGGACCCGGTATCGACTCCTGGTTCATGGGCCCGCACACGGTCGACGGACGCCTCGGTGGCCGCATGACGCTCGACCTGGGGTTCTTCCAGGAGGCCTCGACGATCACCACGTGGGAGCCGGGCAAGCACCTCGCCTACGAAAGCGACAAGGCCGACGACGGCACGGTCCACGCGATGGAGTACCTGATCGAGGCGCGGGAGGGCGGCTCGACCGTGCTCCGGTTCGTGCACAGCGGCATCCTCGGCGACGGCTGGAGCGATGAGTACCTCGACCAGACCTCGTACGGCTGGGACATGTACCTCGCCACACTGGGCCAGTACGTCAAGCACTTCAGCGGCCGACACGGCACGTACGTGTTCGCCCAGGCGCCCCAGGAGCAGCCCGACGACGCGTGGGCACGACTGCTCGCGGCGCTCGGTGTGCCTGCCGACCCCAAGATCGGCGACGAGGTCACGCTGGAGCCGTTCGGCATCACCGGGGTCGTCGACTTCGCCTACGACCTGCCGGGGGTGTTCCTCAGCGTGCGCGGCACCGATGGCCTGTACCGGTTCCACGGCACCCGCGCCGTAGGACACCACATCTTCGGTGACGCGACGGGTCAGAGCGAGAAGTGGGCCGCGTTCCTCGCTCAGGCGCTGGGACAGACCTCGTAGACGTAGTCGTCGTGCCCGTACGGCACCACGTTCCGGTCACGGCGGATGACTGACACCTTGCCGCCGTGATCGGCACACGACTTCTGGAACGCCTCGTCGGTGTACTCGATCTGGAAGTAGTTGTCGCCGAACGCCTCCGCGTACGGCTTGCACTCGTCGTTGGCCTGGCAGTCCTCGGTGATCGCGAAGTCGAAGCCGATGTACTTCTTGCCCGAGTCGCCCAGCTCACCGCCGTTCTTCTGCGCCACCGCGAGGCCCATCTGGTGCGCGTGCTTCACGAACCCCTTCATGAACTCCTTGGTGGCGTTGATGTCGAACGCCCCGCCGGCACGCGTGTGCGAGTCGAGGTTGTCCGCCTCGATCGCCTGGTAGCGCGACGTCTTGCAGTCGTCTATCCACTTCTTCTGGACGTCGAGGATCTTGCCGCGCTTCTCGGCGGTGGAGATGTCGAGGATGCCCTCGCCCCACTCCGGGTCGACCATCGGCTCGCCGTTCGACTGCTTGAGCAGCAGGTCGCCGTGGTTCTGCTTCCACCAGCTCAGGCTGCCGTCCATCGGATCCGGCTGCGTCTGCAGGGCGTTGAGGTAGCAGATGTTGTAGCGGTCGCCGACGGGGATCTTGCTGCGGTCCCGCACCACGATCTTGACCCGCGCGTCCGGCTGGTAGACCCCGCCGATCTGGTAGTCGAACTTGCCGCCGCTGGGCGGTAGCTGGACGGGCGGCGCGTCGGGGTCGCTCGCACCGCTGCAGGAAGCGACCAGCAGGAGCAGGGCGGCGACCGCCGCGACTGGCTTCATGCGCCGCAGTCTGTCACCCGTCGGATAGTGCAGGCGTAACACTCAGGGCACTCCATCGCTCACAAATGATATTTAGCTTCCAGGATGTGAAATCTCGGTCGCTCTTCTTGCAGTTGTTCGTCGCCGTCGTCGCCGGTGTGCTCGTGGGCCACTACTTCCGGGCCCTCGGCACCGACCTGAAGCCGATCGGGGACGGCTTCATCAAGCTGATCAAGATGGTGATCGCGCCACTGATCTTCTGCGTGGTGGCGACGGGTATCGCGAAGGTCGGTGACCTGCGCGCGGTCGGCCGGATCGGCGTGAAGGCGCTGATCTACTTCGAGGTGGTGTCGACGGCCGCGCTCGCGCTCGGCCTGCTGGTCGGCAACGTGGTGCGACCGGGTTCCGGGATGAACGTGAATCCGTCCACGCTGGACGCCTCCGCCGTGGAGACGAAGACGCAGGGCGGTCACCTCCCCGGCGTCGTCCAGTTCCTGCTGGACCTCATTCCTTCCAGTGTGGTGGACGCGTTGGCGCGCAACGCGTTGCTTCAGGTGCTGTTGTTCGCCGTGCTGTTCGGCTGCGCGCTGGCCCAACTGGGCGAGCGCGCGACGCCCGTGGTGGATCTGCTGGAACGCGTCAACCTGGCCTTCTTCACGGTGCTGGGCTACGTGATGAAGCTGGCGCCGCTCGGTGCGTTCGGCGCGATGGCGTTCCTGGTCGGGCAGTACGGGCTGGGCTCGTTGCGCACGTACATGTGGCTGATCCTGTCGGCCTACGGCGCGGCACTGCTGTTCTGCGTGTTGCTCGGAGTGATCGCGTGGACGTTCGCAAGGGTCAACCTGCTGCGATTCCTGCGGTACACGAGGGAGGAGTTCCTGCTGGCGCTCGGCACCGCGTCGTCGGAGGCCGTGCTGCCGCGGATGATGGTGAAGCTGCAGCGTGCCGGCTGCGCGCCCGCGTCGGTCGGCCTGGTGCTGCCGACCGGGTACTCGTTCAACCTGGACGGCGCCTCCATCTACCTGTCACTGGCGACGGTGTTCCTCGCGCAGGCGTTGAACGTGCCGTTGGACCTCGGTGACCAGCTGACGATCGTGCTGGTGCTCGTGCTGACCTCGAAGGGCATGGCCGGCGTGCCGGGCTCGGCGTTCCTCGCGCTGTCGGCGACGGTCGCCGCGGTCGGCTCGATCCCGGCCGCGGCGGTCGCACTGCTGCTCGGCGCGGACCGGATCATGGATTCGATGCGCGTCTTCACGAACCTGCTGGGCAACTGCGTGGCGACATTCGTCGTGTCGCGCTGGGAAGGGCTGCTGGATTCCGATCAGATGAGGTCAGCCCTCGGCGAGCCAGTCCGTGACGACCTCGTCGAGCAGCGCGAGGGTTAGCCGTCCCCTGCCGAGCACGACCTCGTGGAAGTCGCGCACGTCCCTGCCCGCCTCGTCGGACTTCCTGCGCAGTTCGTCGAACTTGAGGCGGCCGACCATGTACGCGAGCGCCTGCCCCGGTTGGGCGAGGTAGCGGTCGACCTCGGCCTCGGCCAGCTCGCGCGGCATCGGGGTGTTGCCGACGAGGTAGTCGACGGCCAGCTGCCGGCTCCAGCCGTGCGCGTGCAGGCCTGTGTCGGCGACGAGCCTGCCCGCGCGCTTGGCGTCCATCGTGAGCATGCCGAGTCTCGCCTCTTCGTCGCTGTAGAGGCCCATCTCGTCGGCGAGGCGTTCGCAGTAGAGCGCCCATCCCTCGCTGAACGCGGTGACACGGGCCTTGCGGCGCAGCAGGGGAAGGTCTTCTAGCAGGAGGACCCTTTCGCTCTCGAAGTGATGGCCGGGCACCGCCTCGTGGAACGCCGTCGCCTCCGCGATGCTCCGAAGCCGGGTGTGCGGTTGTTTGGTGGTGACGAAGTATGTGCCGGGGCGGCTGCCGTCGAGCGCGCAGGCCAGGTAGTGCGGTGGCGTGCTCGCGGGCACCGACGACGCGGCTTCGGCGATCACGCACTGCTGTGCCGGAACCGTGCGGAACCATTGCGGGGCAACGGCTTCAGCCCTGCGCACTGCCGCCTCGGCGTCATGGATCATCTCCTCGGCGCTGGTGTACCTGGAATCTCGATGGTCACCGAGCTCGCTTCTGAGGTTCTCGACGAGCTTGCGGCCGGTGGCGTGCAGGTCGTCCGGGCCGAGATCCAGCGTCGTGTGCGTGCGGATCGCCTTGCGGTACAACGCTTCGCCGTCCGGCAACCAGCACAGCCCGGCGTGCTCGGTATCCCTGCCGTACGGCAGGACGTCGTTCTTCAGCACGTCGCGGTACTGCTGCAACCCCGGCACGTTGTGCTGGTCGACGAGTGCGATCGCCTGTTCCACGAGGTGCTTGACGGGCATCCGGCCCGCGGCGATGCCCTCGCGGTGCCGTTCGGCGACCGTGGCGAGAAATCGCGGCACGGCGTGGTGACTCTTCAGCTGGGGCAGGAAGTAGAGCAGCTCGGGCACCGCGGACTGGATGTACCCGCTCACGCCGAACTCGATAGTCCTCGACTCGAGGGTGTCGCACTCCACCTGGGTCAGGTGCAGGACGAGGCCCTGGGTGATGCGGTCGTCCTGGGTCTGCGGAGCTCGTCGTTCCGCTTCACTCCTGATCTCCTGGTAGCGCCGCAGGTGATCCTGGTCCGCCTCATCGCTGTGATCCTGCAGCGCGCCGTCGTCGCGCAGGCCCAGCAGGTTCGCCCGCAGGGTGTGGTGGTCGAACATCAGGCCGGACAGCCGATCCGCGAGGTCACGCATCGGCGAGCCACTCCTTCACGACCTCGTCGAGCAGCGCGAGCGTGAGCCTGCCCTGGCTGAGCACGACCTCGTGGAAGTCGCGGACGTCCCTGCCCGCCCGGTCGGACCTCGCGCGCAGCTCCTCGAACTTGAGGCGCCCCACCATGTACGCGAGCGCCTGCCCCGGTTCGCCGAGGTAACGGTCCACTTCGGACTCGATTTGTGTCAGTCCCATCGGGGTGTTCTCGACGAGGAAGTCGATGGCCTGCTGCCGGCTCCATCCCTTGGCGTGCAAGCCGGTGTCCACGACCAGCCGTCCCGCGCGCATGGCGTCCATCGTGAGCATGCCGAGCCTCGACTCGTCGTTGCTGTACAGCCCCATCTCGTCCGCGAGGCGTTCGCAGTACAACGCCCACCCCTCGCCGAACACGCTGATCGGCGACTTCCGCCGGACGACGGGAAGGTCCTTGAGCGCCGCCGCCTTGCTGTACTCGAAGTGATGTCCGGGCACAGCCTCGTGGTACGCCGTGGCCTCGTCCTCGATCTTGAGCCGGTTCTGCGGTTCCTTGGTGTTGACGAAGTACGTGCCGGGCCGGCTGCCGTCGTCCGCGGCCGGGAAGTAGTGCGGCGGCACGTGCGCCGGAACCGCCTCCGGCGCTGCCTCGATCGCGCACTTGTCGTCCGGCAACGCGTGGAACCACTGCGGCGCCGCGGCTTCAGCCTTCTCCACTGCCCTGCGCGCGCCTTCGAGCATCTCCTCGGCGCTGCTGTGGCGGAACGTCAGGTCGTTGCGGATCCGGTCGAACACGTCGTCGCCGTACTGGGCGAACTCGCGTTTGAGGTCCTCGATGAGCCTTCTGCCGGTGGCGTGCAGTTCCTCCGGGTCGAGGTCCTCGGTCGTGTGCGCCCGGACCGCCTTCCGGTAGACGGCGTCACCACCGGGCAACCAGCACAGGCCAGGGTGCTCCGTGTCGCGTCCCAGCGGCAGCGCCTCGTTCCGCAGGAAGTCGCGGTAGTTCTCGATGGCGGGCTTGAGCTTCTCGTCGATGATGGCGCCCGCGCCGTCCACGACGTCGAACGCGCTGAGGTTCTCGAGATGGCGTCCCATCAACTCAATGGCCTGCTCCACCAGGTGTTTCACCGGCGTGCGCCCGTTCTCGAACCCGTTGCGATGGCGTTCGATCATCGTGGCGAAGAACCCGTCGAGCCCGCGCAGCCGTTCCAGGTACCCGGCTCGGCGTTCGTCGGTGTCGACCGGCAGCCGCGGCAGGAACGCGAGCGTGCCCGGCACCGTCGTGCGGATGTTGGCGCTGATGCCGAACTCGACGTGCTTGGCCGCGATCTCGTCCTGCTGCGTGCGCACCTCGTGCAGCACGATCCCGAGCGTGATGCGCTCGGACAGGTCCGCGGGCTCGAGCCGCCTCACCGCGTCCCCCAGCGCTTGGAGCCTCACCGCGTACCGCTGGTCGGCCTCCTCGCTGTGATCGACGAGCGACTCGTGGTCGACGTCGAAGCCCATCAGGCTGGCGTCGACCGGATAGCGGTCGAGAATGGTGTCGAAGAGCCGGTCGGCGAGCACGTTGACTGCGGACATTCGTCCCCCCGGAGTTACGCCGTTGAGCGGCCATCACCGCCTTTTGCGGCGGGTATGCCCTTTCCATGCGGTGGCTGCTGCTGATCGTCCTGCTGACCGGCTGTTCCGCTCTACCCCTGACATCACCCACCCCCCAGATAGACCACGTGCCCACCGGAACCCTCGACGCCGCGGGCGCGCGCACCTCTCTCGCAGCGCTACCTGTTGCCGCACCGGGCCGTCTGGACGGATACGTCCGCGATTGCAACGACGGCAAGGCGTGCGTGTTCGGCCAGCCGTGGTTCGACACCGACGGCGACGGCTGCGACCAGCGCAGCCAGGTCCTGGCCCGCGACCTGACCGGCGTCTCGCGCAAGCCGGGCCGCTGTTCCGTGCAGTCCGGCACCCTCGACGACCCGTACACAGGCACGCGCGTCACCAGCGTGTCGAAGATCCAGATCGACCACGTGGTGCCGCTGGCCGAGATGTGGCGCAGCGGAGCGGCCGGCTGGCCTCCGGAGCAACGGCTGGCGGCGGCCAACGACCTGCGGAACCTGGTGGCGGTCTCGGGCAAGGTCAACCAGTCGAAGGGTGACAAGACGCCCGACGAGTGGATGCCGCCCAACGCCGGATACGCGTGCTCGTACTCGCGGATCTACGTGACGGTGAAGACGGCGTACGGGCTGAGTGTGGCTCCGGCGGAACGTGCGGCCTTGGAGAACGCGCTCACGACGTGCGGAGCCTGAGCTATGTCGAGATGGCGAGGAAGATACAGAAAGACCCAGGTCAGGAAGCCTGACCTGGGTCTTATCTCACCGAGCCGCCTATCGGAATCGAACCGATGACCTGCTCATTACGAGTTCCCTGGTGTTCATGTTGAGGACTGACGGGTAGTACCGCACCGGTCTGATTGATCCTGGTCAGGCCGGTGCGGCTGCCGTTCGGTGCCGTTGTCGATCAGCTCGTTTCGGAGCGTTCGGGCACACAATGGGCACACTTTGCGAGCCCCCATCTCGTCCCCGCTGACCAGCACGGATGCTGCTCCGCAGACGGCGAACTAGAGTGCGATCCCCCGGAAGTTGATCGGCCGTTCTCGCGCGTCGACCGCGTGCACCAATGATCGGAAGACCCCGGCTGCTGGTCTGACTACGGCGTCCACAGGATCGGCCCGGTCGCCTTCACGAGCCGAGGCGCGAGCCGATCGCCAGGAGCAGGAACGCTCAGCAGCTCCTGAACCACGTTCGTCAGCGACCCCGTGCGCTCCCACACGATGCCGGGCGGCTCATCCCCATCAGTGCGCAACGCCATCGCGTCGTCTTCATCTCGAACGCGAACAGCGTCGATCCATCCGCCTGGCCAGGCTCGGTAGCCGTCGACCTGTGTCGGCACGCCCTCGACCGCGTCGCGGTGGACGAAGGCCCAGCCCGCATCTCTGATCGCAATGAGCGCAGCAAGTGCGGGAAAGGCGCGGATCGCTGCGTCGTCACTCATGCGGCATCACTCGACGCTCGGACGCGAACACCCGTCGCCACAACCAGTTCGGGCAACGGGGCTCCGTTCACGCGGTGAACCACACGCTGCCCGGTGAACGCTCGTCGACCATGCAACCAGCGGTGGTTGTCCAGCACGTAGCCCTGCCCGGCAGCGAGCCTGAACTCGAACGCGTGGCGGTCGATCGCCGCGCGCAGCACTGGGATCCAGCGGTCGACCTCAGGTGCGAACTGAGCGAGCTCGTCGAGCCGAAGTCTGACGGCGATCCGGCCGCCGCCGTTGTCGCTGAAGATCGAGCTGAGGTGCCCGGCCGCGCCGCCGAACAAGACGGAGCGCGGAGTGCTCAAGGCGGTGAGCGCTTCCGGCTCCGACTCGGCGAGATCGTCGTACACGGCCTGGCCGTCGATGAGCACGCACTCGCCGCCAGCCGTCGCAGCCTGCGAGCAGCTCATCATCAGCAGCGCAGGCGGATGCGGAACGCCTGAGCGATCAGTGTGCGGGTTGAGCGCACAAGCGCTGAAGCCTGCGAATCCGCTGCGCACGATCGACTCACCAAGGTCAGCGATCGTGGTGACGCCATCAGGTCCGCTGTCCCGGTGCGGCACGACGATGGCGATCGACTGTGCGAGCCTGAGCAGGTCCTGGGGGCCGTCGAGACCGTCGACTACAGCGAGTCCCTGCTCGGCGATCAGCTCGACCAGGTTGGCGGAGTCCGCGTTGACGCGATACGGCTCGATCATGGCGTCTACCTCCCGAAACGACTCGTCTACGGGATCAGCAGAACGCTGTTCTGTCCACCACGTCCAGTGACAGGTTGTCAACACCGCGTCGCCTCGGCATGGTGGGTTCCGGTGCTACTTTGCCGTTGAGCAGCCTGCCCGCGAATCACGGAGGACACCTCGATGAGCCAGCTTGCCTACCCCGTCTCGATCAAGGGCGTGGTGGTCCGCGACGGCAAGGTGTTGCTGCTGAAGAACGAGCGGGAGGAGTGGGAACTGCCGGGCGGCCGCATCGAACCCGGAGAGACGCCGGAAGAGTGCGTTGCCCGAGAGATCATCGAGGAAACGCAGTGGAAGGTGACGACCGGGCCGATCCTCGACACGTGGATGTACTACATCAACGTCGCCGAGAAGAACGTGTTCATCGTGACCTACGGCTGTCACTCGGACGGCGACAGCGAACCCGTGCTTTCCCACGAGCACAAGGAAATCGGTCTGTTCGCCGAGGACGAGGTACCCGGCTTGAACATGCCCGAGGGCTACAAGCGCTCGATCGCGGCGTGGTTCGAGCGACTGCGTGCGGACGCGGTCAGGTAAGCCATGACGGGCGGACGGTGTGACGCATGTGGAGCCGGACTCAGTCGGCTCGCCGTCGAGCCGATCTGTCCCACCTGTCATGCCAGTGCGCGTCACGTCGCCCCGGTCGTTCCTGCTCGTCGACTCATGCCCGCCGTGTGGTTGTGGTCGGCACCAGAGGCAACCGCGGCCCTCAGAAGCGTCACACGACGTTGCGCTTGCCGCGATCCCGAGACAGGCAAGCAGTACGGCAAGGCCTGCCCCAGTGCCAAGAAGAAGGGACACGGGACAGTCGCGATCCGTCAAGAACTTCCATCCACAACGGACGGTGACCGTCGACTGTTTCGCCGCTCCGGCTACGCGACGGCTGAGGCAGCACAGGCCGACCTCGACAAGGTTCGAGCGCTGCTCGCTATCCCTGAGAAGGACGACGAAGAGGGCCGTGAGGCAGTCGCCGCACTGCTCGCACAGGTTGCGGCGGACAGTAAGCAGCCGATCCCGGACTACGACGAAACGAAGCGTCGTCTGCGGACCGGGCAGAGCCTCGTCAGCAAGATGACGGTCGGTGAATGGCTCGACGAGTGGTTGCCGGGCAAGCGCATCCGCAAGACAAGCCGCAGGCACTACGAGTCGGCGATCAGGGTGCACCTCAGGCCGCTCATCGGGCACATCCCGGTGACGAGGCTTCGGGTCAGCCACCTGAACGAGATGTTCGCGAAGATCGAGGAGAACAACGACGAGATCGTCGCGGCCAACGCGGCACGCCGGGCAGTCGACGACGCGCGCAAGCAGGCCACGAAACGAGCCGAGCAGCGTGCGTTTCGGGCGCAGCTTCGGGAGATGCCGCCGTTCCGGAGGACGACCGGACCTGCGGCACAGCTCAAGCTCCGAGCGACGCTGCGAGCAGCGCTGAACGACGCGATCGCACAGCAGATCATCACGTTCAATCCGGCTGCTCACGTCGAGGTCGAGCCAGGCAAGCGACCCAAGGCGTTGGTGTGGACCACCGAGCGCGTCGAGCAGTGGCAGCGGACCGGCGAGAAGCCGTCACCGGTCATGGTCTGGACGCCGGAGCAAACGGGCGAGTTCCTCGGCCTGGTGCACGAGGACAGGCTGTACGCGCTGTACCACCTGATCGCGTTCCGGGGCCTGCGTCGGGGCGAGGGTTGCGGGCTGCGCTGGTCAGACGTCGACCTCGACGCGAAGACGGCGACGGTCGCGACTCAACTCGTCCTCGACGGGTCGGACGTCGAGGAGGGAGACCCGAAGACGTCCAGCGGCGCGCGAGTCGTCGCACTGGACGCCGAGACGGTCAAGGTCCTGCGGACGCACAAGGCGCAACAGGCAGCCGAGCGGTTGGAGTGGGGCGAGGCCTGGATCAACACGGGCCGCGTGTTCACCGAAGCCGACGGGACGTTGCTGCACCCAGGCAAGGTGTCCGAGGCGTTCGAGAAGATCGTGCGGACATCGAGCCTCCCGCCGATCCGGCTGCACGACCTGCGGCACGGTGCGGCGACGCTCGCGCTCGCTGGTGGTGCGGACATGAAGACTGTGCAGGAAATGCTCGGCCACTCGTCCATCACGATCACGTCGGACATCTACACGAGCGTCCTCCCCGAGGTCGCCCACCGGGCCGCCGAAGCAGCGGCCAAGCTAGTGCCGCGCAGGTCCACCGGAACCGATGGGCACACTTCGGGCACACACGAGGCTCAAGAGAGCGCAGCACTACAGCTCGTCACAAACCTGGGGAATAGGAAAGACCCAGGTCAGGAAGCCTGACCTGGGTCTTATCTCACCGAGCCGCCTATCGGAATCGAACCGATGACCTGCTCATTACGAGTGAGCCGCTCTGGCCGACTGAGCTAAGGCGGCGAGACGCGACAACTATAACCGACCCGCAACCGCGTTACCGACAGGGGTCGGCTTCGTTGTACGGACCGTGACCGATGTCACCACCTCCTAGCCGCCGAGGAGTGGTTCATGCGCCGATCGTTGTCCGTGCCGCTGGCCGGGTTGTTGCTCGCGCTGGTCGCGGCACCCGCGCTCGCGCAGCCTCCGACCACACCGGTACCTGGGCCGCGCGACCCGAACCAGCCGCCCGCGTCGGCGCCGAACGGGCCGCAGTCGCTCGCGCACGCGGTCGGGGATGCGGGGACCGGGCTGTCGGTCATCAGGCTCGGGCCTCAGGGGGTGCCGACGAACACGATCCTGCCCGGGCTCAGCGATCAGCTGCCGAAGCAGGCGGTCACGGAGTTCGGGTTGGGGCTGGCGAGTGCGCAGGTCAACACCGAGGCGTTCCTGAGCACCGAGCGGGTGGTCACGCAGGCCAGCCCGTTCGGGTTCGCGGTGGCGGGGCGGTCGCCTCAGTCGCCGGGCACGCTCGTGCAGACGGCGATTCCGGACAACCCGCAGCCGACCAATGGCGGACTGCCGATTCCTGAGACGCCGCTGGGCAAGCTCCGGCTGCTCAACGGCAGCGTGCAGGCGCGGTGGGACGAGAAGCTCGGGCCGTGCGTCAGTCCGCTGGCTACGGCGAGGACCTCGCTCGCCGGGCTCGAGGTGCTCAGCGCGTTGCCGGCCGAGGTGCCGTTGCCGACGAAGAGCCTGGTGAGCATCCCGGACACGTTCGAGGCCAACTCGAACGTCCGGCTCGTCGACCTGCCCGGAAGCAAGAACAAGGCTGTCGAGTCGACGTCGACCATGCGCGCGGTGAGCGTGGAGATCGCGGGCGGCATCAAGATCGACGTCGCCAGCCCGCCGACGCTCACGGCCACGGCCACCGGGGACGAGAAGACGTCGAAGATCACGTACACCGCGCCGGTGCTCAAGGTCAGCCAGAACGGCAAGGATCTCGGCACGCTGGACGCGGCGCACCCGGCGTTGGACGTTCCGCTCCTGCTCGACCTGGTGGTCATCAAGCTGCAGATCGCCGGGCTCACCGAGAAGAAGGCGAGCTTCTCGGGCAACGGGTTCAGCGGGTTCCAGCTCGGGGCGACGGCGCGGATGCTCGACGTGCAGCTGTTGCCGACGGACAAGCTGAAGCTGCCGAACCTGCCCGCGGCGCTGGCGCAGATCTCGCTCGGCGAGCAGATCGTGCGGGCCGCGGCACCGCAGGGTGGAGTGGTGTGCGGAACGGCCCAGCCGCCGCAGGAGCCCGGTGGCGGGGCGGCGCCTCCCCCTCAGAAGACGCCGCCGCTCGCCTACACCAACGCCGCGTACCAGTCGATCCCGCTGTTCTGGCTCGGCACGGGACTGCTGCTCGCGGGCGTGGTCCTGGTGGCCGCGCTGCCGGTCAGAGGCCGATCGCGCGTCCGAGCTCCCGGGGTTTCAGGACCCTGAGCAACGCCTCCATGAGGTAGTAGTCGCCGTAGGGCAGGGACACCTCGATGCCGGTCTCGATGCGGCGGTTGCGGGTGCCGCGCGCCAGGATGGCCTCGTGCTTCTCGGCACGGGTCGTCAAACACGTGCGGCACAACGCGTCCAGGATGCGCAGAGCGGCCACGCGGTACGACAACCGTCCCGTGGCTGCGGCCAAGTCCAGCAGGCCGCACGCCATGATGGCGCCCGCCGACGAGTCCTTGACGTCGTTGGGCGCCAACGGTGAGCGGTAGTCCCACACCGGAATGTGGTCCGGCGTAAGAGCATCGAGAGCGAAGTCCGCGAGTTTCCGGGCAGCGTCGATGAACTCGCGCTTACGAGACCGCCGGTACATCGTCGTGAAGCCGTAGATGCCCCATGCCTGACCACGCGACCAGCACGACGTCGGGCTGTAGCCCTGGTTCGTGTTGGGACCGATGTCCTCGCCGGTGTCCGGGTTGAAGTCGAAGACGTGCGGCGTGGAGCCGTCCGGCCGGATGAACTTCGCCCGGGTCGTCGAAGCGTGCGCCACGGCCACGTCCAGGAACCGCGACTCCCCCGTCTGCTCCGACGCGAACGTCAGCAGGTCCAGGTTCATCATCGTGTCCATGATCGCGCGGCCCGCGTTGGTGGGCGTGCCGAGCGCTCCCCACGCCCTGATGAAGCGGCCCTTGTCGTTGTAGCGCTGGATCAACGACGACGCGGCCTGCACCGCGCCGTCACGCCACGAGACGTCGCCGGTGATCCGGTACGCGGTCACCCACGACGGGTAGAACAGGAAGCCCAGGTCGTGGATCGACGTGTCGGTGCGCCGCGGTGAGAGCCTCAAAGCCGACTCCACCGCCCACTTCTTGAACTGCTCGTCGCCGGAGTCGAGGAACGCGAGCCAGTGCATGCCCGGCCAGAAACCGCCGACCCAGCCGCCGGAGTTGACGTAGGTCCACTTCTCGAACTTCGTCTCCTCGGGGAACGAGGTGACGTTCGGCGCGACCTGGCGCAGCTTCCCCAGCGCGTAGTCCAGGGAATCCCGGAACAGCCGGGAGGAGGCAGCCGACGCCTCCCCGGCAGCCCCGGCAACGATCGGGGCCGCCGCAGCCGCACCGAGCAGGGTCCTGCGACTGAACGTCATGGCACCATCCATCCGAGCACGGGTGTGGACTGCAGGTACGCGACCACGCACGTCACCAGCAGCAGCAACAGACTCCAGCCGAACACCTTGCGGAACAGGTCGCCCTCGCGACCCACCAGGCCCGCCGCCGCGGTGCCGATCGCCAGGTTCTGCGGCGAGATCATCTTCGCCATCACGCCGCCCGAGCTGTTCGAGGCGCCGAACAGGAACGGCGACGTGCCGAGCTGCTGCGCCGCGGTGACCTGCAGGCCGCCGAACAACGCGTTGGAGCCCGCGTCCGTGCCGGTGATCGCGACGCCGAACCAGCCGACGACCGGCGACAGGAACGCGAAGAACGCGCCGGTCCCCGCGAGCCAGAGACCCAGGGTCGTGATCTGGCCCGAGTAGTTCATGACGTAGGACAGCGAGAACACCGCGAGGATCGCCACGATCGCCCAGCTGAACTGCTTGATCGTCTGGCCGTAGATCTCCAGGCCCTTCCGGACGCCGATCCCCAGCAGGGCCATCGTGATCAGGCCGGACAGGAACAGCAGCGAGCCCGTCGCGGACGCCCAGTTCAGCGCGTACTCGACCTTGATCGGCTTGCCGGCCGCGTTCGTCAGGTGCATGCCGGGCCACAGGAACTTGTAGGTCAGCGAGTCGAGGAACTTCTTCACCGGCACGATCTGCGCGATCGAGAAGATCACCACGATGATCGCGTACGGGGAGAAGGCCATGATCACGTCGCGCCGCGAGTCCGTCGTCGCACCGCCCGCGATGACCGGCGGCAGCGACCGTGCCGGCTGCCACACCCGCACCAACAGGATCACCGCGAGCACCGACACGATGGCCGCGATGATGTCGCACAGCTTGTAGGACCAGAAGTTCGAGACCAGGTACTGCGTGATCGCGAACGAGCCACCCGCCACGAGAGCGGCCGGCCACGCCTGCTTGAGGCCGCGCCTGCCGTCCACCACGAAGATCAGCACGAACGGCACGAGCAGCGCCAGGATCGGCACCTGACGACCGGCCATCGCGCCGAACGTGTCAGCGGGCAGCCCGGTGACCGTGTTCAGGACCGTGATCGGGTTGCCCATGCCGCCGAACGCCACCGGCGCGGTGTCGGCGATCAGCGCCAGCGCCACCGCCTTCATCGGGTCGACGCCCACGGCGATCAACATGACCGAGCAGATCGCGACGGGCCCACCGCCACCGGCCAGCGCCTCGAGCAGCGCGCCGAACGAGAACGCGATGACGATCGCCTGCACCCGTTGGTCGTCACTAATAGAGCTGAACGACCGCCGGAGCACGGCGAAATGTCCGCTGTGGACCGTCAGGTTGTAGATCCAGATGGCGTTGAACGTGATCCACAGGACCACGAGCACGCTGGTAGCCGCACCGAACGCCGCGGAGTTGAGCGCCTGCCCGAGCGGCATCGAGTAGCCGAACAACGCGACGCCGATCGCGAGCACGAGCGCGGTCAACCCCGCCCAATGAGCCTTCCACTTGAGACCGCCGAGCAGCACGAGCACGGCAACGAGCGGTATCAACGCGAGCAGAGCCGACAGAAATAACGATCCTGTCGGATTCGGGTTCTGCTGGTACACCAAGGCCGCCTTTCTTCGCCTCTCGTCACCGGCGGCGTGGTGAGCGGAGGCTTGTTCCAGTCCACGGAACCGTGTTCCATGTTGGTCGGCGCACATCGTGTCACTCCGCCGCCCCGATCGGAAGGCATCCTCAGATGCAAATCAGGCACTCGACCCATCCGGCGCAGTTGCCGGGCTTCGACACGGACGGGCTGCGGCGGCACTACCTGGTGGACGACCTCTTCGTACCGGGCGAGATCCGGACCGTCTACACGCACGAGGACCGCATCGTCCTCGGCGGCGCCACGCCGTCGGTCGGCACACCGCTGAAGCTTGAGAGCGCTCCCCCGCTCCGATCAGCGAACTTCCTCGAACGCCGCGAGCTCGCCGTCCTCGCGATCCGCGGTTCCGGAACGGTGACCGTGGACGGAACCGAGCACGAACTCGGTACGCGCGACTGCCTCTACATCGGCCAGGGCGCCGTGGACGTCGAGTTCCACGCCTCCGACGACGACACCCGCTTCTACCTCTTCTCCACCCCGTCGCATGCCTCGTTCCCCACCGCCGTGGCCCGCTTCGACGAGGTCGACGTCCTCTCCCTGGGCTCGCAGGAGACCGCGAACGTCCGCGAGATCCGCAAGTTCGTGCACGCCGACGGCATCCGCTCGTCGCAACTGGTCCTGGGCGTGACCTCGCTGGCCCCCGGCAGCGTCTGGAACACCATGCCGCCCCACACCCACGACCGCCGCACCGAGTGCTACCTGTACTTCGACCTCCCCGAGGACCACCGCGTGATCCACCTGTGCGGCGAGCCCCAGAACACCCGCAACATCGTGGTGCGCAACGAGGAGGCCGTGATCTCCCCGTCCTGGTCCGTCCACAGTGGAGCGGGAACGCACTCGTACACCTTCGTCTGGGCCATGGGCGGCGAAAACCAGGCCTACGACGACATGGACCCGGTCGCCGTCACGGAGCTCCGGTGAGCTTTTCTCTCGAAGGCAAAACCGCTCTGGTGACCGGCGCCCGCACGGGCATCGGCCGAGCCATCGCCCGCGGTCTGCACGAGGCGGGCGCGTCGTTGATCCTCGTGGGCCGCGGCGACCTGTCCGACGTGGCCCCGGCCGTGGCCACCGTCTCTGTCGACCTCGCCGACCCCGCCTCCGTCGAACCGGCCCTGGCCCCGGTGCTGGCAGAACACGGCGTCGACATCCTGGTCAACAACGCCGGAACCATCCACCGCGGCGCCGCGGTGGACGTCTCGCTCTCCGACTGGCAGCGCGTCATGGCCGTGAACCTCGACTCGGCGTTCGAGATCTCGAAGCTCTGCGGCCGTCAGATGGTGTCCAGGGGCAGCGGCAAGGTCGTGAACATCGCCTCGCTGCTGTCCTTTCAGGGCGGAATTCTCGTCTCGGCGTACACCGCCTCGAAGCACGCCCTCGTCGGCATGACCAAACTGCTCGCCAACGAGTGGGCGGCCTCGAACGTGCAGGTCAACGCCATCGCCCCGGGCTACATCGAAACCAACAACACGGCCCCGCTCCGCGCAGATCCGGACCGCGAGCCGGCGATCCGAGGCCGAATCCCGGCCGGCCGCTGGGGCACCCCGGAAGATCTGGTCGGCCCAACAGTGTTCCTTTCGTCCGCCGCGTCCGATTATGTGACCGGACACGTACTGGTGGTCGACGGAGGCTGGCTGGCGAGATGACCGATACCGCCGTCGAAAAGACGCTCGCCGTGCTGGAGGCCCTGGCCGACCACACGCGCATCACCGACATAGCGCGGGTCACCGGCCTGCCGAAGTCCACCGTCCACCGCCTGCTCCAGGCCATGGTGGACCGCGGCTTCGCGACCCTGGGCTCGGACGGCTACCTGACCGGCCCCCGAGTCCTGGCTCTGGCAGGCAAGGTCCTCCGCCCCCTCGACACGGTGGAGCGAGCACGGCCGTTCCTGCGCGCCCTGCAGGAATCCACGGGGTGCACGGTGCACCTGGCCGTTCTCTTCGGCGACGAGCTGGTCTACGTGGACAAGATCGAGGCCAACAAGCCCTACCGCATGGCGTCCCGGCTGGGCATGTCCCTGCCGGCCCACGGGACCGCCATCGGCAAGGCCGTCCTGGCCTCGCAGTCCGCCTCCGAACTGGACGCCTACATCGCCCGCGTGGGCCTACCGGGCCGCACCCCGAAGACGATCACCTCGTCCTCGCGGTTGAAGTCGCAGCTGTCACGGGTGCGGCGGTCGCGGTTCGCTCTGGACGACGAGGAGAACGAGCTCGGTGTCCGGTGCGTGGGAGCCGCGATCAGGGACCACGCCGGCGTGGTGATCGGCGGGCTGTCGGCGTCGTCCCTGGCGATGGAGCACTCGGTGCAGGAGCTGATCGCGCTCGGGCCGCGGGTGGTGCAGGCGGCGGAGGAGGTGTCGGCGGCGCTCGGCTGGGTCTAGTGGCGCGGCCCGGAACGTTGCCGGGGGAATTCGCGGTCAGACGGGTGCATCGTGGTGCCGCCCGCGCGCCCTCATACTGGATGTATGGGGGCGCGGGGGCGGTGCCGCGAGGCGCCCTGCTGAGCGTGAATTACCTCGCCAACGGGCCGGGCCGCGCCACTAGCCCCGGTGGAGCGTCGTCACCATCGCTTCGACGGCGATCCGGGGCTTCACGTTGACCTCAATGGCCTCCCGGCACTCCAGCACCGCCTCCAACCGCCGCAAAATCGACTCGGACGACCACTGGGCAGCGGCAGTCCGGGAATCCGCGGCCCGATCCGGATGCATCAACGCGGCCTCGGACCCGGTCTTGCTCACCAGGGCATCCCGGTAGAACCCGGCCAGATCCACCAACGCCATGTCCAGCGAGTCGCGCTGCGTCCGAGTGGCCCGGGACTTCTGCCGCTTCTCCAGGTCCTTCAACGCACCCTTGGCCCCACGGGTGGCGGCAGCGGTCCCCTTACCTGTTCCCCCGGCCCCCATGGCGGTCTCGAGCGCCTCACGCTCGGACTCGTTACGAGACTCGTTGGCCGTGGAGGCATCCTCTTCGGCAGCCTTGATCAGCTCATCAGCGCAGGTGAACACGTCCGCGGGCTTGCGCAACCCCAGCGGGATCCGCAGCACGGCCTCTCGCCGGGCCCGCGCCTCCGCGTCGACGGCCAACCGCCGCGCCCGGCCGACGTGCCCGCCGCACACGGACGCCGCCCACGAAGCCATCTCGGCGGGAACACCGTCCACAGCCTCCAAAGCCTCGGCGATGGCCGCGGGCCGGGGCGATCCCAGCGACACCAGCCGGCACCGCGACCGAATGGTCACCGACACGTCGTCGGGGTGGTCGGACGGAGCGCACAGCAGGAACACCGTCCGCTCCGGCGGCTCCTCCACGGCCTTGAGCAGAGCGTTGGCCGCGCCCTCGGTCAACCGGTCGGCGTCCTCGATGATCACCACCTGCCACCGCCCCGAGGTGGGCCGGCGAGCGGAGATCTGAACGAGAGCACGCATCTCGGCCACCGAGATCGAGAGTCCCTCGGGAGCAACGACCCGCACGTCGGCATGCGTTCCGTGCAACGTGGTCCGGCACCCGGAGCACACGCCGCAGCCAGGTCGGTCGTCCGTCACCACGCACTGCAGGGCCGCGGCGAAGGAGCGGGCGGTGGAAGAACGTCCGGACCCTGGCGGGCCGGTGAAGAGCCAGGCGTGCGTCATCACGCCCGGCGCCGGAGTGCCGCCCGCGACGATCGTGGCAGCGGCCTCGGCAGACGCAGACAGGGTCGCCACCGCGTCCGGCTGGCCGACCACCTCGTCCCACACGCTCATGGACTGCAGTCTTCCAGCGGCCGATCAGACCGCGGCTTCGGGGACCGCGCGCTTGCGGGTCGCGAGCAACGGCACCACGGCGGAGCGGACTCGGTCGGCCACGGCGTCCACGTCGCCGTCGGCTTCCACCACGACGTAGCGGTCCGGGTCGGCGGCGGCCATCTCGCTCAGCAGGCGCTGCACCCGCCAGTGGTGCTCCAGCGCGATCGACTTGCCGTCGGTCACGGGGCGATCCAGCAGGATCGTCAGATCAGGCCGCAGTCGCCCGGTGGCCCAGTCGACCAGACCTTCGAGTTCCTGGTGCTCCAGCGTCGAAGTCGCGCTGAAGTGCGCCAGCGGAGAGTCGACGTAGCGCTCCATCACCACGACGGAACCCTCGTCCAGAGCAGGCCGCACCTGCCGTTCGACGACATCGGCACGAACGGCAGCAGCCACGAGGGCCTGCGCGCGCACGCCGGCGAGCTCGGCGGAGGACAACATGGTCCGCAGACGGCGTTCGTCGTGCTCGGGATCGGCGGCCAGCAGCACGTCGAGCCCCTCGGCGCGCAACGCCGCGGCCAGGCGCCGGGCCTGCACCGAGGTGTCCTCGCGGGTGTCGCCCTCGACCGCGATCAGCATGCCCTTGGTCTGCCGGCGGCCGCGGATGGCCGCGAACAGCGACGTCAGGACCGGCTCCTCGCGGCGGTCGTCCATCTGCCGGTACGCGACGAGGCCCAGCACGATGGCGATCACCGCGCCGCCGAGCATCACCGGGCGGGTCGCGTCGACCTCCATCGGGTGACCGAAGACGCTGACCTGGCGCTTCTGCAGCAGGGCGACGACCAGCGGAGCACCGGCGGAGGCGCCGAAGAGCACGATCTTGAGCAACGACTGGATCAGCGCGACCGTGCGGCCGCGCATCTCGTCCTCGACCTGCGAACCCACGATCGTGAGGCCGGTCAGGAACGCCACGCCCGCGCACGCGCCGACCAGCGCCACCATCAGCAGCGCGATCCACAGGTGCGGGGCCAGGGCGACCAGGACGAGAGTGACGCCCGCGCCCACGATCGTCACGCCGAAGAGGCGGTTGTAGGTGAGGCGGCGGGCCAGGCGGGGTGCGGTGGCCATGCCCAGCGCGAGGCCGACGAACACGGCCACGAAGAGCAGGCCGAACGTCGAGGCGCCGCCGAGCAGCGACTCCGCGTAGAGCTTGGCCGTCGCGATCACGACACCGGCCGCGGCGAACGCGCCGATCATGCCGATCACCAGGCCGCGGACCAGCGGCGTCGCGGCGGCGAACCGGATGCCGTCGCGGAACATCGCGGCGAAGCCCGGCTTGTCGGCCTCGACCTCCTTCTTCCTGGTCGAGGCGCGGCCGGAGAGCTCGGGCAGGCGGGTCGCGATCAGGATCGCGGAGGTGAAGTACAGCAGGCCGTTGATGATCACGGCGATGGTCGCGATGCGGAACTCGAGGTTCCCGCCCTGCAGGTTCAGGTACCCGGGGATGCCCGCGATCAGCGAGTACAGGCCGAAACCGCTGATCGTCGAGATGCCGTAGGTCATCACGAGGCCGAGCTGGTTCGCCGACTCCACCTGGTCGGGGCGGCGCAGCAGGTTCGGGACCGCCGACTCCTTGGCCGGGATCCACAGCATCGCGCAGCAGCCGACCAGGAAGTTCGCGACGAAGAGCCAGATCGGAGAGCCGATCAGCGCGATCGAGATGAACAGCGAGCCGCGCAGGACGTCGCAGACCACCATCACCTTGCGGCGGTCGAACTTGTCCGCGAGCACGCCGCCGATGGGCGCGAAGAGGATGCCGGGCAGCAGCTGGGTGAGCACGACCAGCGACAACGCGAACGACTGCCACTGGTAGCTGTGCATCATCTCGGAGACCAGACCGGTCAGCGCGAGCAGCGACAGCCAGTCACCGACGCTGCACAGGTAGGTGACGAGCCACAACCTCCGGAACGGCCTGATCGCCAGCACCGAGCGCAGCCGGTGGACCGTGGACACGCTGGACTGGGCCTGCCCTGCCTGGCCTGCCTCGGTCACTCCTGTGTCCACGTCCTGAATCTCAGTCACCCCTAATCGGCCCAACCCGTCGGACCAGGGTAACCGGAGCGCGCAGTGGCCAGCGCCCGACTCTCAGCGTCAGCCGCTGAAGATCGCCCCAAGAATGTTGACGACCACCAGCACGAAGAAGCCGATCACGATCAGGCAGCCGATGAACGCGGCCACCCCGTTCGACTGCTTGGCGGGCTGTTGTTGTTGCGCCCCAGACATTTGCTGCGTCGGAGCGAACGCCTGCAGCCCCTGCTGCGGTGGCATGTTCCTGGGCGCCTGCGGACGACGACCGCGCGGCCGGCGCTGCTCGTGCTGCATCGCGGCCCAGATGGCCTGCCGCATCTCCTCGGTCGGCGTCGGCGGTGTAGGCACCGACACACGTGACGCGGTGTACTCGGAGGTCCACTGAGGAGCGAGCCACCTGTCGGCCGTCACCAGCCCGGCCAGCGGATCGGGGAAAAGCCGGGGAGGCGGCGGGGCCTGAGTCCCGTCCGGACCGAACTCGTTGATCGGCACCGCCACCTCCACCCGAACTAGCTCTTGGACTTCGCCGGAGCCTTCTTGGCCGCCGGTTTCTTCGCGGCCGCGGGCTTCTTCGCAGGCGCCTTCTTCTTGACCGGCCCCTTGGCGCGCTTCTCGGCCAGCAGTTCCGCCGCGCGCTCGTCGGTGATCGACTCGACGCTGTCCGTCTTGCGCAGCGACGCGTTCGCCTCACCGTCGGTGACGTACGGGCCGAAGCGGCCCTCCTTGATCACCATCGGCTTGCCGGACACCGGGTCGTTGCCCATCTCGCGCAACGGCGGTGCGGCGGCGGCACGACCGCGCTTCTTCGGCTCCGCGTAGATCTTCAGAGCCTCTTCCATCGTGACCGTGAAGATCTGGGCCTCGTCGACCAGCGACCGCGAGTCCGTGCCCTTCTTCAGGTACGGGCCGTAGCGGCCGTTCTGCGCGGTGATCTCGGCACCCGTCTCCGGGTCCTTGCCCACCACGCGAGGCAGCGAGAGCAGCTTCAACGCGTCGTCCAGCGTCACCGTGTCCAGCGACATCGACTTGAACAACGAGCCGGTGCGCGGCTTCGGCGCCTTCGCCTTCGACGTCGTGCCGTTCTCGGACGGCTCGGGCAGCACCTCGGTCACGTACGGACCGAAGCGGCCCTCCTTGGCCACGATCTCGTTGCCCGAGACCGGATCGGTGCCGAGCGATCGGCCCTCCTGCGGCGTCGAGAACAGCTTCTCGGCGATCTCCGCGGTCAGCTCGTCGGGCGCCAGGTCGTCCTGCAGGTTCGCCCGCTGGGCGGCACCGTCGACCTCGCGCTCCAGATACGGGCCGAACCGGCCGACGCGCACGACGACCGTGCGGCCCTCGGAGTCGCTGAACAGCGGGATCGAGTTGACCTCGCGCGGGTCGATGTCCTCGACACCCGTGCCGACCAGCTTCTTCAGGCCACCGGAGCGGCCGATCGAGCCGTCGGGACCGATGCTGCCGCCGAAGTAGAAGCCCGACAGCCACGTGGTGCGCTGCTGGCGACCAGCGGCGATGCCGTCGAGCTCGTCCTCGAGCGCGGCGGTGAAGTCGTAGTCGACGAGCCGGCCGAAGTGGCCTTCGAGCAGACCGACCACCGCGAACGCCACCCACGACGGGACCAGCGCGGCGCCCTTCTTCCACACGTAGCCGCGGTCCTGGATGGTGCTGATGATCGACGAGTAGGTGGAGGGACGGCCGATGCCGAGCTCCTCCATCGTCTTGATCAGCGACGGCTCGGTGAAGCGCGAGGGCGGCGAGGTGGAGTGACCGTCCGCGGACAGCTCCGCGATCGTCAGGTCCTGGTCCTTGACCAGCTGCGGCAGGCGCGACTCCGCGTCGTCCGACTCGCCACCGGCCTCGGCGTCGACGGTCTCGACGTAGGCCTTGAGGAAGCCGGCGAACGTGATCGTGCGGCCGGACGCGGCGAACGTGACCTCCTGGCCCGTCGCGGCACGGCCCTGGATGCGGACGCTGGTCGTGTTGCCCCGCGCGTCGGCCATCTGGGAGGCGATCGTGCGCTGCCAGACCATCTCGTAGAGCTTGAACTCGTCCGCGTCCAGCTCGGCGGCCACCTGGCCGGGCGTGCGGAAGACCTCTCCCGCCGGCCTGATCGCCTCGTGGGCCTCCTGCGCGTTCTTGACCTTGCGCGTGTACTGGCGCGGCTCCTTGGCGACGTACTGCGCGCCGTAGAGGTCCGTTGCCTGCGTGCGGGCCGCGTTGATCGCGGTCTCCGACAGCGTCGTGCTGTCGGTGCGCATGTAGGTGATGTAGCCGTTCTCGTACAGCTTCTGCGCCGTGCGCATCGTGCGGTCGGCGGAGAACCGCAGCTTGCGGCCCGCCTCCTGCTGCAGCGTCGAGGTCATGAACGGCGCGTACGGCTTGCGCGTGTACGGCTTCTCCTCGACGGACGCGACCTTGACCGGCACGTTCTGCAGACCGTTCGCGATGGCGCGGGCCTGCTGCTCGTCCAGCACGACCACGTCGGCCTTGCCGGTGAGCTTGCCGTCGGAACCGAAGTCGCGGCCCGTGGCGAGACGGGTGCCGTCGACGGCCACGAGACGCGCGCCGAACTGACGCGGCGTGGCGCTCTCACCGGCGTCCATCTGCGCGGAGATGTCCCAGTAGCTCGCTGAGACGAACTTCATCCGCTCGCGTTCGCGCTCCACGACCAGACGCGTCGCCACGGACTGCACGCGGCCCGCCGAAAGCTTCGGCATGACCTTCTTCCACAGCACCGGGCTGACCTCGTAGCCGTAGAGGCGGTCGAGGATGCGGCGGGTCTCCTGCGCGTCGACCAGGTCCTGGTCGAGGTCACGCGGGTTGGCTGCGGCGGCCTGGATCGCGGACTCGGTGATCTCGTGGAACACCATCCGGCGAACCGGGACCTTCGGCTTGAGGGTCTCCAGCAGGTGCCACGCGATGGCCTCGCCCTCGCGGTCACCGTCTGTCGCGAGGTAGAGCTCGTCGACGTCCTTCAACGCTTCCCGCAGCTCCGTGACCAGCGACTTCTTGTCCGCGGAGACCACGTAGAGGGGCTCGAAGTCGTGGTCGACGTCCACGCCGAGCCTCGCCCACGCCTGCCCCTTGAACTTCACGGGGACGTCGGCGGCACCGCGCGGCAGGTCCCGGATGTGTCCCCTGGAGGACTCCACGACGAAGTTGCTGCCGAGGTAGGACGCGATCTTCCGCGCCTTCGTGGGCGACTCGACGATCACAAGCCGTCGAATGTTGCCGCCTTCTCCTCCGCTGCTCTTTCTCGTCCGTGTCGATCCAGCCACTCGCCGTCCCGCTCTCTTCCAAACCCGGTTCCCAGGCCCGCCAGTGTTGCCCAGCGTCGGCCGAAAAGCACACCATCCGCGACGCCTGTACGACGAGACAGAGTGACACAACCTTGCCCGACCGCCCGCTCAGGCCGCCGGCCAGGTGCTGCACGCCACCCCGTGCGGAGGGCTTCCGACCAGCTCAGCGAGCCGCGCAAGCCTTCGCCGGCCGGTTACCCGCAACGCTGGAGCCCCTACCAGGGTGCACGGAAGTCCGGCTGCGAGCAGGGCATTTTGCAACGGCAGGTGTGTCTGCGGTGCGTTGGGGTCCAAACCGAGCACGTACGCGGACTCCATCCAGCTGCCCGCGGCCAGCGCCCAGACCCGCAGCACTGCTCCGTTCAGCTCGAAGTCCGGCGGCACCTTCTTGACAGATCCGTTCACAGATACGTCCAGCCAGCGGGCGGCCAGAGGGGTGAGATCGGTGCGGAACGGCGTGCGGACGAAGTGCGTGCCCTCCTCGTTGACGCACAGCTCCGTCGTCACACCGCGCTCGGTGCAGGCCTGCTTGAGGGGTCGCAAACGCCACTCGTCGCGCAGCTCGACGTACACGCGGGCCGCCGTGCCGCGCGCGAAGCTGACGGCCTGACCCGGCCCGCAGAGGAACCCGGCGAGGTCCGCCTTGGCCGGCGTGCGCGCCTCGGCCGAGAAGAAGGACAACTGCCCAACCACGGCCCACAGAGTAGAACAGGCGTTCGACTGTGGCCAGTGGGACAGGTGTTACTGGCCCGCTGCTTTCAGTTCGGAACACGGCGCGGACTTGCCTACGGCATCCGCGTACTTCGGCGACTTCTCCAGCGCGTCGAACGTCGCCCGCAGCTGCTCGGGGCTCTTCACCTGCGACGTGTCCGCCAGCACCTTCTCCGCGCTGTCCCAGAACTGCGCGTCCGGCTGCAGCGCCGTGACGGGTGCCTGTGCCGCGAGGTACGACCTCGCTGACTCGCCGAGGTAGTCGACCGAGCGTTCGTGCACGTCCTTCAGCTCGTCCGACGGCGGTCCCAGCTCCTTCAGCTTCTTCTCGGCGCCGGCGAGCGCCGTGGCGTTGGCCGTGACGAGCTTGAGGTAGGCCGCCTTCACCGCGGCCGGGTCGGCGGGGTCCTGCGCCCGCAACTCCGCGCCTGCCTTCACGCCGGGCAGCAGGCCGCCGCAGAAGGTGTCGACCCAGCCCTGCGCGTCGGTGAGCGGCTTGTCGCCGCCGGAACCGCAGGCGCTGGTCAGGACCGCGGTGGCCAGCACAGCAGCAAGCAGACGCGTCCTCATGCGGCTATTTTCCCCGCGCCAGTCCCTGCCAGTCCGCGCACACCTTGTTCGCGCGGAACACGCCGTTGTACTTCGGGATCGCCACGATCTGCTTGAACATCGCCTGCACGTCCTCGTCGGCGCCGCTGGTCGCCATGACCTGCTGGTACCGCTCGGGGAACTTGTCATCGGCCGCCAGCGCCCGCAGCCGCGTGGACGCCTCGTCGAAGCGTTTGGTCTCCCGGCGCAGCGCCTTGATCAGTCGTTCGTGCGGATTGCTCACGTCGGAGTTCATCGGGCCGAGCTTCTCCAGATCATCGGCCATCTTGCGGTCCGACGCGGCAGCCGTCGACGCCCAGCTCACCACGGCCGCCTTCACCGCCTCGCCACCCTCAGCGGCCTTGCCCTGGATCTCATGCCGCGCGACCTCGGTGACGCCCATGGGACCGCAGTAGGCCTCGAACCACGCCACCGGGTCGGAGCCGGGCACCTCGGACGTGGTCGTGGTCGTCGGCGGGCTGAGCGGGGTTGCCTGCTGATCCACGACAGGGTTCCCGGCACAGGCGGTCGTGATGACGACTCCAGCGCAGACAGCGACGATCGACAAACGTGCGTTCACGGCATGTCCCCCCAGAAACACCGAACCAGACCGCCGAACGGTACACGTTCGGGCGACCTGGTCCGGTGGGGTTTCCGGCCGTCAGGAAGTCGGCGCGGACGAAGCCGAGATGTTCAGCTCCTTGCAGTTCGCGGCCTTGTTGGCGGCCGTGCCGAGACCCGTCTCGTCGAACTTCTTCTGCACGTCGGCACCCGTCTTCTCGAGTGTCGCCGCCTTGCCGATCATCTCGGTGAACGCGGCGACGACCTGCGTGGCGTCGGTGGAGGAGTCCAGCTTCGACTTGGTGTCGGCGAGCAGGGTCTTGATCTGGCCCATGCCCTCCTCGGTGGACGTGACCAGCTCTTTCGACTTCGGGTGCGGACCGTTCTCCAGCCCTTCGAGGTCCGCGATCGACTTGTCGACCGCAGCGATCTTGGTGGCGAGCCAGTCCGAGAGACCCGTCTTGAGCTTCGACGGGTCGCTCATGTCGATGTTCGGCTCGTCCGACATGGCCTTGACGGTGCCGCCGACGGCGCCGCAGACCTTGTCCATCCACGCCACGACGTCGGCCTCGTTCGAGGCGGCCGTCGCCGAGGAGGTGAACGAGGACGTGGACGTGGACGTGCCTCCGCTGCTGCACGCGGTGAGCGCGAGCAGGCTCGTCAGGAGCGCGATGACTGTGTGGCGCATGGGGCGGAAGTTACTCCGAACGGCCTCACTCAGCTCGTTGGCGTGATGTTGAGGCGCTGCATGTCCTGGCACTTCTGCGCGCTCTGCGTGGCCTTCTGCAGCTCGGGAACGCCCTTGAGGTCCCGCAGCGGGTCGGCGAGCTCCGAGAGCTTGGCGATGGCCTCTCCGGCGGCCTGGAGGCCTCCGGTGGCGTCGTTCGCGTCGGCCTGCTCGACCTTGGCCTTGGCGTCGGCGAAGACCGTGCCCAGGGAGGTGAACGTCTCGGCCATCTTGTTGACGGCCTCCTCACCACCCGCGACGGGTGACGGGCCGACGTTCTTGAGGCCTTCCGCGGACTTGGTGAAGGCGTCGGCGAGCTGACCCATGTACGCGGCCATCTCGGCCTTGAGCTTGGCGGGGTCGCCCGCGTCGAGCTTGGGGGCCGTCTTGTCGATCTTGGCGAACTCGGAAGCGGCGCCGCACACCTTGTCCATGTAGGCGACGGCCTGGGGGCTGGCCGCGCCGCTGGAAGGTGTGGTTGAAGTGCCGGTGCCGCCGCCACTGGTGCACCCGGCCAGCGCACAGGCGGCGACAGCGGCAGCGGCGACGAGGCGGAGCCTCATGTCGTAACTCCTCGGTCGGGGTATGTCGGGGGAAGACCCGAACGTACCCCGACCGGGTGTGGAACTACGCGGCGCCGTTGCTCACGGTCTCCGCGGGAGCGTCCGCGATCGCGGTACCGCGACGCTTCGACACGACCACCGCACCGACGATGATCAGTGCCGCGACCACGGCGATCGTGATGCGGATCGCGTCGGACGCGCTGTCACCGATGGAGAAGGTGACGATGGCCGGAGCGATCAGCACCGAGACCAGGTTCATGACCTTGATCAGCGGGTTGATGGCCGGACCGGCGGTGTCCTTGAACGGGTCGCCGACCGTGTCGCCGATGACCGTCGCGGCGTGGGCGTCGGAGCCCTTGCCGCCGTGGTTGCCGTCCTCGACCAGCTTCTTGGCGTTGTCCCAGGCACCACCGGAGTTGGCCAGGAAGACCGCCATGAGCGTGCCGGTCGCGATCGCACCGGCGAGGTAACCCGCCAGCGGGCCGACGCCGAGGCCGAAGCCGACGGCGATCGGGGCGAGCACGGCCATCAGACCCGGAGTCGCGAGCTCGCGCAGCGAGTCCTTGGTGCAGATGTCGACGACCTTGCCGTACTCCGGCTTCACCGAGTAGTCCATGATGCCGGGGTTCTCGCGGAACTGACGGCGCACCTCGAACACGATGGCACCGGCGGCACGCGTCACGGCGTTGACCGCGAGGCCCGAGAACATGAACACGACGGCCGCACCGATGGTGATGCCGACGAGGATGTTCGGGCTGAACACCAGGTTGGTGAACGACACGGGCAGGTCGCCCGCGACGTTGCCGACCTTGACGATGGCCTGCTCGATCGCGTCGCGGTAGGAGCCGAACAGCGCCGTTGCGGCGAGCACGGCGGTCGCGATCGCGATGCCCTTGGTGATGGCCTTGGTGGTGTTGCCCACCGCGTCGAGCTCGGTGAGGATCTGCGCGCCCTCGCCGTGCACGTCACCGGACATCTCCGCGATGCCCTGCGCGTTGTCCGAGACCGGGCCGAAGGTGTCCATCGCGACGATGACGCCGACAGTCGTGAGCAGACCACAACCGGCCAGCGCGATCGCGAACAGCGCGACGACGACCGAACCGGAGAGCAGGAACGCGCCGTACACGGCGGCACCGATGACGAGCGCGGTGTACACGGCCGACTCGAAACCGACCGAGATACCGGACAGGATCACCGTGGCGGCACCGGTCAGCGAGGTCTGGCCGACCTCCTTGACCGGCTTGTGGTCGGTGCCGGTGTAGTAGCCGGTCAGCCAGAGGATGACGCCGGCCAGCACGATGCCGATGATCACCGCGACGGACGCGATCAGCGCCGGGTTGCCGCTCGTGGCCTTGACCGCGTCGCTGATGCCGTTGAGGTCCGCGAAGGAGCTCGGCAGGAACACGAACGCCGCGATCGTGCACAGGACGGCGGAGATGACCGCGGAGATGTAGAAGGAGCGGTTGATGGCCGTGAGGCCGCTCTCGCCCGTCTTCGCACTCGTCGTGTACACACCGATGACCGCCGTGAGCACGCCGATCGCCGGGACGATCAGCGGGAACAGCAGGCCCTGCGCACCGAACGCGGCGGTGCCGAGGATCAGCGACGCGACCAGCGTGACGGCGTAGGACTCGAAGAGGTCCGCGGCCATGCCGGCGCAGTCACCGACGTTGTCACCCACGTTGTCCGCGATGGTGGCGGCGTTGCGGGGGTCGTCCTCCGGGATGCCCTGCTCGACCTTGCCGACCAGGTCGGCACCGACGTCGGCGGCCTTGGTGAAGATGCCGCCACCGACACGCATGAACATCGCGAGCAGCGCGGCACCGAAACCGAAGCCCTCCAGGACCTTCGGGGCCTGACCTGCGTACACGAGCACGACCAGCGCCGCGCCGAAGAGGCCGAGGCCGACCGTGGTCATACCGACCACGCCACCGGTGCGGAAGGCGATGCGCATCGCCTTCTCGCGACCGCCTTCACCTTCGTTCGCGGCGGCGGCGACACGCACGTTGGCGCGCGTGGACAACCACATGCCCAGGTAGCCGATGGTCGCCGAGAACGCGGCACCGACGATGAAGAACAACGACCTGCCGATTCGTTCGGCCAGATCATCCGCCGGTAGCGCGAACAGCAGTACGAACACGATCACGACAAAAATGCCGAGCGTGCGGAACTGCCGGTTGAGGTAGGCCGCTGCGCCCTCCTGAACCGCCTTGGCGATGTCCTGCATCTTCACGGTGCCCTGGCCGGCGGCCAGAACTTCCCTGAGCAGTACGTACCCGACGGCGAGAGCAGCCAGGGCGACCACGGCGACCACGGCTACGACGCCGCGATCACCTCCGGAGAGCTCGAGGCTCTCCGCGAGGAATTGCCGGGACATCCGTCCTCCTGGTGAGTTGCCATGTGCAGCGCCAAGGCAGTCCAGCCGCCCAGCGCGACGTGACGCATCCCTCATTGGATGCGATGAGCGGGGAGTCTAGGGGTTGCTTGCAACGAGGCAACGAAGTGTCCCGATCCGTGCACACACCGTTATCCGCGCAGGAAGTCGACCGCGGCCCAGCCGGAAGTGTCGGTGCCATGTGCGAAGCTCGCTTCGTGGTGGATCAGGGACGGCGGTTGCTGGACCGCGTGCTGGCGGGGGTGCCCGCCGGCGAGTCGCCTCTAACGCACGCACGCGATCTGCCGTTGCGGCAGGCTGATCACGTCGAATGGCCCTCGTGGGCCGCCGCGCCGGTGGTCGAGGCCTTCACCGAGATCGGCGTGCGGGAGCCGTGGCGCCACCAGGTCGAAGCGGCATCCCTTGCGTGGTGCGGATCACATGTCGTGCTCGCGACGGGCACGGCGTCGGGCAAGTCACTCGCTTACCAACTGCCCGTGCTTTCCACTCTTTTGGCGGACACGAAAGCCACCGCTCTGTACCTGTCACCGACCAAAGCCCTTGGGGCGGACCAGCTCCGGTCGCTCGACGAGCTCGGCATCAAGGGAGTGCGCGCGGCGGCGTACGACGGTGACACCCCGATGGCCGAACGCGACTGGGTCAAGGCGCACGCGAACTGGGTGTTCACCAACCCGGACATGCTGCACCGCGGAATCCTGCCGCAGCACCCGAAATGGCTGCGGTTCTTCCGCCGACTGAAGTACGTCGTGATCGACGAGTGCCATTCCTACCGCGGCGTTTTCGGGTCGCACGTGGCGTTGTTGATGCGAAGACTGCGGCGGGTCGCGCGGAAATACGGTGCGGATCCGATCTTCGTTCTGGCATCGGCCACTGTGGCTGATCCGGCTTCGTCGGCGGAAAGACTGCTCGGCGTACCTGTTTCCGCTGTCGTGGACGACTTCTCGCCGCGTGCCTCGCGCACGGTCGCACTGTGGGAGCCGCCGCTGACCTCTCTGGAGGGTGAGAACGGTGCTCCGATCCGGCGGTCGGCCGGCGCGGAGACGTCGCGGATCCTGGCCGATCTCGTCGTCGAGGGCGCACGATCGCTCGCCTTCGTGCGGTCACGGCGCGGCGCCGAGCTGACGGCTCTCGGCACCCAGCGCATTCTGTCCGAAGTGGACAGTGAGCTGCCTCCGCGGGTGGCCGCCTACCGGGGCGGGTTCCTGCCGGAGGAGCGGCGGGCGCTGGAGAAGTCGCTGTCCACGGGCGATCTGCTGGGCGTGGCCACGACGAACGCGCTGGAGCTGGGCGTCGACATCGCCGGGCTGGACGCCGTGGTGGTGGCCGGTTTCCCGGGAACGCTGGCGTCGTTCTGGCAGCAGGCGGGCCGCGCCGGCCGATCCGGTGACAGTGCTCTCGTGGTGTTCGTGGCGCGCGACGACCCGTTGGACACGTACCTGGTGCACAACCCGGCCGCGGTGCTGGACCGGCCGGTCGAGGCGACCGTGCTGGATCCGCTGAACCCCTACGTGCTGGGGCCGCAGCTGGCGTGCGCCGCGTCCGAGATGCCGTTGACGCACGCCTGTCTGGACGACTTCGGCGGGCCGCTGGCCGAGGCCGTGCTGGCCGATCTGGTGGCGGAGAAGCTGCTGCGTCGCAGGCCGGCGGGCTGGTACTGGGCCTCGCACGACAGGCCACACGCCGGGGTGGACATCCGCGGCTCCGGCGGCGACCAGGTGGCGGTCGTGGAGTCGGACTCGGGCCGGATGCTCGGCACGGTCGACCCCGGATCGGCCTGCTGGCAGGTGCATCCCGGTGCCGTCTACCTGCATCAGGGGCGGTCGTACGTGGTCGACGAGCTCGACCTGGAGAGCGGTCTCGCGATGGTGCACCGCGAGGACCCGGAGTGGACGACTCAGCCGCGCGACTGCGTGGACATCACGGTGGTGCGCGAGGTCGAACACACCGAATTCGGTGGCGTGTCGGTGTGTCTGGGCGAGGTGGAGGTGACGACGCAGGTCGTCGGCTACCTGCGCCGGCTGCCGTCCGGCGTGGTGCTCGACCAGATCCCGTTGGACCTGCCCGAGCAGACCTTGCAGACCCGTGCCGTCTGGTACACCGTCGACGAGTCGCTGCTGGTCGCCGCCGGTGTCGAGGGCAAGCGGATCCCCGGCGCGCTGCACGCGGCCGAGCACGCGGCGATCGGTCTGCTGCCGTTGTTCGCGACGTGCGACCGGTGGGACATCGGCGGCGTGTCGACGGCCGCGCACCCGGACACGGGGATGCCGACGGTGTTCGTGCACGACGGCCACCCCGGCGGCGCGGGCTTCGCGGACAGGGGCTTCGAGGCGCTGCGGCCGTGGCTCTCGGCAACGCGGTCGGCGATCAGCTCGTGCTCGTGCCCGATGGGGTGCCCGTCGTGCGTGCAGTCGCCCAAGTGCGGCAACGGCAACGAGCCGCTGGACAAGGCCGGTGCCGTGCTCGTGCTGGACGTCGTGCTGGGCAAAATCGCCTGACTCGTCCGGCTTCGCCCGGCTACGGTGGCTGCGTGACCGCATGCAGCTGCAACGCAACTGACCGGACCCGTCGCGCCTAGGCGCGGCTGAGTCCGACGCTCCGCCGCGCCCGTTTCCCTTCTTGGCCACGGGTTCATCGGAGACTGCCTTGTTCACACCTTTTGCTGATCTGAACGCACTGCTCGCCGACCTCGTCTCATCGGTCCGCGAGATCCTCGGCCCCACCTATGTGGGCACGTACGTCCAGGGCTCGTTCGCCCTCGGCGCCGGTGACATCCACAGCGACTGCGACTTCATCGTCGCCTGCACCGAACTGCCGTCCGGCTCTGTCGAGGCCGGGCTTCGGGCGTTGCACGACGAGATTCCCTTGCGGCCGGGCCACTGGTCGACCGAGATCGAAGGCTCTTATGCCGACATCGAGTCGTTGCGCTCGGTGGCAGGTCTTGGGGTTCCGTGGCTGTTCAACGACCACGGCCACCGCACGTTGATCTGGGACACCCACTGCAACTCGCCGCACGCTCGCTGGATCCTGCGCAACCACGGCATCGTGCTGGACGGTCCGCCGATCACCTCGCTGGTCGACGAGGTGCCGCCATCTGTTCTGCGCTCAACGATGCGAGCGGACTTGCCAATCCTTTGGGAGGGCATCAAGTCGTGGGCACCGATGGATGTCGCGTGGACTCAGCGCTACATAGTCGCGCAGTACTGCCGGACGCTCTACACGCTGCACACCGCTGAGGTGACTTCCAAGCGCGGAGCTCTGGAGTGGGGGTTGAAAATGCTCGATCAGCGGTGGCACCCGCTGATCGAGCAGGTCATCGGGGACCGGGACCTCGGCTGGGACGCCGCTCCCCCGCGTCCGGGAAGCATGGAGCAGACCAGGGCTTTCGCGGCCTACTGCGAGCTTCTTTAGTTTTCGTGGGGGCGCGCCGCAGGCTCACGGGTACCTGCGGCGCGCCCTCTCCACGTGCCGAACACTGTTTTCCCGCCTGCTACCGCTTCGCGACCGGATCCCTTGGAACATCGGTGGAATCTGGTTGTTCGTCTCGACAGGACACGCGGGAGGCGACGGTGTCGACTGTCTTGGGACGAACTCCGGGGAGGAGCCGGCTTCACCGACCGCGGCAGAGCGGGGTGCCCTGCCACTAACGTTCCTCGGTCCGGTCACTAGTGCGGGAGGCTGTCCTTCGGGGTGCGTGTTCGGCTTTTCGCCCGTTCTTCCGTGGTCCCCCAAGTGCGGGGTAGGGAGACCGATCGTCGGATCGGGCTGGGGTGGAACGGCCGTGCAGGGCATCGCCTTCGGGGTTGTCGGGGAGAGTCCACGACGACACCCAGCACGGCCGGGCTCTACTTTTAGTTGTGTCAGACGGTTTCGAGCTGGAAGCCGGCCGGGGCGTGCAGCGCCTCGACCAGTGCGTCCTGCACGACGTGCGCGTCCGGGAGGTTCCAGCCGCAGATGGACGGCTTGACCCTCCAGTGCACGACGCCGTGCGCCATCGGGGTGGGCGGCAGCGGGATGTACTCGCCCTTGCCGTAGAGGTGCACGTCCGCGTTGTTGCCCAGCTCGGTGTTGAGCTTCGAGCCGGACTTCACGAGGAACATCCACCGCCCGGACGGGGTCGCCGCGATCGGCACGGGAACGCCGATCGAGCGCAGTGCGACGGCCGCGCGACGGCCGAGGTCGGTGCCGACCTCGATCGCGTCCACCACGTGGCCGGTGGCGACGAGAAGGCTGTAGGAGCGACCGGTCCACCACGTGGCGACCTGGTCGGGCCGCGTACCGATGCGGTCCACCCAGTCGCGGTGCACGGGGATGGGGCCGTGGAGCTCGAGCCCGCTGCGGCCCGCCCACTGGGTCACGCCCTGCTCAGAACCGGCCGGGTAGGTGCCGGGCAGTACGGGCCAACCGCGGTACGCGAGGCTGACGGCCTCGGCACGCAGTTCAATGCGGAAGGCCCCGCGCCAGCTGTCCGACCAATCCATCTTCCGTCGCCTTCTTCCTAGGCTCTGACTCGACATCGAACGTGGTGTCGGTGTTCGTAGGACACCGCGTCGGTGCCGCTACTACAACTAACGACACCGGCCCTGGGCTTGGTAACCCCCGCCGCGACAACTGGTAGCTATGAGACGGCGAACGCCCCTTGCGAGAACGAGCCACTGAACTCCGCGCGTTTAGTTCGATCACCGTTCAGCATGTCCCGGCGCCGGTGTGAGTCCGCTCACCGCGGGCGAACGACCGCTCATCGCGCTCCAAACGCTTCGATCTTCGGCCGGACCTGCCCTCGAGCGTGCGTTCACCGGGCCGAACGGCGTAATCGCCGACGCCTCCACAACCACCTCCCAACCGCTCACCGAGCAGCTCTCGAGCCGCGCCCTGTTGCTCTCCACCACTCGTTTCGCCTGCTCACAAGCAGTTTCGTCGCCATCAGGCAGGCTCGTGGCACCGGCGAGCGCGGCCAGATCAGCCGCACCGGTCACCCGATGCCGCACGACGACGACCGCCCCGAACTGCGCGCCGACGACCATCACGATGATCAGCAGCAACATCGCCACCACGCCGCTCACCGCAGCCGACCCGCACTCATCACCAGCCGCTTCACCGTTCATCGCGGCTCCATGACGGCGAACGCCTCCGCGCTGAGCGGCACGCCGAGCGGTCCGCGTTTAGTGACCACGACTCTTATGGCGTCCCCTTCTGCCCGGAACGCGACATTCGCTCCGGGCGCGATCTGGTTGATCGCGTCCTCACCCCGCTGCCGCTCACCGCGCGCCGTGAGCCGAGCCGCCTCCCTCGCCGCGTCGGTGCACCGCATCTGTTCGACGAGCGCCGTCAGCCCGGCGGCGGCGAGGCCCATGACCACCAGCAGCGCGCACACCGCGATGGCCGCCTCCACGGTGACCATCCCCAGGTCATCAGACCGACGACAGCGCACGCTGTATCAGCCCTTGCAACATGTTCTCCATGAAGTCGCTGGTGAAGATCGCGTACAGCACCCCGGCGAGCGCGGCCACCGCCAGCGTCCCGATCGCGTACTCCACCGTGCTCATGCCGCTGTCGTCGTTCAGCAGTTCGTCGTTCAGCAGTTCCATCTCGTCGTCCTTCTCAGTTGAGGAATTGGCCGGCCATCCCCAGCACCACCGGCACGACGCCAAGGCACAGGAAGGCCGGTAGGAAACACAGCGCCAGCGGTGCCGCCACCGCCACTGCAGCTCGTTGCGCTTTCGCCTCGGCCTGGTCACCGGCCTCGGCCCTGGTCCGCTCGGCCAGCTCGGCGGCCTGCCTGGCGAGCGCCGCTCCTGATCGCGCGGTCCTTCTCGCCGCTCTGGCGAGCGCGGCGGTCGTGGGACTCGCGAGGGCGTTCGCCCACGCGGTGTCCGGGTCCGCACCGAGCGCGAGGAGCTCGGCGACCTGGCCCAGTTCTCCGATGCCCGCCGCCCGGATCGCGGTCGGCACCGGCAACCCGGCTTTGAGACAGGCGGCCATGAGATCGAGCTCCGCCGCGTGTTCGAACGGACCGTCCGGCTTGGCGTTGTCCCGCGGCGGGTCGTGCGTCTTCGGTCTCAGCCGGTCGATCGCTCTCATCGGTGCCGGCATGACGAGAATCGCCAGCGCTATCAGCAGAAAAGTCACGGATCCACCTCGGTGATCCGCTTCGTCCACCACAGGCCCGCGGCGAGGAACAACGCGCCCAGAACCAGCAAGAACTGTCCTGGGACGGTGCCGACGAGTGTGTGGAGCGGCCTGGCTCCGCTGAGTTCGCCGAGCAGCACTCCGAACACCGGCAGCCCCGCCAGCACTGCCGCGCTTGCCCTCGGACCTGCCATGCGGGCGTGCACCTGTCGTGCGAACGCGGCCCGCTGGTCCAGATCGCGTCTTGTCGCGTCCAGGACATCCGCCAGTGCCACGCCGTGTTCGGCCGACACGTGCCACGCCCTGGCCAACTGGTCCACGGCAGTCCTGAGGAGTGGCTGACGCAGATCGCGCAGCGTTCGCTCGACGTCGCCGCCCAGCCGCGCAGTGGCCGCGGCCGCCTTCAACACCTCGCAGGCCGGCGCCGGGGTGTCCTCGGCAGCGCCTTCGGCCGCCGCGGCGGGGTGGGCGCCCGCTCGCAGCTCGTCGACCACGCCGCCCAG
Source organism: Lentzea sp. NPDC005914 (assembly GCF_040629405.1). Classification (NCBI taxonomy): domain Bacteria; kingdom Bacillati; phylum Actinomycetota; class Actinomycetes; order Pseudonocardiales; family Pseudonocardiaceae; genus Lentzea; species Lentzea sp. NPDC005914. Next base: position 44,301 of record NZ_JBEXVQ010000024.1, on the reverse strand, counting down.
GCCGTTGCTGAGCGCTTCGGTGGCGGCTCTCAGTGCGCGGTTTCGCTTGCCCTGCTTGATGATCCGGTAGGTCACCGCGGCGAGGGCCGCTCCTGCCACGAGTCCGCCGACGCCTGCCGCGAGGTAGGTGCCCGTGACTGCTCCTGCCAGCCACAGCCATTGCGGCACAACGATTTCCCGCTTGCCCTTCGGCCTGAGCCGACGAACCGGTTTGAGCTGGGGCCACACCAGCAGTGCCGCCGCCAGGAGCAGAAGGGTCAGCACAGCAGTTCCTTCTCGTGCCAGCCGCTCGCTTTTGTCCAGACTGGACGGACCACGAGCTCGCTTCCGGTGCGCGTGAACGCTCCGATCTCGTTGAGGTGTCTCGCGCCGTTGTCCGCACGGCGCATGTGCAGCACGAGTTGCACGGCCGCGGCGACCTGGCTGTGCAGCGCCTGCGGATCGAGCCCGCCCAGCGCACCGAGCGCTTCGAGCCTTGCCGGGACCTCGGCCGACGAGTTGGCGTGGAGCGTTCCGGCACCACCTTCGTGGCCGGTGTTGAGCGAGGTCAGCAGTTCACGAACCTCAGCACCCCGAACCTCGCCGACGACGATCCGATCAGGCCGCATGCGCAACGCCTCACGCACCAACGACCGCACGGTGATCTCGCCAGCGCCTTCGACGTTCGGCGGCCGCGCCACCAGCCTCACGAACTGCGGGTGGTTCGGGTGCAACTCGCCAGCGTCCTCCACGCACACGACGCGTTCGTTGGGCGGGACGCACCCGAGCAACGCTGACAACAGCGAGGTCTTGCCCGACCCGGTGCCGCCGATCACCAGGAACGCCTTGCGCTTCTGGACGATCGCGCGGAGAACGCCGGCGATCTCGGCGTCGAACGTGCCAAGCCGCTGAAGCGCTTCGAGATCGTGCGTCGCTGGGCGGAGCACGCGCAGCGACAGGCACGTTCGATCCGCGATGGGCGGCAGCACCGCGTGCAGCCGGACTCCGCTGCCCGGCAACCACCCGTCGACGCAGGGCGAGGCGTCGTCGAGGCGCCTCCCTGCCGCCACCGCCAGGCGCTGGGCGAGGCGGCGGACGGCCTCCTCGTCCGGGAACGAGATGTCGGTGCGGCGCAAGCCTGCCGTGCCGTCGACCCACACCTGGTCTGGCGCGGTGACCAGGACGTCGGTGGTTCCGGGGTCGGCTAGCAGCGGGTCCAGCGGGCCTGTGCCGCTGAACTCCTGGCGGAGGACTTGGAGGGCTTCCAAGACGTCCGAGTCGGCTAGCACGCCGCCTGCTTCGGAGCGGACGGCGTGGGCTACGACGGCCGCGGTCATCTCCATGTCCGCGCCGGCCAGGCGGTGGCGGACGCGGTCGATCAGGGCGGTGGTCATGTGGTGGGCTCCGGATGTCGGGTGGCTTCCTGTGCGGTGACGGGGGCGTCGGTGGGGCCCGGCGCGTCGGCGGGACCAGGCGCGTCGGCGGGACCGAGGACGTCAGCGGGGTTGGCGGGCGTCCGTGGCGCCGAGGGCGTCGGCGGTGCCGGGCGGGTCGACGGGGCAGGGCGCGTCCGTGGTGCCAGGGTTGGCGGGCGCTTCGAGCGGGCCCGTGCCGCCGAGCTTGTGGTGGATGTCTTGGAGGGCCGCCAAGACATCCGCGACGGCGGTGGCGGTCATGGGGCGGCCTCCGGATGTCGGGGGGCTTCCTGTGCGGTGATGAGGGCGTCGGTGGGGCCGGGCGCGTCGGTGGGGCCGAGGACGTCAGCGGGGTTGGCGGGCAGTTCGAGCGGGCCCGTGCCGCCGAGCTTGTGGCGGAGTGCTTGGAGGGCCTCCAAGGCGGCCACGGGTGCGACTGCGGTGGCAGTCATATCGCGGCCTCCGGGCGTTGAGTGGCTTCCTGTGCGGTGACGAGGGTGTGGGGGTTGGAGGGCAGCCGGTCGAGCGGGGACATGTCGCTGCGCTCGCGGCTGTTCTTGGAAGGCCTCCAAGACATCTGCGACGGCGGTGGCGGTCATGGCTCGGCCTCTGGGTGGTGGGCGGCTTCTTGTCCCGTCACGACGAACGCGGTCGTGCCGGGGTAGCGAGCAACAGGCGCGGAACGCCCTGTCGCAGAAGTTGTCGTGGAGCGCTTGGAGGGGCTCCAAGGCGGACGCGGGCGGGATGGCGGTGGGGGTCATGTGGCTGCCTCTGGGCGTTGGGCGTGGCGGCCGTAGGTGATCTCGCGGCCGGTCAGGCGTAGCCAGGTTTCGTGGCACCAGGCCAGGAAGCGGCTCATTTCGGCGGCTCCTCCTTGAACACGAAGGGAGGTGGGAAGGGGCGGCCGTAGACGAACAGATTGCGCGCCATCCGCAGCCAGATGCCGACACGGAGGCGGAGGCGGCTCATGGCTGCGGCTCCGTCCGCGCGTAGGGGATTTCGGGGTGGCGGCGCTCGCCACGGGTTAGCCGGACGATCTCTGGCGTGCTGGCGGCTGCGGGCGGCTGACTGCGGGCGGCTGGGTATGGCGGCGGGGTGACATCGGGCTGGCAGCGGCAACCGGGACCGGTGCGGACGACCGCGTCGGCTGCGGCTCGTTGCGTAAGCGTTGGGGGCTTGGTCTGGAGGCCTTTGAGCACACCGAGAATCGCCGTTCGACGCAGGCAGTCGAGACAGGTCATGGGCGCAGCTCCTTCAGCACCAGGCGGGCCGCTGCGGACAGCGGGCCCTTGGCGTTGCGCGGGAAGCGGCCGCGTTCCAGCGACTCGGCCAGGCCCGGCTCTGGGCGCATCTGGGTCAGCAGGGGGACGCCGATCACGTCGGCCATCTCGGTTGCTTGCAGGTTGCCGGGTGAGGGGCCGCGGACAACAAGGCGGATGTTGCGGGCCTGGGTGAGCAGGCGGGTGGCGACTCGGCTTGCGGCCGCGGTGGCTCGGACTTCGGCCGGCACCACCAGGATTGTCAGGTCTGTGCGGTCCAGGGCGGCTGAGGCTGCGGCGGTCGGGTGGCGTGGGAGGTCGCAGACGACGGTGCAGCCTGAGCGGCGGCCCGCTTCCAGGACTGCGGCCACGGCCGCGGGTTCGGGGTCCGGGCCCGAGCGGTCGCAGGCCAGGACGCTGAGGCTGCCTGAGACGGGCAGGGCTGCGCGGAGGGCCGACATCGGGACACGGCCGCCGCTGCAGTGCACACCCGGCCAGCGGGCGCCTTCGTCGGACTCGGTGCCCAGGGCCAGGTCTATGCCGCCGCCCAGCGGGTCGCAGTCGACGAGCATCGCCTCGCCGCCGACGGCTACCGCCTCGCGGCCGCAGGCGATGGCCAGGATCGAGGCGCCGGAACCGCCTCGGCCGCCCACGAACGACACCACTCGGCCTCGGTCAGACGGCGGGCCTTCGCCCACGTCGGTGAGAGCGCTCACCAGCGAGCGGCCGTCGACCGGCAGTTCCAGGACCTTGTCTGCGCCCAGGGCCACGGCCGGCGCCCAGGGCGGGTCGCCTCCGTGGACCACCAGGACTCCGGAGCGGCGCGGGAAGTTCGCGTCCAGACAGGCGGAAACCGCGGCCGGGTCGAGGAGGACCAGCGGTGCGCTGTGCCAGTGCGAGCGCAGGGAAGTCACGTCGGGAGCGCGGGAGAGTTCGCAGTCCGCGGCGGCGGCCATGCGGAGGACCTCGTCGAGGAGGTCGGGGTCCGTGAGCAGGGCGATGGGGTGGGTCATGGGGTCCACGCTGCTGGGTCGTGATGAACGACACAACGGGCGAAGATCGAGATGTGGACAAATCGCCGGGTGTGGACAAGTCGAGATCTTGAAGTGCCTCGGACACAAGAAGTGTCATAGGTGTGTGCGAGCCTGGAGGGTTGGGCGGCGAAACACCCGAACCGCGCGCAAAGGGCGGCAGAGGTCCAGTCACGACGACTTGGAAACGTGGCCTGGATATGGGACGACCCCCGCCAGGGGGGAGGGACGGGGGTCGTCAATGGTTCAGTCCCGGGGGGTCGGACTGAACCCGTCCGTCGAACCGGACTCTCCTACTGTATCCCCATGCGCCAGTGCTGCGCGCAACTTCGGCAACAGCTGCGTGCCAAGTTTCGGTAACCGTGTCGCACAACGGTTTCGTACACGAACGAAATGCCGCCCGAACGGCCTACTGACGAGTACACCTAAGCTGAGCTACATGAGTCGGATCGCCGCCTTCTTCGACCTCGACAAGACCGTGATCGCGAAGTCGAGCACGCTGGCGTTCAGCCGTCCCTTCTTCCAGGAGGGACTGATCAACCGCCGCGCTGTGCTGAAGAGCGCTTATGCGCAGTTCGTGTTCATGCTCGCCGGTGCGGACGCGGACCAGATGGACCGCATGCGCGCGCACATCACGGCGCTCGCCGCCGGCTGGGACGTCGAACAGATCCGCAGCATCGTCAGCGAGACGCTGCACGACATCGTCGATCCACTTGTCTACAAAGAAGCGACACAGTTGATCGCCGATCACAAGGCGGAGGGTCACGACGTCGTCATCGTGAGTGCGTCCGGGGAAGAACTGGTCGCCCCGATTGCCCAAATGATCGGTGCGGACTACAGCGTCGGAACCAAGATGGTGGTTCAGGACGGCCGCTACACCGGCGATGTCGACTTCTACTGCGCGGCCGACAACAAGGCCGTCGCCATCAAGCAGCTCGCCGCCGAGCACGGTTACGACCTCGCCCAGAGCTACGCCTACTCGGACTCGGTCACGGACCTGCCGATGCTCGAGGTCGTCGGCCACCCGACGGTCGTGAACCCGGACCGCGGCCTGCGCCGGACCGCCGCGCAGAAGAGCTGGCCGGTGCTGCAGTTCTCGGACCCGGTGAGCCTGCGCACCCGCATCCCCACCCCGTCGGGCAAGGCGGTCGCGGTCACGGCCATCAGCCTCGGCGCGGTCGCCGCCGCCGGAGCCGCTTGGTACGGGCTGCGGCGCAAGCGGAGCAAGGGCTGAAGTCAAGCCCGCGAACGACAGCAACACCGATAGAGATCGGTACCGGCGAGTAGCGGCAACGCCATGCACACGTGATGTCCGCGTGAGTGCACGTGCACGCCCTGTCAGCGGTACCGGAACATGTACAAAACCTCACAAACGCTGAAACCGCAGTACTTTCACTACTGAACGTGGCTTGAACGGTGCACCCGTCCGAGCCCTTGCTGTGACCGGCCCCACGCACTTAAATAGGTGGTGCGGAACTCGGGTCGGCCAGGGGCCAGACGAAGAGAAGTCAGGATCCACCCCGACCAAGCTCCGTGCGCGGACTTCGAGTACCCACGCGCAGCACGCCGCGGGAGGCTTGTCGTCTAGGGCCTGCGTACCGGGACGCCGGACGCCGAGGCCAGGGTTGTACGACTAGAGTTGCACGCTTGGTAACTCGCAAGCCCGCGCTGTCGACAGGGCACCCTTTCGAGGGTGCCCTGTCTGCGTGTTCGGTGAAAAAGTGCCACCGAACGGCAGAATGTGCGCCCGTTGACCCACCACGCCACCGTGAGTAACTTGCGAAATACGCCAGTTACCTGTGGGAACATCACCGGGAGGCACGGACAAGTGCGGAAGTTTGCCGCGTTGACGCTGGTCACAGCCATGGTCGCCCTCACGCCGGTGGCGAGAGCGGACGCCTCGGTGACCACGCTGCGCGGGATGTCGCTGGAACAGAAGGTCGGCCAGCTCTTCGTCACGTACGTCAACGGCCAGGCCGCCGACGTCCCGCACCCCAAGAACCAGACCGACTTCGGAGTCGGCACGCCCGCCGAGATGGTGCGCAAGTACCAGCCGGGCGGCGTCATCTACTTCAACAACTCGAGCCGCGACAACATCGACACCCCGAAGCAGATCGCGCAGCTCTCCAACGGCCTGCAGAAGGCCAGCCGCATCCCGCTGCTCATCTCGACCGACCAGGAGATGGGCCTCGTCACGCGCATCGGCCCGCCGGCCACGCAGCTGCCGGGCAACATGGCCCTGGGCGCCGGTCGCAGCACCGAGGACGCCGAAGCGGCCGCGCGCATCACCGCCCAGGAACTCCGCGCGATGGGCATCAACCAGAACTTCGCCCCGGACGCCGACGTGAACTCCAACCCGGCGAACCCGATCATCGGCGTGCGCAGCTTCTCGAGCGACCCGAAGCTCGCGTCCGACATGCTGACGGCCCAGGTCACGGGCTACGAGGGGCGCCGCTGGTTCGACCCGGAGTCGGTCACCTCGACGGCCAAGCACTTCCCCGGCCACGGCGACACGTCCGAGGACAGCCACACCAGCCTCCCGGTCTCCGGCCGCAGCCTCGACCAGTGGCGCCAGATCGACGCGCCGCCGTTCAGGGCCGCCATCGCCGCCAAGATCGACTCGATCATGACCGCGCACATCCAGGTGCCGAAGATCGACCCGTCCGGTGAGCCGGCCACGCTGTCCAACAAGATCGTCACCGGTCTGCTCCGCGACGAGCTGAAGTACGACGGCGTGATCATCACCGACTCGCTCGAGATGGCGGGCGTCCGCCAGCTGCACCCCGACGACGCGCAGATCCCGATCCTCGCCATCAAGGCGGGCGTCGACCAGCTGCTGATGCCGCCGAACCTCGGTCTCGCGATCGACAGCGTCGTCAAGGCCGTCCGCAGCGGTGAGATCTCCGAGCAGCGCATCGACGAGAGCGTGCTGCGCATCCTCAAGATGAAGCTCCTGCGCGGTGTCATGCTCAACGCCGAGGTCAACGTGAACAAGGTCGACCAGATCGTCGGCTCCAACACCGAGGCCGCCCAGCGCATCGCCGACCGCACCATCACCGCCGTCCGCAACGACGGCCAGGCGATCCCGCTCAACGCCAAGGCCCCCCTGGTCGTCGGCACCAGCGACGGCCCGACGGCGGCCCTCGCGACCAGGCTCAAGGGCACCAAGGTGGTGACGGCGACCAGCCCCACCCCGGCCCAGATCCAGCAGGCCCTGGCCGCGGCGGCCAACGCGGACAAGATCGTCGTGCTCACCAACAACCTGAGCACCCGGCCCGCCCAGCTCGACCTGCTCAACCAGCTGGTCGCCACGGGCAAACCGGTCATCGCGGCCGCCACCGGCAACCCGTACGACGTCGCCTACAGCAACGCCAAGACGTGGCTCGCCACCTACTCGACCACGACCGTCTCCATGGAGGCACTGGCCAAGATCCTGCTCGGCGAGGCCAAGCCGCAGGGCAAGCTCCCGGTCGACGTGCCAGGCCCGACCGCCTACCCGTTCGGACACGGAGTGACCTGGTGAGAAGGCGGCAGTTCCTCACGGCGAGCGCGCTGTCCGTCCCGCTCGTCACCGCAGGAACCGCCACCGCGGCCCCGAGGCTCGTCACCGGAGCTGAACAGCTCGCTCAAGACGGCTGGCGCAAGCTCAAGGGCCGCAAGGTCGGCGTGCTCACGAACCCGACGGGCATCCTCGAGGACCAGACCCACATCGTCGACTCGATGGTCGAGCACAACGCCAAGCCGACAGCCGTCTTCGGGCCCGAACACGGCTTCCGCGGCACGGCGCAGGCGGGCGGCTCCGAGGGCGACTACGCGGACCCACGCACCGGTATCCCGGTGTACGACGCGTACGGCGCCAACGCCACGAAGCTCCGGGCTATGTTCACAAAAGCGGGCATCGACACGGTCGTGTTCGACATCGCGGACGTAGGCGCGCGCTTCTACACCTACATCTGGTCGATGTACACGGCGATGCAGGCCGCCCCGAACCTGGACTTCCTCGTCCTCGACCGCCCGAACCCCATCGGCGGCAATGCGAACGGCCCGCAGCTCGACCCCGCCTATGCCACCGGCGTCGGTCTCAAGCCGATCGTCCAGCAACACGGCATGACCGTCGGCGAGCTCGCCCGCTTCTTCAAGGGCGAGTTCGACCTGACCACGAAACTCGAAGTGGTCAACGTCAAGGGCTGGCGGCGGAACCAGCTCGACACCGGCCTCCCCTGGGTGCCGCCGAGCCCGAACATGCCCACCCAGGACACCGCGCTCGTCTACCCCGGCACGTGCCTGTTCGAAGGCACGGTCCTCTCGGAGGGCCGCGGCACCACTCGCCCGTTCGAAACCGTTGGCGCGCCGGGAATCGACTGGCGCTGGGCCGAGCAACTCAACGCGCTCGACCTGAAAGGCGTGCGGTTCCGCGAGACCTACTTCGCGCCGACGTTCAACAAGTTCCAGGGCAAGACCTGCGGCGGCGTCACCCTGCACGTCACCGACCCGCACGAGTTCGACGCCATCAAGGCAGCTGTCGCCATGCTGATCACAGCGAAGTCGTTGTACCCCGGCGTGTTCGCGTGGCGGCCCGACAACTGGATCGACAAGCTCAGCGGCTCCGACCGGCTGCGCACGATGATCGACGCCCAGGCGCCACTGAACGAGATCGTCGGCGCTTGGCATCAAGAACTGCAGCAGTTCCGCCGCACCCGCCTGCCCTACCTGCGCTACCGGTGAGGACGCCATGCTCATCCCTGCACTGGCCGTCGCACTCGTGACGACCGCGATCCCCGGCCACTTCGACCAGCCCCAGGACGGTTTCGCGAAACCCTGGACGACCCTGCGCGAGTCCAACCCGTACTGGGCCAACCTCGATCCGGAGCCGATCAACGCGGCCCTGCGCCAGCTCCGCGAGTTCCAGAAACCCCAGGCGAACGGCAAACCTCTCTTCGCCGGCGCCGTCACGATGCTCGTGCACGACGGCAAGATCGTCACGCACGACCGCACGGGCTACGCGGTCCTGTACAAGGACCAGCAAACCCAGCTGCCAGACGAAGAACGCGTTCCCATGCAGAAGGACACGATCTTCGACCTCGCCTCGATCTCCAAGCTGTTCACGTCGATCGCGGTGATCCAGCAGGTCGAGAACCACAAGGTCGACATCGACGAGAAGGTCGCCCACTACCTGCCCGAGTTCGGCGTCAACGGCAAAGAGAACATCACCGTCAAGCAGCTCCTCACACACACGAGCGGCCTCGAACCGTTCATCCCGTTGTGGAAGCTGTACCCGGACATCCCGTCACGCATCAAAGCCGTGATGGACGTGAAGCCGAAGTCCACGCCCGGCACCACGTACGTCTACTCCGACCTGAACCTGATCACTCTCGGCGAGCTCGTCCACAAGGTGAGCGGCAAACGCCTCGACGAGGCTGTGCGAGACGGCATCACCAGACCGCTCGGCATGAAGGACACCGGCTACAACCCGAAGGCCAAGAACCGAACAGCCGCAACGGAGTTCCAGACCGCACCTCCACGCGGCATGGTCCGCGGCGAGGTGCACGACGAGAACTCGTGGTCCCTCGGAGGAGTCGCCGGACACGCGGGTGTCTTCGGCACGGCCAAGGACCTCGCCATCCTCGGCCAGACGATCCTCAACGGCGGCACGTACAACGGCCGGAGGATCCTCACCGAGCACTCCGTCGAGCTGATGCTGACGAACTTCAACCAGCAGTTCCCGGACAACGCCCACGGTCTGGGCTTCGAGCTCGACCAGCGCTGGTACATGGGCGCGTTGAGCAGTCCGGGCACCGCGGGCCACACCGGCTACACCGGCACGTCGTTCGTGATCGACAAGGCCTCGCGGTCGATCGCGATCCTGCTGACCAACCGCGTGCACCCGTCGCGTGACTGGGGCAGCGTCAACCCCGCTCGCCGGGCCGTCGCCGACGGTCTCGCCAACGCACTCGCGGTCCAGTCGCACGGAAGGCAGTGGCGCGCAACGACTTCCGGCGGCACCCTCATCGCGGAACGCCCGGTCGAGGTCTTCGTCGACGTCGACGAGGGCGACAAGCTGACGGTCCAGCACTGGAACGGCACCGACTGGCAGGACGCCCGCACCATCACGACGACCGAACGCCGTTGGGTGCCAACAGAATCCGTCAAAACCAGGTTCGTCTACACCAAGGCCGGTCAGTACAACGGCCGTGGCGTCTACGTCCACGCCCGTGGCGACGTCACGGCTGAAGGCTGGTCAGTGGCACGCCGCTAGCACTTCGGTGAACAACGGGAGCGCCCGTGGAAACGCGGGCGCTCCGAAGCTCACCACGATCCCTGTGCGGTCGTCGTCGCTCAGCTCGTGCCGGAACGACGAGAGAGGACTGACCTCGATCCCCCGTTCCCGCGCGGTCTGCACGATGGCGGTCTCGCGCGGTGTGTCCAGCACAGCGTGCATCCCAGCCGCGATGCCGGAGATCTCCGCATAGGACGAAACAGCCTCCACGAGCCGGTCACGCCGCCGTTGGTACTTCAACCGCATCCGCCGCACGTGGCTGTCGTACGCTCCGCACTCCAGAAAATCAGCCAACGTCAGCTGGTCGAGCATGCTGATGTACTGCTCACGATCGGTCTTCATCTCCAGGATCGGGTCGACGAACCGGTCTGGCAGCACCATCCACGCGATCCGCAACGCCGGTGACAAAGCCTTGCTGGACGTTCCCAGGTACACGACGTGCTCCGGATCGAGCCCTTGCACCGCCCCCACCGGCTGCCGGTCGTAGCGGAACTCGCCGTCGTAGTCGTCCTCCAGCACAAGACCGTCCACGCGCCGTGCCCACTCCACCGCCGACGCGCGCCGCAACGGATGTAGAGGACCGCCCAACGGGAATTGGTGCGCAGGCGTCAGCACGCAAACACGCCGGTCATCGGGCAACTGCTCGGTGTTCGCGCCGTGGTCGTCCACCGCCAACGGCACCGTCGACGTCCACAACGACTGGTGAAAGCCCAGCCCGTACTCCTCGACGACGACCGGGGGCTTCAGCAGCCGGTTGAACATCCGGATGGCGTCCGCGAACCCCGAACACACCACGATCCGCTCGGGATCGGCCCGCACGCCCCGCGTCCGCGCCAGGTACTCGGCCAACGCCGTCCGCAGCTCGATCCGTCCCTGCGGATCCCCTGGCCCGAACGCCTCCGACGGCGCCGCCATCAACGCGCGCCGCGTCGAACGGATCCACTCCGCGCGCGGGAACTCGGTGATGTCCGGCGTCGCCACCGTGAGGTCGAACCGGATGTCCGATCCGGGCGCCGCGCGCTTCACCGGCGGAGGTGGCGCGACCCGTTGCGCGACAACAGTTCCCGAACCCTGACGCGCGGTCAGCCACCCCTCGGCGACGAGCTCCGCGTACGCCTCGGCAACGGTGTTCCGCGCGATCCCGAGATCAGCGGCGAGCGACCGCGAGGCGGGCAGGCGCGTCCCGGGAGGCAGCCGCGCCGAACGGACCGCTTCCCGCAGCGACGCCGTCAACCGGTGCCGCAGCCCACCCGGACCGGACAGGTCTAGGTGGAAGTCCAGATTGGCCCACGATTCCACGATCAGATTGCACCATGCCGCGGGCCATTCGGCGGCCTAACTTCGAGGACATGACGACCCGCATCGACCTCGCCAAGAAGGCCCCCAAGATCTACCGCGCCCTGATCGCCCTCGACGCCGCCACCCGCGAGGGCTTCGACGAACAGCTCGCCGACCTCGTCCGCATCCGCGCCTCCCAGCTCAACCACTGCGCCTACTGCATCAACGCACACACGGCCGACGCCCGAAAGGGTGGCGAGTCCGAGGCGCGCATCTACCTCCTCAACGCGTGGCAGGAGGCCGGCGACGTCTACACCGAGAGGGAACAGGCCGCGCTGCTGCTGACCGAGGCCATCACGGTCATGAGCAGCCACGAATACGTCAGCGACGAGGTCTACGAACGTGCCGCGAAGCACTTCGACGAGGAAGAGTTGGCCCAGCTCATCGCACTGATCTTCACCATCAACTCGTGGAACCGGATCGCGGTGTCGACCAGGAAGAAGCCCGACGTTCGGTGTGCTTCCGCCGACACGCCGCGGGACGTTCGAGCCGATGGAGTGACTTTGGGACACAGTTGGGGTGAGTTCCGCCCACACTCCGTTGACCCTCGGAGTGGCGGTTAGTAAGTTTCCCACGTGTCCACTGAAAGCAGTGCCGAGTCCAGTCCGCTGGTGAAGATCCGGTCGTTGCTGCCGGGTCTCGCGCGCGCCGAACAGCGCGTCGCGAAGGTGGTCCTGGAGAACCCCGGAACGGTCGCGCACCGCAGCATCACCGAGGTCGCCGAGCAGGCGGGCACGAGTGAGACGACGGTGACGCGGTTCTGCAAGGCCATCGGCGTCGGCGGCTATCCGGAGCTGCGCATCGCGCTCGCCGCCGACACAGCTCGCAGCCAGGCCAGGGCCAACCACGACATGGGCGGCGACATCGGCCCCGGCGACGACCTCAAGCAGGTCGTGGGCAAGGTCGCGTTCGCGGACGCCCGCGCTGTCGAGGAGACCGCCGAGCAGCTCGACATCGAGTCGCTCGACAAGGTCGTCCAAGCGGTCGCGGGCGCCCGCCGGGTGGACGTCTACGGCTTCGGTGCCAGCGCTTTCGTGGCCTTCGACCTGCAGCAGAAGCTGCACCGCATCGGCCTGACCTGCTTCGCGTGGAACGACACGCACATCGCGCTGACCTCGGCCGCCGTGCTGACCGGCGCGGACGTCGCCGTCGGCATCTCGCACACCGGCTCGACCGTCGAGACGGTCGAGGCTCTCCGGGTGGCTCGCGAGACCGGCGCCACCACCGTCGCGTTGACGAACTTCCCGCGCTCGCCCATCACCGAGGTCGCCGACCACGTGCTGACCACGGCCGCGCGCGAGACCACGTTCCGCTCGGGCGCGATGGCCAGCCGCATCGCCCAGCTCACCGTGATCGACTGCCTGTTCATCGGCGTCGCCCAGCACCACGTCGACTCGGCGAAGACGGCGCTGGAGGCGACCTACGAAGCGGTGTCGGGCCACCGGCTCGGAGCAAGACCAGACGGCCGCCGGCGGCCGCGGGAGACGACTAAATGATCTCCCCCCGGAACGGTGTGGTGGTGCGCGTGGAATCTCCGACGGAGCAACGGAACCCTCGCACGGCCGACATCGACCGGGTCCCCACGATCGACGTGCTGCGGATGATCAACGACGAGGACCGCACGGTCCCGTCGGCGGTCGCCGCGGCACTGCCGGAGCTGGCCCGCGCGGTCGACCTGGGCGTCACCGCGATCATGTCGGGCGGCCGCGTCCACTACGTCGGCGCCGGCACGTCCGGTCGGCTGGCGACACTGGACGCCGCCGAGCTGGTGCCCACGTTCAACGTCCCGCCCGACTGGTTCGTCGCCCATCACGCGGGCGGCTCCGAGGCCCTCGTCCGCGCGGTCGAGGAGGTCGAGGACAGCTCCGGCGCGTCCCAGATCCGCCGCTCGGCGACCGCGAAAGACCTGGTCGTGGGCGTGACGGCGTCCGGACGCACGCCGTTCGTGATCGGCGCGCTGGAAGAGGCGCAAGCGCTTGGCGCCCGCACCGTGCTGGTGTCGAACAACGCCTCGGTGCCGATCACACCGGACGTGCTCGTCGCTCTGGACACAGGCCCCGAAGCCATCGCGGGCTCGACCCGGATGAAGGCGGGGTCGGCGCAGAAGCTGGTGCTGACGTCGTTCTCGACGGCGGTGATGGTCAAGCTCGGCCGCACCTACTCGAACCTGATGATCAGCATGCGGGCGACGAACGCGAAGCTTCGCGGGCGGACGATCCGGATCCTGCACGAGGCCACCGGGCTGCCCGAGAACGACTGCGCGCAGGCGTTGGCGGACGCGTCCGGTGACCTCAAGGTGGCGCTGGTGCACCTGCTGTCCGGTGTGCCGACCGAACGCGCGGCCGCTGCGCTGGAGGCCACGTTCGGCCACGTCCGCGACGCCCTGGACCGGCTGGCGGGTTGACCGCTCAACGAGGCCGGGCAGCTCGGAGGACTTCGGCGACGATCATGGGGAGGTCCAGCGGCCCGGTGGTGTCGACCTCCACCAACGGGCCGACGCCAAACGGGCGCACCGGTTCTCCCCACAGCTCGGCCTCGTCGCGCTCCAGATCCAGATGGCCCGCGCTCCGGTCCGCTGCCCTGGCGTAGTAGCGCGACCGGGCCACTTCCACCGGTACGACGCAGCGCAGCTCCACCACGGGGCCCGGCAACGCGGCCACCAGGGGCCGCGTGTAGTCGAACCACGTGCTGTCCACCACCGCGCCCGGACAACGACGGGCGATCCGCAGGACCGCGAGGACGGCTGCCCGCCCCAGCCGCCGCGACTCGCTCACCGTGCCGGGTTGACCGAGCCCGTCGGCAAGGGCCTCCTTGACCTCGTCCTTGGCCAGCACCGGCACCCCGAGCCGCGGCCCGAGTGCGGTCGCCAGCGTGGTCTTGCCCGCCCCCGGCCAGCCTCCGACCAGCACGAACACACCCTCGGACGTGCTCATCCCGGTAGCACGGGCCGCCACGGGATCGGCGTCGAGAGCACCATCGCGCTCGACGTCTCCCCGTGCGCGGCCAGGCGGACCAGCAGCCGTTCCAGCTCCATGATCGACGTCGTGACGACCTTCACGACCGAGCAGATCTCCCCGGTCAGCCGGACCACCTCGACGACCTCTGGAACGTCGTCGAGCAGCTCCGGATGGACCGTGATGCACCGCGGGCCGTAGCACTTCATGCGCACCAACGCGACGACCGGGCGTCCGACGACGGTGGGGTCGACCACGGCGCGGTAGCCGGTGATGGCGCCCATGTTCTCGAGCCTGCGGACCCGTTGAGCGACCGTCGGCGGTGAGACGTGCACGCGGCGTGCGAGCTCGTTGTACGACAGACGCGCGTCCTCTTGGAGGGCCTCCAACAGGGCCTTGTCGACCTCGTCCAACATGAACGCAAAGCTACTCGCCGATCTGCTTTGCGATCAGAAGAAGTTCGAGCCGAACGCCTTTCGTCGTCCATTCAGGTGACGGAGCCCGGGCAGGAGGATTGAGGGCATGAGCTGCCCCGTTTCCCCCAAGCTGGATTTCGGCGGCACCACGCCGTACGAGGACTACGTGCACGCGTCGGTGTTGCACACTCTTCAACAGCAGTGGTCCAAGGACCCGCGCGAGATGTCGTTCCTGGTCATCACGCAGGTCATGGAGCTGTACTTCGGCCTGCTGTGCTTCGAGTGGCGGCAGGCCCAGACCGAACTGCGCCAGGACGACCTCCGCGCGGCCGTCAGGACGTTGCGGCGCTCGGACCTCCACCTGCAGGCGCTGTCCGCGGCGTGGCGGCCGATCGCGCGCATGACCCCCACCGAGTTCAACTCGTTCCGCGACGCGCTCGGCGAGGGCTCGGGCTTCCAGTCGGGCATGTACCGCGAGATGGAGTTCCTGCTCGGCGAGAAGTCCGCGTCGATGCTCGTGCCGCACCGCGCGGTGCCGGCGATGCACGACCAGTTGGAGAAGTCGCTGGCCCTTCCGTCGCTCTACGACGACGTGCTGGCGGCACTCAAGCGCAAGGGTTTCGACATCCCGCAGGAGATCCTCGACCGCGACCTCACCAAGGCTTACGAACCGTCGGCCGAGGTCGAGCAGGTGTGGGCGGAGATCTACCGCGGCCACGACCGCGACCTGCTGGAACTCGGCGAGGCGCTGACCGACATCGCCGAGGAGTTCGCGCGCTGGCGCTACGACCACCTGCTGGCGACCCGCCGTTCGATGGGCTCGAAGGTCGGCACTGGCGGCTCGGCCGGCGTCGCCTGGCTGGAGAAGCGCACCCAACGAGCGGTGTTCCCCGAGCTGTGGACTGCCAGGAGCTACGTGTGAAGCGCGAGCTGTTCGACATCCCGGAAGGCGTCATCTACCTCGACGGCAACTCGCTCGGCGCACCGCCGAAGCACGTCGCGGAACGCATGCAGGAGGTCGTGAAACACCAGTGGGGCACGCGGCTGATCAGGTCGTGGTCCGAGGGCTGGTGGGAGGCGCCGCAACGGATCGGCGACCGGATCGGCCGGCTGATCGGGGCCGCACCCGGTCAGGTCGTGGTGGGCGACTCGACGTCGGTCAACGTCTTCAAGACGTTGATGGGAGCCGTGAAAGGCACCAACCGCACGGAAATCGTGTGTGACGAGTCGACGTTCCCGACCGACGGTTACATCGCGCAGTCCGTGGCTTCGTTGACGGGCTTGAAGATCCGAGCCGCGCACCCGTCCTCATTGGACCTCAGCGAGAACACCGCCGTGGTGCTGCTCAACCACGTCGACTACCGGACCGGCGCGCTGAACGACATGACGGCGCTCACCGAGCAGGCGCATGAGGTTGGCGCACAAGTGGTCTGGGACCTCTGCCACAGCGCGGGCGTGCTGCCGATCGAATTGGACGCGTTGAACGTCGACTTCGCGATCGGCTGCACCTACAAGTTCCTCAACGGCGGCCCTGGCTCCCCCGCGTTCATCTACGTGCCGCACGAGAAGCAGCCGACGTTCGAGAACCCGCTCTCCGGCTGGAACGGGCACCGCGAGCCGTTCGCGATGGAAATGAGCTACGAACCGGACCCCGGCATCGTCAGGGCACGCGTCGGCACGCCGGACATCCTGTCGATGCTGGCGCTGGACGCCGCCCTGGACGTGTGGGACGACGTCGACCTGCACGAACTGCGCGAGCGGGGGCTCAAGCTCACCGCGTTGTTCCGCGAGCACGTCGAGAAGCTGACCGGCCTGGAAGTGATCACGCCGGTGGTCCGCGGCAACCAGATCTCGGTGCGCTGCCCGGACGCGTCGAAGGTCATGGACGAGCTGATCGCACGCGGAGTCATCGGCGACCACCGGCCGCCGGACATCCTCCGCTTCGGGTTCGCGCCGCTCTACGTGACGGACGAGGACGCGATCAAGGCTGCCGAAGCCCTGGCGGAAATCACCCGGTGAGCGCGGCGTCCGCGATGCTCTTCGCCTCGCGGGCGCCGGCCTCCAGCGCCGAGCACACGAACAGGATCCACTGAGCCAGACCCTCCAGCTCTCCCGAGGCGAACGCCACGGAAGCCGCCTCGTACTCGGCCGATCGGCGCAGGCACGCCACCTCCGGCACGCCGAGGCCCTTGGGGTCGAGGCCGCTGGAGATCGAGGTCATCCTGGCCGCGGCACGGGCGACGACCCCGTTGGCGACGTCGAACGGTGCCAGGCCGAGCAGTTCGCCGTGCACCACCGCGACCAGAACCGGTGCCGACACGGACGTTCCCCCAGTCACCAGCGACCCGAGCATGTCGAGCCGCGCCGAGACGTCATCGGACACCCGTGGGCGACCAACGTCAGAAGTCAGGTCCGCGGCGGCGAGAACGTGCAACCGCGCGAGAGCCTGCAACGGTGCACGCTGCCACGTGCTGACGAGTCCGCCGAGGGCCTCGGCGATCCGCAAAGACCCCGCCAGCACGGGATCCGAGACCTCGCCGGACTCCGGAATCTCGGTCGGCCCGCCCTCCAGCGCCGCCGACGCACGGGCCGCGCGGACGGACGCTTCCGCGGCGGTCGTGGCCCAGCCGCGCAAGTTCACCCGATGGCGGTGCACCTGGAAGACGGCGTCCTTGGCCGCGCCGGCGGCATCGGCCACACCGGGCAAGGAAAGCAGCGGAGCAAGCGGATCGGTCACGGTCGCGCAGAGTACCTGACCAGGTGAAACGCGTGATCCAGCTCACTGCCCGAACCGTTGAGCGCGCAACCGCGCCCGTTCATCGCGTCACACGTGCTTCAAGCAGACAAAACGGGTTACACAATGACAGTCGTGTAACCAACCTCCCAAGATTGGTCTGAACCTTTCGGGGGAGGAGCCTGTTGGAAGTGAACTGGCTCGCACTACGGTCAGTACCCGCATCCCCAACCGGTCTGGATTTTCCAGGAGGTCTCGCACCATGACCCAGTCGCCAGGCCAGGGCCAAGCCCTGGACAACCTGCTCACGGAGAGCAGGACGTTCCCGCCTTCCGACGAGTTCGCGGCACAGGCGAACGCACAGCCGGCGCTGTACGAGGAGGCGAAGGCCGACCGCGAGGCGTTCTGGGCGAAGCAGGCGGAACGGCTGCACTGGGACACCAAGTGGACGCAGGTGCTGGACTGGTCGGACGCGCCGTTCGCCAAGTGGTTCGTCGGCGGCAAGCTCAACGTCGCCTACAACTGCGTCGACCGGCACGTCGAGTCCGGCCACGGTGACCAGGTCGCGATCCACTGGGAGGGCGAGCCCGGCGACTCCCGCGCCATCACCTACGCGGAGCTGCAGCGCGAGGTCTCCAAGGCCGCCAACGCGCTGGCGTCGCTGGGCATCGGCGCCGAGGACCGCGTCGCGATCTACATGCCGATGGTCCCCGAGGCGATCTTCGCGATGCTCGCCTGCGCCCGCGTCGGCGCGCTGCACAACGTCGTGTTCGGCGGCTTCTCCGCCGAGGCGCTGCGCACCCGCATCCAAGACTCCGAGTGCCGGCTCGTGATCACGACCGACGGCCAGTACCGCCGCGGCAACCCGGCCCCGTTGAAGCCGGCCGTCGACGAGGCCGTCGCGGACGCGCCGTCGGTGGAGAAGGTCATCGTCGTCAAGCGCACCGACACCGAGGTCGCGTGGACCGACAAGGACGTGTGGTGGCACGAGCTGGTGGACTCGCAGTCCGACCAGCACACCCCCGAGGCGTTCGACGCGGAGCACCCGCTCTTCATCCTCTACACCTCGGGCACCACGGGTAAGCCGAAGGGCATCCTGCACACGTCCGGCGGCTACCTCACGCAGGCGTCGTACACGCACCACAACGTGTTCGACCTCAAGCCGGACACCGACGTCTACTGGTGCACCGCGGACATCGGCTGGGTCACCGGCCACAGCTACATCGTCTACGGCCCGCTGTCGAACCGCGTGACGCAGGTCGTCTACGAAGGCACGCCGAACACCCCGAACGAGGGCCGGCACTGGGACATCGTGCAGAAGTACGGCGTCTCGATCTACTACACGGCGCCGACGCTGATCCGCACCTTCATGAAGTGGGGCGCGGACATCCCGGCCAAGTACGACCTCAGCTCGTTGCGCGTGCTGGGTTCGGTCGGCGAGCCGATCAACCCCGAGGCGTGGATCTGGTACCGCGAGAACGTCGGCGGCGGCAAGGCCCCCATCGTGGACACGTGGTGGCAGACCGAGACCGGCGCGATCATGATCTCGCCACTGCCCGGCGTGGTCTCGACCAAGCCCGGTTCGGCGCAGCGCCCGTTGCCCGGCATCGGCGCGAAGGTCGTCAACGACGAGGGCGTCGAGGTGCCTCACGGTGGCGGCGGCTACCTGGTGCTGGACGAGCCGTGGCCGTCGATGCTGCGCGGCATCTGGGGCGACGAGGAGCGCTACCGCGACACTTACTGGTCGCGTTTCAAGGACCAGGGCTTCTACTTCGCGGGTGACGGCGCCAAGTACGACAACGACGGCGACATCTGGCTGCTCGGCCGCGTCGACGACGTGATGAACGTGTCCGGCCACCGCATCTCCACGACCGAGGTCGAGTCCGCACTGGTCTCGCACCCGACCGTGGCCGAGGCGGCCGTCGTCGGCGCGTCCGACGACACGACCGGCCAGGGCATCGTGGCGTTCGTGATCCTGCGCGGTGGCGCGGGTTCCGACGCCGGTGGTGCCGAGGCGATCAAGGCGCTGCGCGACCACGTCGCGAAGGAGATCGGGCCGATCGCGAAGCCGCGCCAGATCATGGTCGTGCCGGAGCTGCCGAAGACCCGCTCGGGCAAGATCATGCGCCGTCTGCTGCGCGACGTGGCCGAGAACCGCGCCGTGGGGGACGTGACGACGCTGGCCGACTCGTCGGTCATGGACATGATCTCGGCGGGTCTGCAGTCGGGCAAGTCCGAAGACTGATCTTGAGTGAAACGTGACGGGCGTCCTCGGCGAGGGCGCCCGTTCGCGTTAAGGTTGCGTCAGGGTGAGCCGGGAAGTCTGGTCGGCACGAGGATTTGCCGTACCTGCTGACCACCGGGGAGCCCCATGTCGCGCAAGAAGGCCGTAGTCGCCGAGTTCGCCCGTTACCTCCGCACGGAAACCGTCGGTGGCATGGTGCTGCTCGGAGCCACGGCCATAGCGCTGATCTGGGCCAATTCGCCGCTGTCGGCCGCCTACTTCGGGCTGCGGGACCTGCCTGTCGGGCCACTGTCCATTGGGGACTGGGCCAAGGACGGGTTGCTGGCCGTCTTCTTCTTCGTGGCCGGGCTCGAGCTGAAGCGCGAGCTCGTCGTCGGAGAGCTGTCGGAGTTGAAGGCCGCGATCCTGCCCGTGGTGGCGGCGATCGGCGGGATGATCGTGCCCGCGCTGATCGCGTTGACGATCGGGTGGGGGCAGCCGGGCATCGAGAAGGCGTGGGCGATTCCCGTCGCGACGGACATCGCGTTCGCGCTCGGCGTGCTGGCGATCACCGCGTCCGGGTTGCCGTCGAGCCTGCGGGTGTTCCTGTTGTCGTTGGCCGTGGTGGACGACCTGGGCGCGATCGTCGTGATCGCGATCCTGTTCACCGCGAAGTTCAACCTGCTCGCGGCGGGCGCGGTCGTACTGCTGCTGGCGCTGTACTGGTTCCTTCAGCACAAGCGGATCACCACACCGTTGCTCTACGTGCCGATCGCGCTCGCCACCTGGTGGTTCATGCACGAGTCCGGCATCCACGCCACGATCGCGGGCGTCGCACTGGCGTTGCTCACGCGGGTGAAGCGCGACCCCTACGAGCAGGAGGCGCCGGCGGTCCGGCTCGAGCACCGGCTGCAGCCGTGGTCGTCCGGTGTCGCGGTACCGGTGTTCGCGCTGTTCGCGGCCGGGATTCCGGTGGGCGCGGAGGCGTTCGGGAAGCTGTTCTCCGACAAGATCGCGATCGGCGTGATGGTCGGGTTGGTCGTCGGCAAGGTGATCGGGATCGTGGGGGCGTCGGCGCTGGCGGTGTGGTTCAAGGCGGCGGTCTGGCCGGCCGGCGCGGGGCCGCGGGACATCGTCGCGGTGGCCACGCTGGGCGGGGTCGGGTTCACGGTCAGCCTGTTGATCGCCGAGCTCTCCCTCGGCCAGGCCGAGACGGCGAAGGCCGCCGTGCTGCTCGCGTCCATGATCGCGTCGTTGCTCGCCGCGGTGTTGCTCATTCGCCGGAGCCGGGCTCATGGCACCATGTCCGAGTGACCACCAGGGAGCACATCGCGTCGATTCCGCTGACCGCAGACGACCCGACGGCCGAGGCGTCGATCGGCGGTCTCGTCCGAGACGCGACCGCGCACATGTCGACTCTGGTCAGAGCAGAGGTCGAACTCGCCAAGGGCGAGATCGTCAAGGAGGTCAAGAAGGGCGCGTTCGGCAGCGCCTACCTGATCGCCGCTCTCACGGTGCTCTGCTTCAGCCTGTTCTTCCTGTTCATGGCGCTCGGCTTCGGCTTCTCGGAGTGGTGGGGCTGGCCGCGGTGGGCGGGCTTCGGACTTGTGTTCGTCGTGATGCTCGTGGCCGTCGGGGCACTGGCCTGGCTCGGCGTGCGCAAGCTGAAGAAGATCAGGGCGCCGGAGAAGTCGATCGCGGCCGCGAAGGACACCGTCGCGGCCCTCACGCGCAGGGGCGACGACAACTGAGCCGCAAGCCGGACCCGTCGGTGGTGCGGGTCGCGGGTCCGTGGACGCACCGCGACGTCTCGGCCAACGGCATCCGCCTGCACGTCGCCGAACTCGGCGAGGGGCCCCTCGTGCTGCTCCTGCACGGGTTCCCCGAGTTCTGGTGGTCGTGGCGGCACCAGCTGACCGCGCTGGCCGAGGCCGGATACCGCGCGGTGGCGGTCGACCTGCGCGGGTACGGCGACTCGGACAAACCACCACGCGGCTACGACGGCTTCACGCTCGCCGGTGACATCGCGGGCCTGATCAAGGCGCTCGGCGCCCAACGCGCACACCTGGTGGGTCACGCGTGGGGCGGCGCCACGGCCTGGACGGTCGGCGCCATCCACCCGCGCCTGGTCTCGTCGATCTCGGTGCTGGCCGCACCGCACCCGCTCGCGATGCGCCGGGCGTTCCGCAGACATCCCCGCGTGAACTCCCACGTGCTGCGCTTCCAGCTGCCGATCTACCCGGAACGCTGGCTGACCGGCGAGAACGCCATGCAGGTCGCCCGGCTGCTGTCGGCGTGGTCCGGCCCGAAGTGGCGGTCGGCGCCCGAGTTCGACGAGGTCATCCGCCGCTGCCGCCAGGCGATGATGGTGCCGGGCGTCGCCCACAGCGCGATGGAGTACTTCCGCTGGGCGGTGCGCTCGCAGATCCGCAGCGACGGCCGCCGGTTCGCCGAGGCCGTCGACAAGCCGATGCAGGTGCCGGTGCTGCAGATCCACGGCTCCCTGGACCCGATCACGCTGGAGTCCTCCGCCCGCGACTCGCGGCCGTGGCTCGGGCCGGGGTCGGAGTTGCGGTGCCTGCCCGAGGTGGGGCACTTCCCGAACCAGGAGGCGTCCCACACCACGAGCAGGCTGATCACCGAGTTCCTGCAGAAGACTTCCTGAACGCGGTCGCCAGGGCCCCGGCCGGGTCGTCCGGCAGCTCCACCGAACGCCACGCGATGTAGCCGTCGGGCCGTACGAGCGAGGCGCCCTTTTCGGACAGTCCGAACACGTCCAGCCGCTCGATGCGTTCGTACTGGATGCCGAGGGGCTTGGCCGCTTCCTCCCACTGCGGGTGGTCCGCGACGAGCACCCAGCCGCGCTGGAACAGGTCCAAAGTGGACTTGCCCGGCTCGATCCACACGTGCGGAGCCCGCGTGCCCGGCTGGCCGTTCCACTGCTCGGGCAACTGCGCGGGCGGCAGTTCCGGACCCGCGCCGAGCACCGCGGCCGACCGGTAGAGCTGGCCGTAGTGCATCGCGTTGTTGTCGATCAGCTCGGCGTCTTCCGGTGCCTGGTCCCGGTTGTGGCCGTCGTTGCGCGCGAAGATCTGCTGGTGGCACAGCGACGCGACCGGACGTCGCTCGGCGTCGTAAGTGTCCAACAGGGACGGACGTGACTCGCCTTTCACGACGGCCGCGAGCTTCCAGGCGAGGTTGTGCGCGTCCTCGATGCCGACGTTCGCCCCGAACCCGCCGCGGCTCGGCGGCAACGTGTGCGCGGCGTCGCCGGCCAGGAAGATCCGTCCGGCCGAGAACTGGTCCGCGACGCCCGCGCTGATCGTCCAACGACCGGTGGTGATGATCTCCACGTCGAGGTCGTCCCTGCCGATGGCCTGGTTGATCCTGGCTAGCAGCTCGGCCTCGGTGTACTCGCGGTCTTCGAGCATCAGGACCCAGCGGCCGTCGCCGTAGGTGGTCAGGAAGCCGACACCGTCCACGACGAACTGGCCGATCCCGTCCTTCAGGTACTCCTCCAGCGGCGCGCGGAACAGCACGCTGCGCGAGGTGTGCATGTAGCCGCGCCCGGTGCGGGTGATCCCGAGCCCTTCGCGAATCGGGCTGCGGTGGCCGTCGGCCGCGACGAGGTAGTCGGCCCGGATCTCGTACGGCTCGCCGTCGCCCTGCACGATCGCCGTGACGCCGTCGTCGTCCTGCGAGAACTCCAGCATCCGGGTGCTCATCCGGATGTCCGCGCCGAGCTCCCTGGCCGCGTCCCGCAGGAGCGGCTCCATCCTGTCCTGCGCCACCCCCACGCCCTTGCTGGGCGAGTACTCGATGTCCGACAGCTGCTCCGGCGGCGACCAGAAGGTCTCCTCGAACCGCTCCCCGACCAGGCTCGACACCCGGACCCGCCGGATGCCGAAGCCCTTCCCCACCCGGCTCGGCGGCAGCCTGTCCTCCAGTCCGACCGCGCGCAGCAACTCGCCCACCCGAGCGTTGAAGCCCACCGCCCGCGGGTGCGGTGAACTGCCCGGATGCTTCTCCACCAGCGTCACGTCCACCCCGCGCCACGCCAGGAACAACGCGGCCGACGTCCCCGCCAGGCCTCCCCCGACAACCAACACCGAAGTCTTCAAGACCCCTCCTCAATACGGCGTATCGCTCAATACACTGTATCGCAGTGAGACGCTGTATTGTCCACCTCGATGTCGAACGAAGTCGTGTGGGACCGCCCAGAGCCGCCCAGCAAGCCGTCGCCGACCCCGCTGAGCAGGGAGTTGATCGTGCGCGCCGCGATCGAGCTCGCAGACTCCGGCGGGCTCGACGAGGTGTCGATCCGCAAGGTCGCCGCCGCGCTGAACGCCGGCCCGATGCGCCTCTACGGCTATGTGGAGACCAAGGACGAGCTGCTCGACCTGATGGTCGACGAGGTCTACGGCGAGATCACGCTGCCGGCGCCGGGCACCGAGTGGCGTGCGGCCCTGACCCGGATCGCCCACGGCATCCGCGAGGCGGCGAAGAGGCACCCGTGGTTCATCGACCTGCTCGGCGGCCGCCCGCACCGCGGCCCGAACTCGCTGGCCTACATGGAAGCGTCACTGGCCACGCTCGACGGCAGGCCCGAGTTCCCGACGATCGACCACGTGCTCGGGGCGGTCGGCACGGTGATGGCGTTCGTCCGCGGCGCGGTCGGCAACGAGATCGCCGAAACCCGTGAAGAACAGTCCAGCGGCCTGACCGAGGAGCAGTGGCAGGCGGCGTCCGGGCCCTACATGGGGCGGATGCTGGCCACCGGGAAGTTCCCGACGCTGGCCAAGGTCATGTACGACGCCGAGCACACCAGCGCCGGGCCGTGGTTCGACACCGGCCTGAGCTACGTGCTCGACGGCATCGCTACGAGGC
Organism: Lentzea sp. NPDC005914; assembly: GCF_040629405.1. Lineage (NCBI taxonomy): Bacteria > Bacillati > Actinomycetota > Actinomycetes > Pseudonocardiales > Pseudonocardiaceae > Lentzea > Lentzea sp. NPDC005914. The sequence continues at coordinate 19,787 of NZ_JBEXVQ010000024.1, read as the reverse complement.
ACACCCCTGCGTAGACGCCCGGCGGGTCAGCGTCGGCGCCTTCTGCACGGCCTGCTGCACCTGCTGGGAGGTCAGCACGAAGCCCGTCTCCGGGTCGTCGACCGCGGCACCGAAGACCACGCCCATCACGCGGCCCTGAGTGTCGACCAGCGGGCCACCGGAGTTGCCCGACCGGACCTCGGCGCGAACCGTGTAGACGTCGCGGGTGACCGTCTGCGCGTCGTAGATGTCCGGGCCGCGCAGCAGCGGGATGCGCTCCCGGATGCGGGCCGGCGAGGGCTTGAACGGGCCGTCCAGCGGATAGCCGAGCACGATGCCGTCCTCGCCCGGCTGCACCTCGTCCGAGCGGAACTGCAGCGGCGTGGCCTGCAGGTCCGGCACCGCGAGCACGGCGATGTCGGTGCGCGGGTCGTAGGAGACGACCGTCGCGTCGAACTGGCCGCGACCGACCTCGACCGTCACCTCGTTGGTGCCGGCGACGACGTGCGCGTTGGTCATGACGCGTTCCGGCGCGATCACGAACCCGGTACCTTCCAGGGCACGCGAGCACGACGGCGCGCGACCGCGGATCTTCAGCACGGACGACTGCAGCCGCTTCACGACCGGGGAGCCCGCCAACTGGTCGTTCGGCGGCTCGACCTCCTTGAGCGGCGTGCGGTTGAACGGGTCCATCGCCGCCGGGAAGCCCGACACGTCGAAGAGCTTCTGCAGGTCGCCGGACAGCACGCGGGCCGCCTGCGGCATGGTGTCGTCGACCTTGCCGAGGATCACCGACTGCTTGAGCGACGAGGTCAGGTCGGGAAGGCCGACGACCGAGGTCAGCGGGAGCGCGATCATCCACGCCACGATGAAGACGACCAGGCCCTGCACGATCGCACCCAGCGCGTTGTCCGCGCCGCGCAACGGCGACGCGTTGACCCGAGCCTTGATCGTCCTGCCGATGTAGACGCCGATCGTCTCGCCCAGTGCCACGAGCAGCACGACGATGCCGACGGCGAACACGACTTTGGTGACGACGTTCTCGAACTGGGACACCAGCAGCGGTGCGATCTGCGTGCCGAGGATCAGGCCGACGAGCACACCGACGAACGCGGGCAGCGCGACGACCATGCCTTGCCTGGCCCCGGACACCGCGGCTACGGCGGCAAGGCCCAGCACGAGCAGGTCAACCCAGTTCAACCCGAAACCTCCGCCTCACTGTGTAGCGCGCAACGCTAGTTCAAGGTCACGCACATCGGTCGCATCCCACGGCTGTTCCCAGCCGCCGAGTGCGATCAGGCCGTTGATCAACCCCGCGGTGAAGCCCCACACCAGCATGCCCGGCGCGGAGAAGGCCGCTCCGACGTAACCCGCAGGGTGACGCACCCGGAACCTGTTCGCAGGATCGGCGAGGTGCGCGACCGGCACCCGAGCGACGGCGGCGGTCTCCGCCGGGTCGACAGGTGCGACGGGGCTCGGCTGTTCCCAGTAGGCGAGCACAGGCGTGACCACGAACCCGGACACCGGTACGTAAAGCTCCGGCAGCAGAGCCAGCGGTCTCACTCCTGACGCCAGTACACCTGTCTCCTCGTAAGCCTCGCGTAATGCGGTGCCGACAGGCCCGCCGTCGTCCGGATCGGACGCCCCGCCGGGGAACGCGACCTGGCCCGGATGCGAGCCCAGCGTGTCCGAACGGCGCAGCAGCAGCACGTCCGGACCGTGGTTCTCGTCCTCGCCGAACAGCATCAGCACCGCCGCCTCGCGCACACCTTCCGACGGCGCCCGAGGAACTCGCATGAACGTGCTCGCGTCGATGTCCTCGGTGGCCTTGGCCAGGCGCTGCATCCAGTCGGGTGGCTCTGCTGCCTCCGTCATCGAACCGCCTTCTCCACCTGCTCGGGCACCTTGAAGTACGGCGGATCCGTGATCTGCCGGACCGTGCCGTCCGCTGCTACGTAATACGTGGCGGGAAGCGTCATCGGCGCCTTCACTCGCTTGCGCAGCTCGTCGGAGCCGTCGTAGACCGAGGGCAACCGCACACCGAGCCGCGCGAGCAGCTCCAGGCCGTCGGCTTCCCTGCTGTCCACAAGAACTGGGACGACCGGGACCGCACCTGGTTGCTTCGCATAGGTGTCGAGCACGGGCAGCTCCTCCTGGCACGGCTGGCACCAGGTCGCCCAGAAGTTGATCAGGAGCGGGCCCTTCAGCGCGAGAGCCGTCCGGGTGCCGTCACCCAGGCACGTCACGTCAACGCCGCCGTCACCCTTGGGTTGGCACGCCCTGAGCTGTGCCTGCGCGCGCAACGCGACAACGTCCTGGGCCGGGCGGGAGGACGTGGGCTGCGGCTCCGGTGACCTGTCACGGGGCCACAACGCCACGACACCCGCCACGCCCAGGACGAGCACGAGGACGAGCCAGCGCGTGCGGTTGTTCACCCCACAAGCTTCTCACCGGACCGGACCCGGTCGGCGAGCTCGAGCAGGTGCGGTTTCTCGTCGCCCTTCACGAGCTTGGCCGCTTTGTCCGGGTCTTCTGGACCGAGGCCGTACGACGGGCAGTCCTTCATCAGCAGACAGGCCCCGCACGCAGGGGTTTTGGCGTGGCAGACGCGGCGGCCGTGGAAGATGATCCAGTGCGAGGCCATGGTCCAGTCGCGCTTCTCGATGAGCTCGCCGATCGCGTGCTCGACCTTGACCGCGTCCTCGAGCTCGGTCCAGCCCCAGCGGCGGACGAGACGCCCGAAGTGGGTGTCGACTGTGATGCCCGGCACATCGAACGCGTTGCCCAGAACCACGTTGGCGGTCTTGCGTCCTACACCAGGGAGCTTGACCAGCTCCTCCAGAGTGCCCGGCACCACACCGTCGTACTGCTCCACAAGAGCAGCACCGAGACCTAGCAGAGACGTTGCCTTGTTCCGGTAGAAACCGGTCGGGCGGATCATCTCTTCGAGTTCGACCCTGTCCGCGCCGGCGTAGTCGGCGGCAGCCGGGTACTTCGCGAAGAGCGCGGGAGTGACCTCGTTGACCTTCTTGTCGGTGCATTGCGCGGACAGCACGACCGCCACGATCAACTCGAGCGGCGTCGTGAAGTCCAGCTCGCAGTGCGCATCGGGGTATCCCTCGGCAAGCACGCGCACCATCCGGCGGGCCCTGCGGGTCAAGCCGAGCTTGGTTTCCGGTTTCTTGGTAGCGGGCACTGATTCAGCGTAGTCAACACGCCGACACGACCCCCTAGACACGTACTCGATTCCCACATGCGCCACACTGCGGAGCATCATGACTGCCTGGTTTGTGATCGTCGTCCCGATCGTGATCATGTTCTTCGCGCTCTTCATGGAGCGCGTCGAAGCGAAGCTCCGGCACGTCGCCGTGCAGGAGAACGAGGTCGAGGAGTTCCTGGAGTCCGCCAGGCCTGAAGAGGTCAAGGCGCTCTACGGACACGGCATCGGTCGCGCCCTGGACATGTTCCGCCTGCGTCGCCGCGGCCGTGGTGCGCAGCGCAAGCGCGTCCGTTGACGGCCCCGTGCTGACCGCCACCCGAATGGCGTAAACTGGTTCGTCGGGCTCTGGATCGAGTCAGTCGGGTTGTTCCTAGTAAGACGGCGAGCCGAGCGGCGATCCACAACGCAGCCCTTAGACTGCAACGCAGTGATCGGCGGCACGGCGCTGACTCCACCAAAGATGGTGGTAGGCGTGCCGTCGCGTCGATTAGGAGGGACGAGGTGGACGAGACCCTGGCGCGAGCGGGCATCTTCCAGGGAGTTGACCCGGCAGCCGCAGAGGCGCTGGCGCAGACCCTGGAGACGGTGGAGTTCCCGCGTGGCCATGTGATCTTCGCGGAGGGTGAGCCGGGAGACCGGCTGTACATCATCCAGTCCGGCAAGGTGAAGATCGGCCGCAAGTCGCCGGACGGCCGCGAGAACCTGTTGGGGATCTTCGGACCTTCCGACATGTTCGGTGAACTGTCCATTTTCGATCCCGGCCCCCGCACGTCGACTGCGACGACGGTGACCGAGGTGCGCGCGGTGTCCATGGACCGCCCCGCGCTCCGTCAGTGGATCACGAACCGGCCGGAGATCGCCGAGCAGCTGCTGAGGGCTCTGGCCCGCAGGCTGCGCCGGACGAACTCGATGCTGGCCGACCTGATCTTCACGGACGTGCCGGGCCGCGTGGCGAAGGCGTTGCTGCAGCTCGCACAGCGCTTCGGCTCGCAGGAGGCCGGTCTGCTCCGCGTCACGCACGACCTGACGCAGGAGGAGATCGCGCAGTTCGTCGGCGCGTCCCGCGAGACCGTGAACAAGGCTCTGGCCGACTTCGCGCACCGCGGCTGGCTGCGGCTCGAAGGCAAGAGCGTGCTGATCCTGGACCCGGAGCGCCTCGCGCGCCGAGCCCGCTAGGACTCAGGAGAAACACAAAGGACCGGGCGCCACCCCCGACGTGGCGCACCGGTCCTTTGTGTTGCACGGCCCATCCCCCGACGAACCGTGCCTTCCATCCCTCTGGCGCGTAGGCCCCGACCCTCAAGCCAGAGGTTGGTCTCGGTGGATGAGTCAACTTTCGCACGTCTCCACCCCGACCACTCAAGCCCTTTCACCCTCAAGGACCTCGTGCGTGGCCGATTCGTTGCATGTTTCACCCGGTCATCCCATTCCCGTGACCCAATCGCAACCATCGTGACCCTGCGCACCCCGACCTGGTACTTCCGTACCAGATTTGGCATACTGGTACGCATGTCCCACTCCGCCCGTCTCTCCGACTACCGCGCAGCTCTGACGACCCCCGGCATGCGTGGCCCTGTGGTCGCGTCTCTGCTCGCCCGCCTCCCGATCGCGATGGTCGGGCTCTCGCTGCTGCTCTACGTGGAGCGCGCGACGGGGTCGTTCGCGGTCGCCGGCATGGTCTCGGCGGCGGCGCTGGTGGGCGTGGCGATGGGTTCGGTCGTCCAGGGACGACTGATGGACCGCTTCGGCCCCACCCGTCCGCTGATGTTCGTGACCGGTCTGTTCGCCGTGTTCGTCACCTTGTCGGTGATCGCGGTCGAGGCCGGTGCGTCGGTGTTCGTACTCGTTCCGCTGGCCCTCGGTGTCGGCGCTTCCGAGCCGATGGTGGGCTCGGCCTCGCGTGCGCTGTGGGAGCGGATGGTGCCTTCCGGCGCGACGCGGATGGCGGCCTACGCCTACGAGTCGATCAGCATGGAGGTCTTCTTCATCCTCGGGCCGGGTCTCGCCGGTTTGCTGCTGGCGGCGCCGTGGGCGGGCACAGGTGTGGTGGCCGGGGCCGTGATGATGGTCTTCGGTGCGCTGTGGTTCGCGTTCAACCCCGTCGTGCGCGCCTGGGGCCCGGTCGAGCAGGCTCCGCGCCCGTTGCTCGGCGCGTTCGCCTACACCGGCATGCGGACCGTCGCACTGGCCGCACTCGGCTTCGGCGTGACCATCGGTTTCGTCGAGGTGGCCGTGCCTGCGTTCGCCAAGGCCGAGGGCCACGCCTCGATGGGCGGCCTGATGCTGTCGCTGTGGTCGATCAGCTCGGTGATCTTCGGCGTGCTCTACGGCATGCGCCCGTGGCCGCGCCCGATGCACCTGCGCCTGCCGGTGCTGCTGGGCGGGTTCGGACTGCTGTCGCTGCTGCTGGCGATCCCCTTGACGCTGGTCGGGCTCGGTATCGCGCTGTTCGTGGTCGGCACGCTGATCACGCCGCAGTCGACCGCGCACTCCGCCGCGATCGAGCAGGTCACGCCCAACGGCATGGCCGCGGAGGCGTTCGGCTGGGTGATCACCTCGGTGACCGTCGGCCTCGCGCTCGGCCAGGGTCTGTCCGGTCAGCTGATCGAGCACTTCGGCACCAGGCCGGCGTTCGTCGCCTCCGGTGTGGCGGGTCTGCTGATCGCTACGGCGGTGTGGCTGTTGCGCGGCACCGTCCAGCGCGGCGTGCCCGTGGCGGAGCCGCTGCCTTCGCGGTCCGAGATGGACCTCGCCGCTCGCTGACCACTTCCGCCGTGGTGGCCGCGCCGCTGACCAACTCGGTGGCGCGGCACCAAGCGGCAACGTGCCGGGATTCTCCGCACGCGCTGCCTTCGCGGTCCGAGATGGACCTCGCCGCCCGCTGACCACTTCCGCGGTGTTGGCCGGGCCGGTGGCCAGCTCGGCGGCGCCGCACCAGGCCGCAACGTGCGGGGTCTCTCCGCACGCGGCGCCGTGGCGGTCCTTGACGGGCCCGCCCGTGCTAGGCGACTGAGCGCATCGGCACCACCAGGTACGTCAGCTCGACGCCGTCTTCGCCGGGTGTCGAGGTGAGCACCGTGGACCGCAGGCCGTCCTGGATCTTCAGCTCGATCCGGCGGCCTGCGAACGCCTTCAGCGCGTCCGCGAGATAGCGGGCCTGGAACGTCTTGGTCAGCCGGTCGCCCTCGACGGTGGCCTTGACGAACTCCTCCGACTCGCCCTGCTGCGGGTCGCTGCCCTTGACCCGGAGCTCCGAGTCCTCGACCTGGATGGTCACCGCCTGGTGCGGGCCGCCGTAGGGCGTGGCTCTGCGGACGGCGCGGGCGAGGGCGTCCGCGTCCACGAGCACCGTGCTGTCGATGACTGCCTCCAGGAGTCGGCGCGCCCGGTCGTCCGGGAACGGAGCGGCCAGAAGTGCGGTGGAGATCTCGTTGTTGTCCCAGGTGAGGCCGATGCGGTCCTCGCCTGCGTGCAGGGCGACCCTGCCGGTGGCCTGCCGCGCCGCCTCGATGATCGGCTTCGCTGGTACCAACAGGTCCAGTTGACCTTCTTGTTCCCACGACAGCGTCGCGTAGGTCATGCGATAGCGATCAGTCGCCATGACGTGCAGCCTGTGCTCGTCCGACTGGATCCTGATGCCGGTGAAGATCGGCAACGCGTCGTCCTTGGACGCCGCACCCGCCACCGCCGCGATGATCCTGAACTTGTCCGCGTCGACAGTGCCTTGTCTCGCCGGTAGTTCCGGGATGCCGGGGTGGTCGTTCAGGTCGAGCAGCGGGAGCGCGAACCTCGAGCTCGGCGTGCGGATCGCCAGCCGTTGACCTTCGACCTTCAGCCTCACCTGCGGGTCGTCCAGCGCCTGGAGGGTCGCCGCCAGCGGCTTCGCGGGCACGAGCACCTCGCCTTCGGTGTGGACGGTGGCGTTCACGGTCAGGCGCACTCCGTGCTCCCGGTCGCTGCCCGCGATCTCGACGTCCGCAGTTGCCTTGATGCGGAGTCCGGCCAGCACCGGGTCGAGCACGCGGGTGGGCAGCAGCCGCGCCACCTCGGCAGCGGCACCGGCCAGTTCGGCTGTCGTGGCGGTGAGGTCCATGACTGGGACGCTAGCGAGAGGGTCTGACAATTTCGGACGACGGAACGGAGCGCAAGCATGTCGTCTCAGCGGGTGACGGAAGGATGCCTGATCTGCGCCAAGCATCGGGGTTCGGGGCCGCTGGTCGGCCCAGTGGTGTTCGCCGACGACCTCGTCGTCGTGTCGCACCAGCCTGGTTCGGTGCTGGGGCATCTGTTCGTGGAGACGCGGCGGCACGTGGCGACTTTGGATTCGCTCACGGTCGCCGAAGCCGAGGCGGTGGCTCGGGCTGCTCGGCTGGTGGCTGTGGGGTTGCGGGCCGAGCTGGATCCCGAGTTCGTGTTCTCGGCTGTTGTGGGGCGGGTGGTGGCGCACTTCCACCAGCACGTGTTCGTCCGGCACCAGGGCACGCCGGAAACGTTGGCGTGGCACGAGGATTGGGCGGAAGCGCCGACAGGTGACGTTGGCGCGTTCAGCGCGATCTTGAGCGGGTACTTCTAGAGGTTCACGCCTCAGCCTTGCTCCTGGCGAGGTCGATGATCCGTTGCAGGTGCAGGCCGCGGCGCACGTCGCACTCGTGGGTCGTGGTGCCGCTCTGCACCATGGCCACGAAGTCGTCGAGCAGGTTGGTGAAGCAGTCCAGAGCAGGGGTGTCCCGGTTGGACAGCGTTCGGTGCCCGTTGGTTCCGAAGATCGTGAAATCGGCGAACGGCGGCTGCATCGGCAACGACAGGCACAGCGACACGGTGCTGGTGGCTCCGCCCGCGTGCTGCAGGATCAGCTGCCAGAGGCCGGCCGGGGTGACGTTCGCCGCGATCACGTCGGTGATCTCGCCCAGCGCCGCGTCCAGCAGGTCGAACGCGTGCGGGCCGACGTCGTCCAGTGCGCCCTTCTCGTGCCGCCACGGGGAGTTCGAGAACGGGCCGTCCAGCAGCGCGCCCGCGAGCCAGCGGCTGTCGGCTCCGATCCAGCCGCCCGTGCGGTGCAGCTGGGCGAGCATCTCCTTGGTCTCCGGGGCGTACCGGCGGGTCAGCACCACCAGGGACGCGACAGAAGCCTCGTCGACCGCCGCGACGAGCTGTGAGGCCACCTCGACGGTCTCCGCGATCGGCTTTTCCAGCACCAAGTGCTTGCGGGCCTGAGCCGCCTCGATCGCCATCGGGCCCTGGACGCCCGGCGGCACGCAGAACGCCACGGCGTCCACAGTGGACAGCATTTCCGCGTAGTCCGCGAACGGTTCGGCGCCGTGGGCGTGGGCGAGCTCCTGCGCTGCTTCTGGACGTCGCGCCCACACGCCGGTCAGCGTCGTGCCGGGGTGGTTCGCGATTCCGGGAGCGTGGATCATCTGAGCCCACGGGCCCGCACCGACAAGTCCTACGCGCAGCTGTTCGTCCACTCTCACATCCTGCCTCAGGAGTAACTGGCCTTGGGGACGAAGATCTCGCCTCCGTTGTCGAACTTCAGGCGCATGCCGGTGGACGTCGTTTCGCGCTCGGGGTCGTGCTCCCAGCCGTTGGGCACCGTCACCACGTGGCCGCGGTCCGCTGACGGGCCGAGCCAGATCTCGTAGTAGGTGCCGCCGACGAGCCGTTCGACCTTCTTCACGTACACGCCGGGCGCGGTCGACGTCGGGTCGACGCTGATCACGGTCGTGCGGTCCGGCACGAACATCACCACGCCCGCCACCGCGGTCAGGCCGGTGCCCAGCACCGCGCCGAGCAGGAACAGCAGGATCTTCACCAGGCAGCCGGAGACGTTCGTCGCCATCACACCATCCTCGGGTAAGCGCGGTCGTACGCTCGGAGAATGCCCGACGACATGACCTTGCCGGGGAACCTGGTACCCACATCGCCGACAACTCAACCCGCCGAGCCCCGCGACGCGGTCACCGTGGTGCTCCTGCGGGACGGCGAGCAAGGCCTCGAAGCCTTCCTGCTGCGTCGAGTGAAGGGCATGGCGTTCGCGGGCGGCATGACCGTCTTTCCCGGTGGTGGCGTGGATCAGCGCGACGCCGACACGTCCGTCGCCTGGGCCGGTCCGCCGCCGGAGTGGTGGGGTTCGGTCTTCGGCGTCGACGCGGCGATGGCCCGTGCCTTCGTGTGCGCGGCGGTCCGCGAGATGTTCGAGGAGTCCGGCGTCCTGCTCGCGGGGCCTGATCCGGACTCGGTCGTCGCCGACACTTCGGCCTATGCCACCGCACGCAAGCAGCTGGTCGACCGCGAAATTTCGCTGGCCCAGTTCCTCGCGGCCAGCAACCTCGTCCTGCGAGCCGATCTCCTGCGCCCGTGGGCGAACTGGGTCACCCCGCTCGAGGAGCCTCGCCGCTACGACACCCGTTTCTTCGTCGCCGCGCTGCCATCTGGCCAACGCGCCGACGGTGAGACCACCGAGGCTTCCGACGCGAGCTGGCAGACGCCGTCCGAAGCAATCCAGGACGCCCAGGACGGCCGCCGCATGCTCATGCCGCCGACGTGGCGCACGCTCGACGAGGTGGGCGCTCTCGGCACCGTCGAGAAGGTCATGGCAGAAGAACGCAGCGTCGAGAAGATCATCCCCAAGCTGATCCGCGACGGCGACACGATCCGGGTGGTGTTCCCGTGAGCGGCTCCCCGCTGATCGGCGCCCGCGCCGCGCACCCGAAGTACGGCGAACTTCGTCAGGTGACCGAACACGCCGCCGTGCTGCTGGCCGACAACCCGAGCCCGATGACGCTCGACGGCACCAACACGTGGCTCCTCAAGGCTCCGGACGCCGCTGAGTTCGTCGTCATCGACCCCGGTCCGCTCGACCAGGCCCACCTGAAGCGGATCGCCGAACAAGGCCCGATCGCCGAGATCCTGCTGACCCACGGCCACCCGGACCACTCCGAGGGCGCCCGCGAGTTCGCCGAACTGGTCAACGCTCCGGTGCGCGCGCTCGACCCGACCTTCACCTACGGCTCAGAGGGACTGACCGACGGAGACGTGATCACCAGCGCGGGTCTGGAGCTCCGCGTCCTGGGCACGCCCGGCCACACCAGCGACTCGCTGTGCTTCGTGATCGACGGCGAGGCGGTGCTGACCGGCGACACGGTCCTGGGCCGCGGCACGACGATCGTCGCCCACCCGGACGGCAAGCTCGGCGACTACTTCGAGTCCCTGAAGCTGCTGGCCGAACTCCCCGGGAACACCGCCGTGCTGCCCGGCCACGGCCCCGAGCTCGCGGACGCCGGCGAGGCCGCGCGGATGTACCTGGCCCACCGCACCCAACGGCTGGAACAGGTTCGCCAAGCAGTGGAGCAACTAGGTGGCGCACCAACCCCGCGCCAGGTCGTCGAGATCGTCTACGCGGACGTCGACAGGGTGCTGTGGCCCGCGGCGGAGTGGTCCGTGCAGGCCCAGCTGGAGTACCTGCGCACCTACTGAGGCAGGTGCCCGTTGTTGGACGTGCCGAACGCCGACTGACGAGCCGAGGACCGGTCGATCTGCCAGCGACCGGTGTCGGTCGCCTTCGCCCCGGTCTGCTCCCGCTGCGCCAGCTCCTCGTGCAGCTGCTGCAGCAGTGCCCGCTCCCGCTCGCTCAGGTTCGCGTCAACCGACGACGGCTCCGGCGTCTCGGCCAGAGCGGCCTGCAGGGCCGCCAGCTCGTCCGGCTTCAGCTCCGTGGTCACCTCGGCCCTGTTGATCGGCATGGGCTCCGGCAGGGCCTCGATCTCCGGCTCGGCCGGGGCCATCGAGATCCGCTTCACGGGCTTCGGCGGGAACGGCTGCGAGCCCTCCAGGGAGGGTGTGCGCAAACGACGTGAGCCGGTCTCTTCCACTACTGGCTCCGGCGCCGGTGTCGGCTCGGCCACCGGCGCCGGAGCGGAAACGTCTTCGGACTGGTCGAACCAGGTGGGCTGCTCGTGCGAGAGGTGGTCGTGCGCCACGGCGGCCGGCGGCGGTGGCGGAGGCGGAGGCGGCGCCATGGGTGCCCCCGAGATCGGCACCGGACGCGACGCCGTCACCGCGGAGGCGTGGTACTCGCTGAGCTGGGTTCCGACGGTCAGGACCTCGACGGAGGCCCGGATGCCCGCCTTGCGAAGCACCGCGTCGACCCGGTACGAGGTCGCGGGCGCGAAGCCCTGCGGACCGATGTCCACCAGCACGACCCGTTGCGGCAACGGGCCCGGCGTGGAACCCGCCGGGGACGAACGCCAGACGCAACGCACCGAACGGACGTCCGGCAGCACCGACACCGCTCGGTTCAGCACGCCCGCCAGATCCGCGACCGGGTCGCTCTCGGCGGTGAAGCGGTGGCGCACGAACGGCAGCAGCTCGACGACCGGCAGGCGGTCGGTCAGCGAAGCGTCCGAGCGCACCTCGTGCAGCGCCCACGTGATGGCTGCTCTCTCGTCCGGCAGCACCGGGATGCTGCCCGCGAGAAGAGTGCCGACGAGCATCTCGACCGCGCGGTCGAGCTCTCCGACCGCGAGGAACTCTCGTGCCTGAGACAGGGCGTCGTCGTCCACGCGCCCGGCCATCGACAGCAGGAGATCGTGGAGACGGACCGGCAGACCGACACCGTCGTTCGTCACGTCAACTCTCCTTAGCTGAGCACCAGGTGCTCCTCGGACTCGGCGCCGGCGCACACCAGCTCTGATGCCGCCAACGCCGCCCGGTGGTAGGGCGGAAGGTCCAGACCGGACGGCACGACCTCCACGCAGGGGTCGTGTTCGCCCAATGCCCGCAGAACGCGCTGCAACTCGCCGGTCAGCCGGGCGTGGCCGGTGGTGGCGGCTACCAGCAGGACGCGGTTGATCCCGGAGGGACCGATGCGCCAGCAGGAGCGAACCTCACCGACCCCGTGCCGGCCTCGCAGCGTGGCACCGAGCACGACGGTCGCGGAATCCCCCATCGGCACCCGATCGGGTGATTCCGGGGAAAAGGTGTAGTCGGTGGGTGGCAGTTCGTCCAGCCCTTTGACCGAACTGACAGCACCGGGTTCCGCTCCATAGGGCACCAGCGCGTCCTGCAAAAGGCGCAGTTCGTGATCAGTCAGAGGGATGCGCCCGTGCAGCAGAGTGCGCGGCAAAGACCGCGCGAGCACCGCATACGCGTCAGAAGCCGCCCAGTCCCGGTACCGCCACAGCAGGTCGTCCGGAAGGCGTCCGGCGAGCCGCAGCAGCAGTTCGTGGCACGTGTCCGACATGTCACACCTCGACGATCAGTTCGATCTCCACCGGAGCGCCGATCGGCAGCTCGGCCACCCCCACGGCCGACCGGGCGTGCTTGCCCGCGTCGCCGAAGATCTCGCCGAGCAGCTCCGAGGCACCGTTCACGACACCCGGCTGGCCGGTGAAGCCCTCAGCGGAGGCTACGAAACCGACAACTTTCACGACTCGCTTGATCGAGTCAATCCCCACGAGCGCGTGGACCGCCGCCAGCGCGTTGAGGATGCAGGTCGAGGCGTACTGCTTGGCCTCCTCCGGGGAGACCTCGGCGCCGACCTTGCCGGTGGCGGGCAGCTGGCCCTCGACGAACGGCAGCTGGCCGGAGGTGAAGACCCAGGGACCGCTCTGCGTGGCGGGCACGTAGGCGGCGAGCGGGGCGGCGACGCCGGGCAGCTCGATGCCGAGCTCCTTCAGGCGGGTGCTCCAGCTCATCCCTTCACCCGCTTCAGATACGCGACGTGCTGCTCACCGGTCGGGTTCGTCAGCACGGTGACCAGTTCCCAGCCGTCCTCGCCCCACTGGTCGAGGATCTGCTTCGTGGCGTGGATCAACAACGGCACGGTCGCGTACTCCCACTTCGTCATGCGCGGAGCCTAACTTGCCACCCGATCGACCTATGCGTGGTTCCGGCCGTTCGGACTACCTTGATCACATGGAGACGTGGCGGATCATCGCTACCAGCCTGTTCGGGGTGGGTGGGCTGGTGATGGTGCTCGTCGCCATGGCGCAGGTGCGTGATCGCAAGCACAGCCACCACGCGGACGTCGTCAAGGCGGGGCTGATCGGGCTCGTGGTCGTGGGCGTCATCACGGTCAGCATCGCGCTGTGGCTGCCGTCGGTGGTCGCGTGGGCGCTCGTCGCCGCAACCGCGATGGCCGTCTTCTTCCTCACCATGATGGATTGACCGACCAGTCCACCTTCGACCGATTTCACACCTAGTCTGGACGTGTGACGTCGTGGACCGAGGAGCTGACCCGAGCCCGCCTGCACGTGGTCTCCGGCAAGGGCGGCACCGGGAAGACCACGATCGCCGCCGCGCTCGCACTGGCGCTCGCCACCGGTGGCCGCCGGGTGCTGCTGATCGAGGTCGAGGGACGCCAGGGCATCGCCCAGCTCTTCGACCGCGCCCCGCTGCCGTACTCGGAGGAACGGATCGCGTCCGCGCCGGGTGGCGGTGAGGTGCACGCACTCGCGATCGACGCCGAGGCGGCGCTGCTCGAGTACCTGGCGATGTTCTACAACCTGGGCTTCGCGGGACGGACGCTGCGCAAGATGGGCGCCATCGAGTTCGCCACGACGCTCGCGCCTGGCCTGCGGGACGTGCTGCTGACCGGCAAGGTCAAGGAGTGCGTCAACCGCACCGGCAAGGACGGCCGCCACCTCTACGACGCCGTGGTGCTGGACGCGCCGCCGACCGGGCGCGTGGTCAAGTTCCTGGACGTCACGAAGGCCATGGCCGACCTCGCGAAGGTCGGTCCGATCAAGGGTCAGAGCGACGGCGTGGTGCGGCTGCTGCACTCCGGCGACACCGCGGTGCACCTGGTGGCGCTGCTGGAGGAGATGCCGGTCCGCGAGACCCTCGACGCGGTCTCCGAACTGGACGGCGCGGACCTGCGACCGGGCGCGGTGCTGGTCAACCGGGTCCACCCGGCCCGCCTGCCCGTCCGTTCCGTTCCGGTCGCCGCGGAAGGCAAGGTCGACTCGTCCCGCGTGCTCTCCGGGCTCAAGTCGGCCGGGTTGGAGCTCGACGACTTCACGCTCGAAGGTTTGGTCGACGAGACGGTGGAGCACGCCATCCGGGTGCAGTCACAACAGGAAGCCATGGAGCTGCTCAGCGAGTCGGACCTGCCGACGCTCGAGCTGCCGGAACTGACCGACGGGGTGGACGTGGCCGCGCTGTACGAGCTGGCCGAGGTGCTGGTCGCGGCAGGTGTGCGGTGACCGCGAGGCTCGACTTCGACCCGTTGCTGGACGACCCGGCGACCCGCGTGCTGGTCTGCTGCGGGTCCGGCGGCGTCGGCAAGACCACGACGGCGGCGGCGCTGGCGTTGCGGGCGGCGGAACGAGGCCGGCGCGTCGTGGTGCTGACCATCGACCCGGCACGGCGGCTCGCGCAGTCACTGGGCCTGCGGGAACTGGACAACCACCCGCGCGAGGTCGTCGTCGAGGGCTTCGAGCCCAAGGGCGAGCTGTTCGCGATGATGCTGGACATGCGTCGCACGTTCGACGACATGGTGCTGACCCACGCGGGCCGCGACCGGGCCGACCAGATCCTGTCGAACCCCTTCTACCAGACCATTTCCTCGTCGTTCTCCGGCACGCAGGAGTACATGGCGATGGAGAAGCTGGGCCAGCTGGTGGCGCAGGACGAGTGGGACCTGATCATCGTCGACACTCCGCCGTCGCGGTCGGCGCTGGACTTCCTGGACGCGCCGCAGCGACTGTCGACCGTGCTCGACGGCAAGTTCATCCGCATGCTCTCGGCGCCCGCACGCGCGAGCGGCCGTGGGTTGATGAAGATCGTCGGAACCGGTTTCAGCCTTTTCACACGTGCCGTGTCGACGATCGTCGGCGGCCAGCTGTTGCAGGACGCGTCAACTTTCGTTCAGGCGTTCGACAGCATGTTCGGCGGTTTCCGCGAACGTGCTCAGCGCACGTATGAGCTGCTCCGCTCACCGGGCACCGGATTTGTCGTGGTGGCGGCGGCGGAACCGGACGCATTGCGCGAAGCGAGCTATTTCGTTGAACGGCTCAGCGCGGAGAACATGCCGTTGTGCGGGCTCGTCGCGAACAGGACTCACCCCGTCATCGCGACGGACCTGCCCGCGGCGAAGGCACTCGCAGCGGCGGACGACCTGGATCGCTCCGGTGACGCGCCACTCGCGGCGGCAGTGCTCAGGCTGCATGCGGACCGGGTAGCAGTCGCCGATCGGGAAAGGCGACTGCTGGCCCGGTTCACACGTGCTCACCCCGGTGTGGCGCTGGTCGGCGTGCCCGCGTTGCCCGCGGACGTGCACGACCTGGACGGCCTCCGAGAGATAGGTCGGCGCCTGGCCGGGGAGTGAGCTTTAGCCGACCCTCGTGTCTTCGAGGTGCTCTTGACGTGCGTTGTCGAGCAACTCGAACCACGAGTCGACGTCCGGACGGCGACGCAGCAGAGCACGGCGTTCGCGCTCGGTCATGCCTCCCCAGACCCCGAACTCGATCCTGTTGTCCAGCGCTTCGGCCAGGCATTCCATGCGAACTGGGCAACCCAGGCACACGAGCTTCGCCTTGCGCTGCTCCGCACCTCGGACGAAGAGCTGATCCGGCTCCTCATCACGGCACGAAGCGTTGATACGCCAATCCCCCTGGTTCATATCCCCCACTCCTCAGTGCTGTCCAAATGTGGAAATCCGCCACACCCCTGCCACGGATGCCGTAGCGTTCGAGCCACGGCTGCATTCCTTGGACGTTGACGGACTGTAGTGCCGTTCGGTTCCACGTCCAAGCCTGGGTCACCCGACTGTTACCTGTCTTGCGTATGTCTACTCATGCTGAGTAACGGGCCTTACTGATCACCTTCACCCGTTCGTGTACGGCGTACGCTGACCTGCGTGCGAGTCAGGAATGGCGTGCTCAAGATGCTCGGCCTGTGCCTGCTGGCTGGGGTTCTCCTCGCCGGCATGCTGTTCCCAGTCGTGGGCGCGACGGGCCTCGTGTCCAACCGCGCCAGCGACACCGTGGACAGCATCTCGGCCGACCTCGTGACCACGGATCCCCCGTTGATCACCACGGTCACCGACAAGGACGGGCTGCCCATCGCCTACCTGTTCGACCAGTACAGAGTCCTGACACCGCCCGAGAAGATCTCGCCGACCATGAAGGCGGCGCTGATCTCGGTGGAGGACCGCCGGTTCTACGAGCACCAGGGCGTGGACTGGAAGGGCACCATCCGCGCCGGGCTGACGAACCAGGTCAGCGGCTCGGTGTCGCAGGGCGCCTCCACGCTGACGCAGCAGTACGTCAAGAACTACCTGGTGCACGTCGTGGCGCGGAACAACAAGCTGGAGCAGGCCAAGGCGCAGGAGCAGACCATCGCGCGCAAGATGCGCGAGGCCCGGATCTCCCTGCAGCTGGAGCGAAAGCTCGGCAAGGAGGAGATCCTCGCCCGGTACCTGAACGTCGTCCCTTTCGGATCGACCATTTACGGCATCGCGGCGGCGTCCCAGGCTTACTTCAACACCACGCCCGACAAGTTGACGGTTCCTCAGGCCGCGATGCTCGCCGGAATGGTCAACAGTCCGTCAGCGCTCGACCCCGAAGCGTATCCGGACAAAGCGCTGGAGCGGCGCAACAAAGTGATCGACAGGATGGTCGAGAACGACAAGCTCTCGCGCGATGCCGGTGAAGCCGCGAAGAAGGAAGGACTCGGGCTCGCGAACCCCGTTCGCACGCCACCGAACGGTTGTGTCGGCGCCGGCCCGGAAAACGGTTTCTTCTGCTCGTACGTCGTGAACTACCTGCAGCGCGCGGGTTTCAGCGAGGAGCAGCTGCGCACCGGCGGTTACACCATTCAGACCACTTTGGACAGAGCGGTCACCTCGACGGCGAAGGCGGCCGCGGAGGCGGGTGTCGCCAAGAACATCGACGGCATCGCGAACACGATGGCCGTCGTGCGGCCCGGCAAGGAGCGCCACGAGGTCATGGCGCTGGTCGCGAACCGCGACTACGGCCTGAAGGCGCAGCAGAACCAGACGACGTTCGACCTGCCCAGCGGCGTGGAGAACAAGTTCGGCGCCGGATCGGTCTACAAGGTCTTCACGGCGGCGGCGGCGCTGGAGAAGGGCATGGGCATCGAGAACGTCATGGCGACGCCGACCCACCACGTCTCGAAGGTCTTCAAGGGTGGCGCCCAGCGCTGCCCGAGCACCGGTGAGCCCGGCACCCGCTGGTACTGCCTGTCGAACTTCGACGGCAGCTACCCGTCGTCGATGTCGATGCAGCAGGCGCTGGCGACGTCGCCGAACACCGGTTTCGTGATCCTCGAGGAGCAGACCGGCATGGACGCGGTCGTCGACATGGCCTCGCGGCTCGGCATGCGCGAGACGATGGCGACGAACCTGCAGGGCACCCGGCCGGACCCCAAGGCCAAGGACAAGCAGAACCGCATCTCGCAGACCGAGTTCTACAAGCAGGGCGGTGGCAACGCCTCCTTCACGCTGTCGCCGGCACCGGTGTCCACTCTGGAGCTCGCGAACGTCGCCGCGACCATCGTGAGCGGCGGCAAGTGGTGCCCGCCGACGCCGATCGCGAAGGTGCTGGACCGCAACCAGAAGCTGGTGCCGCTCAACGAGGCGCCGTGCGAGCAGGTCGTGGCCGAGGGCCTCGCGAACGGCCTCGCCGTCGGCATGAGCAAGGACGACCAGGGCAACGGCACCGCCGCGGCCGCCGCCCGTGCCGCCAAGTGGACCCGCCCGATGATCGCCAAGACGGGCACCACCGAGGAGTACAAGTCGGCGGCGTTCATCGGCGCGACCCCGGACTTCGCGGGCGCCGTGCAGGTGTACAACGACGGCACCTCGCCGCGCCCGATCTGCCTGGCCGGTGCGGGCGCGCCCCGGTTGTGCGGCAGCGGCAACATCTTCGGCGGCACGATCCCGGCCAAGACCTGGTTCGACACCATGACGAAGGTCCACGGGTCGATCCCGGCGAAGCCCCTGCCACCGGTCGACCAGCGCTACCTCAAGGGCGGCAAGGAGATCCAGGTGCCAGACGTGGTGGGCCGTCAGGCCAACGACGCGGTGCGGATCCTGGAGCAGGCCGGCTACAAGGCGAGCCAGCAGACGGTCAACTCCGAGCAGCCGAAGGGCACGGTCGTGAGCCAGACGCCGCGCGGCAACGCGTTGCGCGGCACGGTCATCACGCTCTCGGTGAGCTCGGGCTACGTCCCGCCGCCGGTGCCGACCGAACCGGCGAACAGCAACCCGAACCAACCGCCCGCCAACCCCGGCAACCCGAACGAGCCGCCACCGATCACGCTGCCGACCGAACCTGGCGAGCCGCGCTAGTAGATTGTCGCGGCTAACTCTTGGGGTATAGGTGGCGGAGTTTGACGCGTGCGTCGTCGGTGGTGAACTGCCAGCGGACCTTGCGTTGCTCGGTGTTGGTGGCGTGTTGCCATGCGGTGAGTTCGGTGTTGAGGGTGTCGAGGTCGCTGATGCGGCGGTCGAGGCATTGCCGTGACAGTGCGGACAGTTCGATCTCGGCGATGTTGAGCCAGGATCCGTGTTTGGGGGTGTGGTGGATCTCCAGGCGCTGGGCCAGGGCGAAGGCCTCGCCGGGTGATGCCGTGGGTGTTGAGGTTGTCCATGACCAGCACCACGGTCCCGGCGTCGGGGTAGTCGACGGTCAGGAGTTCTTTGACCTGCTCGGCCCAGTCGAGTTTGGTGCGCTGGGTCAGGGCGTGGACACGACGCCACCCGCGTAAGGGCTCGGTCCACACGAAGATCGAGCAGGTTCCGCACCGGACGTATTCACTGTCCTGGCGGGCATCGCGGCCCGGCCGGGCAGGCAGCGGGTCGCGGACCTCGCCAAGGAACTGGAAGGGTTTCTCGTCCATGCACACCACCGGACGGGCGGGGTCGTAGGGCCGGGCGTAGACGGCGAGGACGTCTTCCATGCGGGCGGCGAACTCCGCGTTCGCCCGCGGCGGGATGTTCCAGCACTTCCTCAGATGAGGACGCAGTTCCGTTTTTTCAAAACCCGGCCGATGGTTGAGTGGTCCAGGTTCGGGATGTCCTCGGTGAGCTGGACGTGTTTCTCCAGCAGCCGCAACGACCACCGGGCATGCCCGGCCGGCGGTTGTGAGCACGCCAGCGCGATCAGCCGCGCCTCGATCTCCCCGGTCACCGGAGACGGCACTGGCGGAAGGTCACGCTTCTTGCGTGAGATCGTGGCCAGCACATCACCGCCGGTCTCGGCGAACCGCCTGGCGACCAGCCGCAGCGTCTCACCCGAGACCCCGAGCCGATCCGCGATCACTTCCTTCGGATCAGGCTCGCCCGCCGAGGTGTCCAACGCGAGCAACACCCGCGCCCGCATGATCGACGACGCCGGATGCACACCCGTCGTGGTCCACCGGATCAGCTCTTCACGATCCCGCGCCGACAACCTGACCGGCCGCTTCAACTGGGAGGCCATGACAACAGCCTCCCAGCCACATGCATCAAAACTAAGCAGCGACACGCTACTAGTGGTCACGCCCGTTAGTTCGTCGGGGGTTGCAGCCACGCGGTGTAGTCGTTGAGGTAGAGCCCGCAGGCGCAGTCGAGTGCTTCCTGCGG
>NZ_JBEXVQ010000023.1:0-145965 GCF_040629405.1 Lentzea sp. NPDC005914 | reverse complement strand
CGCCGGGGCTTGTTCGAGCCCGTGGTCTTCATAAGGACATCCTTCCAGGGGCAAAACCCCTGATCTCAGGTGTCCGTCAAAACGGGTCAAGCCCACTGATAGGTATGGAGATACTTAACGTCCGCTGTGCCGTCCGCATACGTCGCGGCGAGCAGGTCCAATGTGGAGGCAAGGTCAACCGGTACGCCGAGCGACGAGAGCATGCCGGGCGACATGCCGATCAGGGTGTCGACCATGCCGGGGTGATCCACCAGCCACTTCTGCCAGTCGCCGTTGTAGTTGGCGTACACATCCGCAGCGATCGCAGTACCCGTTGCGAGTCCAGCGGCAACAACACCACCCGGTGCCGAAGCGACCGCAAGACCCGCCATCCATCGCGAGGCGTCCAGTCCTCTGGCTGCCAGTTCGTCCGCGGCCTCGTAGGCCAGTTTGGTGGCACGAAGCGCATCGCCGCGCAAGCCGACGGCCGCGGACGTGGCGGTGAGGCCAGTCGGCCCGTCGAGCGCCATGGCCATGGCCGCCTCGAACCTCGCCACCCCGGACGGATTCAGCAGCGCCGAGGCCAGCACATCAGGCTCCGCGAGGAACTTGTGCCCGGCCAGCGCGGTCTTGAGCGTGTCACCGGCAACTTCATCGGTGAGGGCGCTCATCGCCACGAGGTCCTCACCCTTGGCCCGGAACCCGCCAGCACCACCACTGACCTGGATGTCGGAGACAGACGCGATCCCTGTGTTGCCGCGGTCTACCGGCTTGTCAGGCACTACGGCGTTATCGGGCATTACAGAGCTCCTGCCACAGCCGGGGCGACCCACGTGCCCAGATCTTCACGCTCGGCTGGTTCCAACCGCACCATCCTGCGACCCGAACCATCCGGATCCGGTTCGAGGCCGCTCCAGCCGCCGTCGGTGTGCACCCAGCTGACCTGAGACGTCATCCCGTTGCGGCCGACGACGAGACATCGCAATGCCCCATCCGTCTCGGTCGCCACCTGCTGAGCGAGCGCCGTCTCGCTGCCGGATAGGTTCAACCTCGCCACCACAGCGGCCGGACCGCCGGGGTCGGCATCCCGGAACAGCCGGGCGGCGCCCATCTCCTGCAACGCCGCCAGCGGCAGCCGGCCGCGCAACGGGGTCTCCTCCGGTCCTCCTCCGCCCAGGCGTGACACGATCCCGGCGCCGATATCCGTGCCCTCGGGTGGAACGGCCCGGATCAGCTCCTTGCCCAGATCCGCCGACGCGAACATCGACATCTCCACCCCGCCGTCTCCCAGCTCGAACAACGACGCACCCAACGGGCCGGAGATCGCGTGCATGCTGTGCAGCCCTTTGTCGCCGATCGCCGCGACGGTATCCAGCATGACCATCGGCAGCGCCAAGATCTCCAGGTTCTTCACCACCGACCGATGCACCTCGCCGCCCACCCCGTCGACGACGCGCTTCTTGATCAGTCCGGATTCGGCCGGGCCGATGTCGGCGGACGGCATCCAGGCAGGCGGCAGCTCGACACCCGTACGTTCGACCAGATACGCGAGCTCGCCGGCGGTCAGCACCAACCGGTGTGGTGCCGGGGTCACGCGGGCACCCCCTGCCCGCGCAGATACTCGCCGGCCTCGAGCCACGCCTTGTCACCTGCGGGCGGCAGGTTGTCCGGCCCCCACTTCCAGCCCGTCCACGGCGGCTGGGGAGGCTGCGGCGGCTGACCACCACCGAACCCCAGCGCGTCCGCGACACCGTTCGCGATATCCCGTGCTGCCTGGTTGAAGGCGTCGACCGCGCGGTTGAACCTGTCGATCGCGCTGGTGAACCAGCCGACCACGGCCTCGGAGATCTTCTTGATCATCGCGATCAGCTCACGAACCTCCTGCGCGTGCCGCCGCAGCAGCGCGGCAGCCTCGGTCAGCCCGTCCGCGGCCTTCTCCAGCTGGCGCTTGTCACCACCGACCGTCTCCCGGCACCGTTCCGCAGCGACTGAGTGCCATTCCATCTTCCGCGCGTCGTCGTCGAGCTTCCTGGCACGATCACGCACTCCATCAGCGCGTTTCTCGATCTCGCCCGCGATCCGGTCCAGCTCGTCCGGGTTCCCGTACATGCTCTCCGCCCCTCACTCACAGCGAGCGAATCATGACAGGTGGTAGACGCGCACGTTTTTCACCCAAAGATGCGTGCTTCTACTCAGCGATCTTCTCGACGAGCACGGTCGGTTGTCTTGGCTACAAGTGGCATCAGCCAGACCAGCGACGATGCTGCCTGTGGTCGCACTGTGGTCGCACCCGGCCCATGCTGCCGTCCCGCGCTGCTCAATATCGAGCGAACAAGCGACGAATCTGGAGGAGCTGTCATGAAGAACCCGAATCGTGGTCGCGTCTACCGTCGTTGTGCCTGCCGCGGCGCCGATGGTCGCCAGCTCGGCGCCCGCTGCCCAAAGCTGACCAACCGCAAGCACGGAATCTGGAACTACGCAGTCGATCTACCGACGCTCGACGGCAAGCGACGGACGCGACGCCGCAGTGGTTTCGCGGCCAAGACAGACGCGCAAGTCGCGCTCAGCAAAGTACTGGAGTACGAACGCACCGGCATCGTCATCGACGATCAGCAAACGGTGACCGACTACCTCGTGAGTTGGCTGCATTCCAAGGCATTGACGCTCAAGCCGACCACGATGGCCAACTATCACGCGTACGTCCACAAAGACCTGATCCCGCACATCGGGTTGATCAGACTCGAAGACCTCTCCCACCAACACGTCGTGCTCTACGTCCGCAACCAACTCGAAGCCGGCCGCGGGCACACAACGCTGCGTCGTTGCGTCGCAACGTTGTCCAGCGCACTCGGCGACGCCGTCCGACAGCACCGCTTGCCCTACAACGCAGCCAGATACGTTTCCGTCACTCGACCCACGAAGTACGAGCCGGTGTGCTGGTCGCCAACCGAGGCAGCACGATTCCTCAAGCACTGCGCCGACAACAACGAACCGCTGACCAACCTCTTCGAATTGATCATCGGCACCGGCATGCGCAAGGGCGAGGCGCTCGCACTGCATTGGGCCGACGTCAACCTCGACGAACACGTGCTCTTCGTCCGCCAGACCTTGTCCAACATCAACAACACCACGCCGGTCTTCACGACCCCCAAGACCAAGAGCAGCCTCGCTTGGGTCGGACTCTCCGACAGAGTGACCGCCGCACTTCAGAACCAAGCCGAGCGCCAGCCCGACTGTGCGCTGGTGTTCACCCGACGCGGAGGACAACCACTACGCCCGGAGTACGTCCTGCATCGGTTTCATCAGCTCACCGAGCAGGCGGGACTGCCCAGGATTCGCGTGCACGACCTGCGTCACTTCGCCGCGACCACGATGCTCAGTTCGCAGGTTCCGCTGGCCATGGCGTCCAAGACGCTGCGCCATTCGACCTTGTCGACGACAACGGAGATCTACGGCCACCTGCTCCGCCACGTCGCCCTCGATGCGGTGAAGGCGATCGAGACGGCACTGAAAGAAGCCGAAGCGGCGTAGCGCGACCACTTTGCGACCACAATCGGGCAAAAACGACACCAGCGGGTCTACCTCGAAAGGTAAACCCGCTGGTCATTGGCCGTCGGGACGACAGGATTTGAACCTGCGACCCCTTGACCCCCAGTCAAGTGCGCTACCAAACTGCGCCACGTCCCGGCCACACTCCCGGTTCCCCGGCGTGCAAGAAGAATCCTACAACACCCTGAACAGAGATCAAAAACGGCCCCTCGCACAGCGGCCTAGCTGCGGAAACGCCGGAAATACGGCGGGGACCCGGCGTACGGGTCCCCGCGTCCCTCGGTCCGACCGATCCCCCGATCCTCGACCGACATCCAGAACTATGCGTTGGCCGAGGATCGTGCACCACCGCCGAAAGTCGAGTCTTGTCCGTCAACCTTCGACTTACCGGGCGGTAGGACGGCCGAGACGCTGAAGCCGCCGTCGGCGCGATAGGACGTGGTCAGGGAGCCGCCGGCCAGGCGGACGCGTTCGGAGAGGCCGTGCAGGCCCGCGCCGCCGCGGTCGCCCAGTGAGGGCAGTTCGCCTGGGCCGTTCACTACAGAGACGCGTACGGGCGAGGAGCGATCCACGGTCACCGTCACCGCGGCGCCTGGCGCGTGTTTCGTCACATTGGTCAGGGCCTCTTGGACCACTCGGAAGAGTGCTCGGGAGATGGCGGGTGGCAGAGAGGCCTCGCCCGTTTCGGACAGCGTCACGGACACGCCGGCTACGCGGGCGCGGTCGATCAGCTCCTGCAGTGACGGGTAGGACGTGTCGGAGTTCAGCAGGCCGAGAGCTGTGCGCATCTCTGACAGGGATTCCTTTGCCAGGGCACGTAAACGCAACGCTGTCTCGCGCACTGCGGGATCGGAGGCGGTTGCGGCCAGGGCGGCGGACTCCACGGCGATCAAGGTGGCGTGGTGGCCAACGGCGTCGTGGATTTCGCGGGCTATGCGGGCGCGTTCGGCGGCGCGGGCGGAGGTTTCCTGGGCTTCCAGTTCGGCGGCGCGGGCTCGGCGGGTTTCGTACAGGGACTGGGTCAGGTCCTTGCGGGTCGTCACCAGGGCGCCCAACGCGGTCGGCGCGCCTGCCAGGCCGAACGCGAAGGCGGTGGCCAGCAACAAGGAACCCAGTGGGATGGTCTCGGTCAGCACCACGGGGGTGATGGCGGCCACGGTCAGCAGGCTCACCCAGAACGTCTGCACCGGGATGGACTTCTCCTTGCGGCCCAACCGGAACTGAGCCACCAGCGCGGGCGCCCAGCCCAACCCTCCGGCCACGGCGGGAACGCACAGCAGCGAGGCCAGCCACGGCCAGCGCAGGCGCAGCGGGAGCAGAAGAGAGGCGCCCACCGCGGTCCACAGCGACCAAGGGAACGGACGGTCCTGGGTCAGCAGAATGACTCCCGTGGTGATGCCCACGGTGAGGACCTCGCGCACCAGGGGCTTCACCACACACCGACCTGATGCGCGACGAGAGCCGCCTGCACCCGGTTCTCCACGCCCAGCTTGGTCAGCACGGTCGAGACGTAGCTCTTCACCGTCGCCTCGGACAGGCACAGTTCGTCGGCGATCGAGTGGTTCGACCGGCCACCGGCGAGCAGTTCGAGCACCTGGCGTTCGCGGGCGCTCAAGGAGTCCAGCTGCCGGTTCGCGCGGAAGCCCCGCAGCCGGGGTAGCAGGCGGGCCGTGATGCGCGGATCCAGCACCGCGCCGCCCGCGGCCAGGTCCACCACGGCGCGGACCAGGGTCTCCGGCTCGGCGTCCTTGAGCAGGAAGCCCTGGGCGCCCAGGTCCAGGGCCGTTGCCACGTAGTCGTCCAGGTCGAACGTGGTCAGCAGGGCGATGGCAGGCGGGGTGGCCCAGGTTCTCAGCCGCCGGACCGCCTCGAGGCCGTCCACGCCCGGCATCTGCACGTCGACCAGCACCACGTCGGGCAGATGAGCGAGGACCATCTCGACGAGTTCGGCTCCGTCGGCGGCCTCACCGACCACCTCTACCCGTCCGTCGGCTTCCAGGAGGACTTTGAGGCCCCGCCGCAGCAGGGCCTCGTCGTCGGCTAGCACCACTCGTACGGCCACGAACCCAACCAACCGCACCCCATGCCAAAGAGCAACCAGTGGTTACTTCTTCGAGGCTCCGGCCTTCTTCTTTTCGCGGACGCGCACCGAGATGCGGACCGGGCTGCCCTCGAAGCCGAACTCCTCGCGCAGCTTGCGCTCGATGAACCGGCGGTACGAAGCCTCCAGGAAACCCGTCGTGAACAGCACGAACGTCGGCGGGCGGGTGGAGGCCTGGGTCGCGAACAGGACCTTGGGCTGCTTTCCGCCGCGCACGGGCGGCGGGGTGGCGGCGATCAGGTCCGACAACCACTGGTTCAGGCGGCCTGTCGGCACGCGGGTGTCCCACGAGTTCAGGGCCGTGCGCAACGCCGGCGCCAGTTTGTGCACGGCGCGGCCGGTCAGGGCCGAGATGTTGACCTTGTCGGCCCACGGCACGCGCACGAGGCCGCGTTCGAGCTCGCGGATCATCTCGTTGCGACGGTCCTCGTCGACGAGGTCCCACTTGTTGAACGCCAGCACGCACGCGCGGCCCGACTCGACCACCATCGTGAGCACGCGGAGGTCCTGTTCGGACAACGGCTCGTGCGCGTCCAGCAGCACGATCGCGACCTCGGCGGTCTCGATCGCGGACTTGGTGCGCAGCGAGGCGTAGTACTCGGCACCGCTCTCGAACTTCACCCGCTTGCGCAGGCCCGCGGTGTCGACGAAGCGCCAGATCTCGCCGTCGAGCTCGACCAGCGAGTCGACCGGGTCGACGGTGGTGCCCGCGACCGCGTCGACCACCGAGCGCTGCTCACCGGTCAGGCGGTTGAGCAGCGACGACTTGCCGACGTTCGGCTTGCCGACCAAAGCAACACGGCGGGGGCCACCGGCGCCAGAACGAAAATCATCGCGAGGCGTCTCCGGCAGCTTGGCCAGGATCGTGTCGAGCAGGTCACCGGAGCCGCGGCCGTGCAGACCGGACACCGGGAACGGCTCGCCGAGACCCAGCGACCACAGCGACGCGACGTCGGCCATCAGCCGCTCGTCGTCCACCTTGGACGCGCACAGGATCACCGGCTTCTTCGAGCGCCGCAGCACTCGAGCGACGGCCTCTTCCGTGGTCGTCGCGCCCACGGTCGCGTCCACGACCACGAGGATCACGTCCGCGGTCGCCATCGCGAGCTCGGCCTGCGCGGCCACGGCGGCCTGCAGGCCCACCGCGTCCGGCTCCCAGCCGCCCGTGTCGACCACGGTGAACTTGCGGCCGTTCCACAGCGCGTCGTACGCCACTCGGTCACGCGTCACGCCGGGCACGTCCTGCACCACGGCCTCACGCCGGCCGATGATGCGGTTGACCAGCGTGGACTTGCCGACGTTCGGCCGTCCGACCACCGCGAGCACCGGCTGCGGCGGCGCGGCCTCCTCGCCGTCGGAGGAAAGGTCGTCGAAGGCTGACCAGTCGGCCTCGTCCTCCCAGGTGCCGTCCAGGTCTGTCATCGTCTTCCCTCACTCATACGAAGTCCATCTAGTTCGGCGACCAGTGTCGCCAGGCGATCGCGCACCTGCTCGGTGGCAACGCCGAGTGCGGCCTTCCCCTTCCCCTCGGGAAGGTGGAACGGCTCACCGATCAGCACGTCGACCTCGGGCCGCCAGCCCTTGGCCTCGAAAGTCCCGCGGCACGCGACCGGCAGCACCACCGCGCCGCCGACACGAGCCAGCCACGCCGCGCCGTTCTGCGCGTTCGCCACGTCACCCTCACCGCGCGTGCCCTCGGGAAAGACCCCGATCACGCCACCGGCTTTGAGCACGGCCAACGCGCTGGTCAGCGCGGTACGATCGGCTTCTCCCCGCTTCACGGGAATCTGCCCGATCTTGCCCAGCAGGTAGCCGACAACGGCGTTCGCGAACATCTCCTGCTTGATCAGGAACGTCACGCGCCGCGGCAGCACACCGAACAGGATCGGCCCATCAGCCATCGAGCTGTGGTTGGCGACGACGACCACGCCGCCGCTCAAGGGTACGCGGTCGCGCCCGTGGACCCGAATCCGGAACTGCAACGCGTACGGACCGCGCGCGATCCACCTGCCGAGATCGGTGAGCCAGGGCAGGCTCCCTGCGGGACCTGTCACCCGGTCACCCTCAGCCCACGCCGTTCGACCAGGTCCAGCAACGCGCCCACGGTGCCCGCGAGGTCCAGCTCGGTCGTGTCGACCTCGACGGCGTCCCCGGCGGCCATCAACGGCGACACCGCGCGCGACGAGTCGTAGTTGTCGCGCCGCTGCACGTCCTTCAGCACGGCGTCCAAAGTGGACTCACGACCGGCGGCGTTGTCCTGTTTGGTCCTGCGAGCCGCGCGCGCGTCCGCCGAAGCCGTCAGGTACACCTTCAACGGCGCGTCCGGCGACACGACGGTGCCGATGTCGCGGCCCTCGACGACGATGCCCCCGACGGCGTCCACGGCGTCCGCGATGATCGCCCGCTGCTGAGCCACGAGCAGCTCGCGCACGTGCTTGGTGGCCGACACCGGCGACACGGCCAGCGTCACCTCGGGCCCGCGGATCTCCACCGACACGTCGCCGCCGTCCAGCGTGATGCCGGGCGCCGACGGGTCGGTGCCCACCACGAGCTTCGCGCCCTCGGCGACCGCGTTGACCTCGGCCTCGTCCGTCGGGTCCACCCCGGCCCGCAGCACCGCGACCGTGATCGCCCGGTACATCGAGCCGGTGTCGAGGTAGCGCGCGTCCAGCGCCATCGCGAGGCGCTTCGCCACGGTGGACTTGCCGGTGCCCGACGGTCCGTCGAGTGCCACCACACCGCGCAACTGACCCTGGCCCACCACAGCTCCCTCCGAGACGCCCACGACCCACATTGTGCCTGGTGCGGGCGCTCACGCCGCAGGCGGGTGAAGGACCAGCGCGGAGTCCGTCAGAGCGAGCCGGCCGGCCCGCGCCTCGCTGAGCGCGTGCGGACCGACGCGATAGGCCGGCATGCGAACGGGCGACCCGGTCGACCGGTCCTCCCGCACGAGGTCGTTGGTGGTCAGCCGGAAGAGGATCCGGAACACGGACTTCACGAAGTCTTCCGTCTCGGGCACGAGCATGGTGGCCAGCCGGCCTGACGACAGCACACCGTCGGACTTCACCCGGCTGCGCAGCCACTGGACGGCGGAACCTCTTCCGGTGCCCGCGCCCCAGACCGTGCCGT
Source organism: Lentzea sp. NPDC005914 (assembly GCF_040629405.1). Classification (NCBI taxonomy): domain Bacteria; kingdom Bacillati; phylum Actinomycetota; class Actinomycetes; order Pseudonocardiales; family Pseudonocardiaceae; genus Lentzea; species Lentzea sp. NPDC005914. The sequence continues at coordinate 137,207 of NZ_JBEXVQ010000023.1, read as the reverse complement.
TGCTGCGAACCTCGACCGGGAACTCGGGAACGAGGTCCGCGGGCCAGACGCCGGCGATGGAACCGGCGTCCACGACGGAGGCGCGCACGGGTGGTGTGGTGGAGGCGACGGGCCACGGGCCGGAGTCGTCGAGGATCCGGACGTGCGGGTGTGCCTCGACGAGCGCGGCCTGCAGCGCGATCTCGTCCTCCTGCAGCAGGAACACCGGGGACTGCTTCGACCTGGCCACTGTCCACCTCCCGCAACGGCGAAGGGGGCGCCCGGTGAGGCGCCCCCTGACCGCGGTCATCTTCGGGATCATCAGGGCGGGTCCCTTGCCCACACATCATGATGTCGATGGCGTTCGCTAGCGCCGGCGACGTCGCTGTCACACCGTCGGCGTAGGTGCTGACCGTGTCAGTGATTCAGGTCGGTGCGCAGAGCGGCCGCACCACGCAGGTACACGTGCTTCACCGACGACCGCGGCAGGTCCGTTTCGACGTGCGCCAGCAGCCGGATCACGCGGGGCATCGAGCCCGGCACGGCGATCTCGGTGGCGGACAACAGGGGCACGTCCGAGAGCCCCGCCTGGCGTGCTGCGTAGGCGGGGAACTCGGACGTCAGGTCGGGTGTGGCGGTGAGCACGACGCTGATCAGGTCGTCGCTGGTCAGGCTGTTTCTGGACAGCACCTCCCGCACCAGCTCGGCCGTGGCCTCCAGCAGCAGGTCGCGCGAGTCCGCGTCGATCTGCGTGGCTCCCCTGATCGCTCGTACCGCCATGCGACCGACATTAGCGCGGGACGACCTCGTACGCCCGGATCACCGTGTGCGACGCCGAGTTGCCCAACGAGTCGGACACGGACATGCGGAGCGATACGAACGCTTTGCCGCGTGGGTGGAATAGCAGGGCGTGCGAACCCACTACGAGAGAGCGCTGCCACGTCACCCCGTCGTCGTACGACACCTCGACGTGCGGCACGCCCACGCGCCCGAAGACAGCACCCTTCTGCTTGTCCACCTTCAGGTCGAGCAGGAACGGGCGGCCGGACGGTGCCAAGCCCTCGCTGTCCGTGCGACCCGTGGCGCGCACGACCATCAACGGCAAAGCGGTCTTCGCAGCAGTAGTGCCAGGCGAGTTGAACGTCCACGAAGCCGAGGCGTGCGTACCGAACGCCGAGTAGGGCGCGGGACGGTCCGTCACCGTCGACAGCGTGTACTTGCCGGCACCGGGCACGGGAGTCGCGATCCAGCCCGGATACGGCGAGGCGGCGATCTCCTTGCCGTCCAACGACAACGTGGTCGAGGCGTTCGAGTAAGAACCCCACGACTCGGTGTACGCCCAGTCGCCCGCGGTGGAGAACAACGGGATCGAGGCGTTCAGAACGTCGCCGGTGCGCGACAGGCCCCAGTTGTCCTCATAGGACCCCAGCGACGGGCCCAAAGGCGACCTGTTCCACACCACCGAGTACGAACGCGCGGAGTAGGACCGGCGAGGCGAACGCTGGTACTCGCCCCAGCCACCACCACGGAACCCGAACGTGCTGTCCCACTCGACATCCGGTCCCGGCGTGTAGAACTCGGTCCGCGTAGTAGGAACCGGCATGTCGAGCAGCACTGTCACACTGGGCGCCACCCCCTTGTAGTAGCCATAACCACCACGCACACCAACGGCCGGTGCGCCGCCCTGCGACTGATAGGTTGCATGAATCCGCGCCAACGAAGAATCGTGCACCACAAGAGAAGCAGGATCAGGAATCGCTCCTTCTCGCACGAACATCAGGTTGTAGACGGCATCGGCGGCCACCAGCACCGGCTGGTACCAGAACTGGAAGATCCGCCCGGACACAGTACGAGTGGGCGCCACGAACGTGTCCCCGCCGACTGACGAGATCAGCCCGATCCCGGTCGACCGCGAGGCGTTGCCGGAGTACAGCGACAGGAGGAACATCCCCGCCTTGGCACCCGGCCGATCCACCTTGGGCAGCAACAAGGACGCTGACCGCGCGTCGAACCGAACAGAAGTGTCGCCACCAACAACAACCTCAGGCGACGACATCAAAGTCGTGTCCCGCTTGTACCCGTACACCATCGCGTGCACGTCGTAACGTCCCTTGGGCACGCGCACAGAACCGTGAGCACCGTCGGTGAAGAAGTACCCGTGCGAGACACCGGTGGCCACGTCGATCACCTGCACCGTCGCGAACCACGGATCCGCACCGTCACGACCCACGACGTCCAACGACAGCGTGTACTTCTCCTCCTCCACCACCGCACCAACGGGCGTGCGGACGACAACACCCGAACCGGTGGCGACGAGAGAGCCACCGAACTGCCCGGCAGCACCGGCGGTCAAGGTCACGTCAACGGAAGCCGTGCCACCCGCCGGCACCTCCAAAGTCGAGGCGCTCAACGAGAACGGCCCAGCAGGTGACTTCAACGACAGCGAAACCGGAGCGGCCGAAGCGTTCGAGTAGGTCACCGTGCGCGTAACAGACCCCCAAGGCCATGCATCGAACGGGAACGACACAGAAGAAGGCGACGACGTCACCGACTGACCCAGAGCACGCGCGACGTCCAGCCGCCCGGCGCCCTGCTCGTACACCGAGAGACCCAGCTCGAACGACGACCCCATCAAGGCGGACTTCAGCTCCGCGGCACGCCAGGACGGATGCGCCTGCTTCAGCAACGCCGCCGCGCCCGTCACGTGCGGCGTCGCCATCGAGGTCCCGGAAGCCGACGTGTACAGGTCAGAGACGGGTGTCCCCATGGAGGTTCCCGCGGCTCGCGCGGCCACGATCGAGGTCCCCGGCGCCGCGATGTCCGGCTTCACCGCGTAGTCACCGACCCGCGGCCCACGAGACGAGAACGAGCTCAACGCGTCCTGCTTCGTCACAGATCCCATGGTCAGCGCGGAGTCCGCCGCACCAGGCGTCCCGACAGAGCCAGGAACGCCGGAGTTGCCCGCCGCCACCACGAACAACGTCCCGTACCGCGCCGTCAAAGCGTTGACAGCCAACGACATCGGGTCCGTGCCGTCGGTGGGCGCCCCGCCCAGCGACAGGTTCACCGCCGTGGCACCGGAAGCCGCCGCCCACTCCATCCCGGCGATGATCGCCGACTCCGGGCAGCTGCCGTCGTCCGTGCACACCTTGCCCACCAGCAGACGAGCGTCAGGCGCGACACCGCGGTACTTCGCGCCCCGGCCCGCGATGATCGACGCCGTGTGCGTCCCGTGCCCGTAACCGTCGCGAATCGCCGTCCCGGTGAAGTCACGCGCCTCGGCCACCGCGCCGAGATCCGGATGCGACGGATCCCAGCCACCGTCCAGATCCGCGATCGTCACACCCTTGCCGGTGATCCCCGCGTCCCAGGCGGCGGGCGCCCCGATCTGCCGCGTGCTCTCGTCCAGCACGACGCGGGCCCGCCCGTCCAGCCACACCCGAGCCGACCCGTGCAAAGCCGCCTGCCACACCGAAGCCGAGGCGGGCACGGCGGCCGCGTCCAGCGACGACAACGTCCGAACGCCGGGCAGACCGGACACGATCAGCGGCAGCGCGGAACCCGCGAACCCCTGCCGCTCCAGCTCCGAGATGTTGAACAGCCGCGGGTCCAGCCGTCCGTCCCGCAGCAACGGCGCCGCGTCGGACGGCACGATCGAGATGTCCGGGGTGCCGGTCTGCTGCAGGAAGCTGACAGAGGACCGCCCCGGCGCCGGCCGCACCGCCACCCGGGACGACCCGGTGAGCACCACCTCGTCCCCGGTGATCAACGTGATCACCCGGTCGGCAGGCGGAGGAGCAGCGGAAGCAACAGCCGGTAGGCCCAACGCAACTAAAGCAACCACCAAGAGCACAGGTCTGCGCATGAACGTCCCATCACTCGGTGGAACATCCAGCGACCCGCGGCAAGACGGAAAACTAACGCGTCAGTCAGTTTTGAGGAAGCCTCATCGGTCCACGATGATGTTGGGATACCGCAGGGTGAGACCGAGCAGGTTCACGACGTAGGTGGCCCACCCTCCGCCGAGCAGCACCAGCCGCCGCTCCCCCAGCGCCGTCGCGATCTCGATCAGCACGTGCAGCCCGCTCGACCCGATGAACGTCAGGTCGCTGAGGTCGATCACGACGTCCCCTGCGCCGTCCCCGAACGCGCAGGCCAGGGCCAGTTCGGACCGCAGCAGACCGCTGGTGTTCAGGTCGACCTCACCGGTGAGCGTCACCACCGCGCCCCGGCGACGCACCTCCAGCAAGCCTGGTTCGGGTTCCATCGTGTGTGCCTCAAGGGTCGGGAGACAACAGGTCGCGCACCGCCGCGAGCACGCGCAGTGGGTGCGCCGGCTTCGGTAAGTAAGCATCGGCAACGTGAGCGGCCGGCTCGATCGCCGAAACGGCTACAACCGGCACTCCGAAGGTCCGTGCGACGGCTGCGAACCGTGTCCCCTCACCATGAGACGTCAGAAGGTCCACCACCGCCAGTGCCGGAGGGCTCTCCAATGCCGACTCCGCGGCCCCGACCGTCGTCGTGAGCGTCACGTCGTAGCCCTCGGAGTGCAGGAACGCCGCCAGCGACTGGCCGGAGAACCGGTCTCCGTCCACGAGCAGCACGCGCGGGCGTCCCGATGGCGCGGGCAGGTCCGGGACGCCCGCACGTGACCAGACCCGGACGAGCGCTCGCACGACCGTTCCGGGCCAGGTCGGTTTGCCGGGCCGCACCTGCACCTCGTCGGCGATGCCGAACAGCAGCCGCAGCCCCAGCGGTCTCGGGGAGGACCCCGCTTCGAGGTCGAACACGCCGTCGTCCTCGATGGTCAGCAACACCGCGTGATCCCGCGGCTCCCACGTCACCCCGACGATGGACGCTCCCGCGCGTTGCACCGCGTTGTCCGCCGCCTCGGCCACCGCTAGAAGCACGTCCCGCGCGTCGTCACCGTGCAGGCCCGACTCACCGGCGAGGTCACGCACGAAGGCCCGGATCTCGGGCAACGACCCCGGGATCGCCGGAAACCACCGGGTCTGCGCGCTCATCACGCGGCGTGCGACGGAGCTGACAGCAACGGCGTGATCAGCTCCCTCAGTCTTGTAGCGCGACGTCTGCCCGCTTCGGCATGCAACGGTTCCAGCTTCTTACGAGTACGTGCGGACAAAACGTCCCCGGACTGCGTGACGGCCAACGCCGCGACCGCCGCCGCCTCGTCCGCATCGCCGTCCACGAGATGGTTGAGCGACAACGCGATGAGGGCGAACGTCCTGCTACGCGCCATTTCCTCGCGATAGCCCGCCACGGCCTGACCCAGCGCCGTGATGGCAGGCCGCGCGAAACTCGGGTCCACTGTGCGCGCGAGAGTCGTGTAGACGGCACCCGTGATGCCCGCTAGGTCGTGCACGTCGAAGAACGCGGCCCACGGCGCCGCACCGTCCACATCCGCGCGTGCGAACTCGTCGTGCGCACGCCCCAGCATCGCCAGTGCGGGCACCCGCTGTCCCAACTCGGCATAGCACCACGCCTGGTTCGCGGCCAGGATCGCGTTCGTGTGGTGACTGTTCGCGACAAGCCCGGCGAGCCGGAACATGCCCAGCGCTTCGGCGGGTCCACCGTGGTGCAGGTGGACCCGCCCCATCCGATAGCGGATGTTCGCCACCAGGTCCTCGTCCTCGGCGAAGTCCAGGGCGAGGAGGAAGTGGCGGTGCGCGGACCCACCGAGCCCGGCGTCGAAGGCGGTCCACCCTGCCAGTGCGTGCAGTTCCGCGATGGCGCAGCGGAACTCACGGCGTATCGCGGCACTGGCCGAGTGCGCGAACGCCTTGTCACACCAAGACAACAGAGCTTGCACCTGCGTACGACAGGCCCCTCCGCCATAGCGGTAGTCCACAGCGCGCAACGCGGCCGTCATCGCCCTCAAGTGCTTGACGTGCACTAGTCCAATCCGGGAATGAGGTGGCGGCAACGAGGGTGATGGCTCGTAGCGCATCTGCAGTTCTCCATAGGCGGCTCGGGGGGACCGTGCGTTCGAGTCTGTTCCCGAGGCTCATCGGTCAACAGGGCCGAACGAATCCGCCTGACAGGGCCCTACGGGTGCAGGTCCGCCAGCAGGAGCCCGCTGCGCGGCTTGGGTGTGAAATACGTGCTCTTGCGCGGCATCTTCGTTCCTGCCAGCACTTCGGCGAGCGGCACGGGCGCGATGAGCAGCACGGCCTCGGCCTCCACCGACGGGTCCACCACAGGACGGACACAAGGACTTTCGGGGTCAAGGCCGAGCGCCGCGTCCAGCAGCAACGACTCGACGACCGCGTGGTCGATCCCTTGTCCCGCAGGCAGTTCGACCCGCAGGACCTCGTCGGCGCAGCGCACCACGACCACACCCGGTTCCGGCTCGACCACGTAGGGCAACGACGACACCGTCAGCCCGACCCGTTCCCACGCCGTCACCAGATCGGACGCGCCCAACCCGGTGCCGACGATCGCCCGGTGGATCGGCCCGACCCGCAGACCGGGCCCCGACGTCACCAGCGCCAGCAACCCGGACAGCCCGGCCGACCGCGCCGCCGCCACCCGGTGGTTGCCGTCCGCCACGAGCAACGGGTGCGCGCCCGCCGCTTCGAGGAACGCGTCCTGCAACGACCCCGGGCCGACCAGCCACACCCAGTGCCGGCGTCCACCGGAGTCCACAAGCGACACGGCCGGCTCGTCGGTCATGCCTAGTACCAGCGATGTCAGCCCGTCGTGAGGCGTGATCGGGATCAGCATGGCCGCGCTCGTCGCGATGCCGAGCGAGGCCAGCACCTGGCCGCGTTCGGCGACGACGTCGGGGTAGACGTCCTCGGTGTGCGAGATCGCGTCCGGGTCCACGAGGCACAGCAGCCCGCACGCCGTCCCGTCCGGTCCGTCCACCCGGTACGGCGCGACCACGTCGGTCACTTCGCGGTAGGCCATCCGCACCAGCGCCGCGAGCTCGGCACGGGCGTGAGGCAGCGCGTCGAGCAGCCCTGTTCCCGCGGCCAGGGCGGCCGGCGTGCGATGGGGGTGCTGGACGGCCAGCAACGTGCCGTGCGGCGCTCTGGCGAGCGCCCCGATCACCTGACCGGGTTCGGCGAACTCGTCGACGTCCGGGCCGGGCACGCGGTCGCGCACCACCCACCCCCGTCGCACTGGGCGTACTCGCAGTGACATCCCAGTATCATGATCCCTGTGAACGTAGAGATCACGCCCTTGCCGGGTATCGGGACGCGCCAGGACTTCATGATCCGCGCCGGACGTCGCGTCGGCGTGATCACCTACCGGGACGGCCGGTTCGAGCTGATCCTCTCCAAGGCGAGCGATCCCGACTCCTGCGCCGCCTCGATACCCCTCTCACCGGAAGAGGCGAACACGCTCGCGGGCCTGCTCGGCGCGCCGCAGCTCGTCGCCCACCTGCGTGAGGAGCACCGCGACATCACGGGTATCACGACCCGTCAGCTGCCTGTCACCGCGTTCGCGAACCACACTCTCGGTGAGACCGCTCTGCGCACGAGGACCGGTGCGTCCATCGTGGCCGTCGTGCGTTCGGGCAACGCGCATCCGTCGCCCGGCCCCGACTTCATCTTCGAAAACGGTGACCTCGCTGTCGTCGTCGGCACCGCGGACGGCCTCGACGCCGCCGCTGAGATCCTCCACGGCGGTTAAGCACAGTGCACGAGACAACTCTCGCCATGATCCAGCTCGGCGCGGTGTTCTTCGGTCTCGGCCTGCTCGGCCGCGTCGCCCGCCGGATCGGCATCTCGCCCATCCCGTTGTACCTGATCGGTGGTCTCGCGTTCGGCTCCGGCGGTTTCGTGCCGCTACATGGGATCGAGGAGTTCACGCACATCGCCAGCGAGATCGGCGTGGTGCTGCTGCTGTTACTTCTGGGGCTCGAGTACTCGGCGTCCGAGCTCACGACCGGCCTGAAGAAGTCCTGGATGGCGGGCGTGCTGGACCTCGTCCTGAATGCCGTGCCGGGCGCGGTTGCCGCGTTGTTGCTGGGCTGGGGCACGGTCGGCGCGCTGGCGATGGCCGGCGTCACCTACATCTCGTCGTCCGGCATCGTCGCGAAGGTACTTGGAGACCTGGGCCGGTTGGGCAACCGCGAGACGCCGGTCGTGCTGTCGGTGCTCGTGTTCGAGGACCTGGCGATGGCCGTCTACCTGCCGGTGCTCACGGCCGTGCTGGCGGGCGTGAGCATCATCGGCGGGCTCACGTCGGTGGGCATCTCGTTGCTCGCGATCACCGTGGTCCTGGTGGTGGCGTTGAAGTACGGCCGGTTCATCTCGGCCATTGTGGACAGTCCGGACCACGAGGTGTTCCTGCTCAAGCTGCTCGGCTCGGCGTTGCTCGTCGCCGGTGTCGCCTCGCAGCTGCAGGTGTCCGCCGCGGTCGGCGCGTTCCTGCTCGGCATCGCGATCTCCGGTTCGACCGCCGAGAACGCGACGCGTCTGCTGGAACCCCTCCGCGACCTGTTCGCCGCGATGTTCTTCGTCGTGTTCGGGCTCAACACCCACCCGGCCACGATTCCACCCGTTCTTGGAATCGCCGTGGCGCTGGCCGCGATCACGACCGTCACGAAGGTCGTCACCGGGTGGTGGGCCGCCCGGCGGCAGGGCATCGGGAAGATGGGCCGCATGCGTGCGGGAGCGGCCCTCGTGGCGCGTGGCGAGTTCTCCATCGTCATCGCGGGCCTGGCCGTGGCGTCCGGCCAGGTGGACGACCGGCTCGCCGCCCTGGCCACCGCGTACGTGCTGCTGATGGCGATCCTGGGGCCGATCGCGGCCAAGTACGTTGAGCCAATCGGTGAATTCTTTCAGCGCAGACGCCAAACGGCCTGAAACAAGTGCCTCCGGATGACGACTCTCTCTAGTAGGGCTAGAGGAGAGTAGGGGCGAAACGTCATGACCGAACCCGCGGAAGTGGAGACCACCGGCCGGTTCCTGGTGCTGCTGCAGGAAGACGCCATCGAAGAGGGGGTGGCCGAGCTCGGTGAGATCGCCGGGTTCGACCCGAACAGCGGCGACCTGGACCCGGACGCCGTCCAGGTGTTCCCGGAGCTCGGCGTCGCGGTGGTGTCCGCCGACCCGAACCTGCTGGCCGAGCTGAACGGCGCCGCCGCGCGCCCCGGCCCGGTCCAGATCGTCGAACCGGAGCGTGTCGTACACGTTTTCGACGCGGCGCCGGCCGAGGACATCGAGCCGGCCGCCGACGAGTCCGTGCTGACCTGGGGCCTGCAGGCCGTCGGCGCGGACATCAGCACGGCCACCGGCAAGGGCGTGAAGATCGCCGTGCTGGACACCGGCTTCGAGAAGAACCACCCGGACTTCGCCGGCCGCACGATCACCACGAAGTCGTTCATCACCGGCGAGGACGTCCAGGACGGCCACGGCCACGGCACGCACTGCATCGGCACGTCCTCCGGCCCGCGCAAGCCCGCCACGGCCCCCGGCTACGGCATCGCCTACGAGGCCGAGATCTTCGCGGGCAAGGTCCTCTCGAACGCGGGCTCCGGCTCCGACGGCGGCATCCTCGCGGGCATCGACTGGGCGGTCGCCAACGGCTGCGCGGTCATCTCGATGTCCCTGGGCGCCGACGTTCCCGCCGGCACGCCGTACTCGCAGATCTACGAGACCGTCGCCCAGCGCGCCATGGCCAAGGGCGCCATGATCGTCGCCGCGGCGGGCAACGCCTCCCAGCGCCCCGCCCGCGTCGCACCGGTCGGCCACCCCGCGCGCTGCCCGTCCATCATCGCCGTGGCCGCGATCGACGTGAACCGCGCCATCGCGTCGTTCTCCTCCGGCACCGTCGACAAGATCGGCCAGATCGACGTGGCGGGCCCCGGCGTGGACGTCTACTCGTCCTTCAAGCTGCCCGAGAAGTACGCACGCCTGCGCGGCACGTCCATGGCGACCCCGCACGCGGCCGGTGTGGCGGTCCTGATCGCGGAGAAGACCGGCGCCCGCGGTTTCGAGCTCTGGGCCCGCCTGGCCCTGTCCGCGCAACGCCTGCCCCTGGCCTCCACCGACATCGGCGGCGGGCTCGTCCAGGCGCCATGACCTCTTCGGTGGACCAGGTGATGGTCTCCGTGACCGAAGGCAGCCTCCCGAAGGTCCTCGACGACCTGCGGGAGGCCGGCCTGGTGGTCGACACGGTCCTGGAGGCCCTCGGTGTGGTGACCGGCACGGTGGAGGTCCGCTCGATCCCCTCCCTGCAGTCAGTGCCCGGCGTCATAGACGTCGAGCGGCAGTGGCGCGTACAGCTGCCTCCGTACTGACTAGGCTCTGCGGCGACCCCACTCATGTCTGATCGAACACGTGTTCTAGACTGTGCGCGGGGTCACGTCGTTGCGCAGAGAGGAAACCTGATCGTGTCGGACACGCTCACCGAGGTGCAGGCAGTCGAGGAGACCGTCGTGGAGGAGACTCCGGCGTCGGCCCCCGAGGCCGAGGCCACGAAGCCGGCAGAGGCTCCGGCTCCCAAGGCCGAGAAGCCGAAGCCCGCCGCCCGCGCCAAGAGCACGGCCAAGAAGACCCGCACCGTGGAGCTCACGCTCACGGTGACCGGCACCGCCGAGGGCGAGTGGCAGGCCGACCTGGTGCACGGCACGCAGCGAGTGGTGTCGGGCCTGGTAATCCCGGCCATCGCCGTGGCCAAGGCTGCCAAGGAACTGCACGAGGACATCGCCGAGGGCATCGAAGGCGTTCTGGAGGCGGCTCGCGACCAGCACCGCACCCGCATGGAGGAGCTGGAGGCCGAGCTGGCCAGGGTGAAGGCTCAGCTGGCCGAACTCTCCGAGTAAGTCAGTCCAGCGAGAAGGGGCGGCCCGCGTTTGCGGACCGCCCCTTCTCGTATGCCTGAACGGCTAGCGGGACGGGTCGAGCAGCAGCTTGCCCGCGGTCCTGCGGGAGCGCAGGTCCTCGTGCGCCTGCCGGATCTCCCCCATCCCGTACTCGCCGCCGGGAACGGCCTTCAGCTTGCCGTCCAGCACGAGCGCGAACAGCTCGGCCATGGCCCGGTGCGCCAACGTGCCGTGCTCCGCGTCCCGGACCTTCAGAGCGTGCGGCAGCCACATACCCGCAACGGTCGTGGAGTGCACCAGCAGCGCCCCGAGGTCGACCGGCTTCGGCCTTTCCCGCGAGGCCATGCCGTAAAACGCAAGCCGCCCGAACGGAGCCAGCGCCACCAGCGACTGATCAGTGGTAGCCCCTCCCGTCATGTCCAGCACGACGTCCACGCGCCGTCCGCCGTTGGCTTCCTTCAGCGCGGCGGTCACGTCCTCGGCGCGCGAGTCGATCGCGACGTCGGCCCCGAGATCCAGAGCCAGCTTCCGCTTGTCGTCCGACGACGCGGTGGCGATCACCCGGCCGGCGCCCCACAGCTTGGCCAGCTGCACCGCGATCGTGCCCACACCACCGGCGGCAGCGTGCACGACGACCGACTCACCGGGCTCCATGTGAGTCGACTTCCGCAGCAGCAGCCACGCGGTGGCGCCCTGAACGACCAACGACAGCGCGGTCAGGTCGTCGACACCGTCCGGAACGTCGAACGTGGTGAGAGCGGGCGCCACGGCCTTCTCCGCGTATCCGCCGGAGTTCTTGGTCAGCGCGACGACCCGCCGGCCGTCCTCGGTGGTGCCGACGACCTCCCCGCCGGGAACCAGCGGCAGCGTCATCTGAGCCAGGTACGAGTTCTCCGCCTGGTGCGTGTCCGCGTAGTTCAGCCCGGCCCGCGACACATTGATGAGGACCTCACCCTCGCCCGCGACGGGGTCGGGCAGCTCCACCTGCTGAAGCACCTCGGGCCCACCGAACTCGGTGATCTGAATTGCACGCACGTCAGCTCTCCTTGAGCGCGATGGAAATGGGGTCCTTCTGGGCGGCCTCGACCCGTGAACCGTCAGCCGCACGAGGCCCGGGCGGGTTGCGGAAGCCGAACGGCTCCGACGCGCGCCCGGACTGCACGAACCAGGCCTCGCCGGTCCCCGAGCCCTCCACAATGGACATGAACGTGTCCACTACAGCGGACACCGGCAGGATCGGCATGCCGATGTCCTCCAGCGTCGACCGCAGCGGCGTGATGATGTTGGTGTCGGCGAAGGCGGGACAGAGCGCGTTCACCCGGACGTCGGGGTACGCGCCACCGAGAGCACGTACCAGCGCGACGACGGCGGCCTTGTTGGCACCGTATACAGGATCCCCTGGCATCGGCATCAGGCCTGCCATCGAGGCCGTCGCGACGATCTGGCCGCCGCGCTCGCGCACCGCGGGCAGTGCGTAATGCATACCGTATACAACACCGTCGAGGTTGATGGCCATCGCGCGGCGGTAAGTCTCGACGTCGAAGTCGTCGCCCAGCGAGCACCCGGTGCCGATGCCGGCGTTGAGGAATGCAATATCCAGTCCACCGTATTCACGCACCGCCAGCGCGACCGCTTCCGCCGAGTCCGACGGCACCGTCACGTCGCAGCGCACGAAGACGCCACCGACCTCGTCCGCGATGAGTTTGCCCTGGTCGACGTCCACATCGGCGACCACGACACGGGCGCCCGCGGCAGCCAGGCGGCGGGCAGCGGCGGCACCGATGCCGTTGGATCCGCCGGTGATGAGCGCGACCTTGCCGGTGAGTTCCACGGGCACCTGCCTCCTCGTATTGCTACATTCCGACCAGTCGGTATGGTCGTCCGCACAGGCCTGGACGTCAAGCGGACTGATAGGTACGTTACTAAGCGCTTGCTTAGCTCACCATCCCCCAACGAAGGAGGACCCGTGGCCGACAGGGTTGCGATCGTCACCGGCGCGGCTCGTGGCATCGGTGCCGCGGTCGCGCAGCGTCTCGCCGCGGACGGCCTGGCCGTCGCGTTGCTCGACCTCGACGAGCAGGGTGTGCTCGACGGCGCCGACAAGATCGTCGCGGGCGGTGGGCGCGCCATCGGCCTCAAGGTCGACGTGTCCGACGAGGAGCAGGTCAACGCCGCCGTCGCGAAGGTCGCCGAGCAGCTCGGCGCACCGACCGTGCTGATCAACAACGCCGGCGTGCTGCGCGACAACCTGCTGTTCAAGATGACCGCGAGCGACTGGGACACGGTCATGAACGTGCACCTGCGCGGCGCGTTCCTGATGAGCAAGGCCGTGCAGCAGTACCAGACGAAGGAAGGCTTCGGCCGCGTCGTCAACCTCAGCTCCACGTCCGCGCTCGGCAACCGCGGTCAGGCCAACTACTCCGCCGCCAAGGCCGGTCTGCAGGGCTTCACGAAGACCCTCGCGATCGAGCTCGGCAAGTTCGGCGTCACGGTCAACGCGATCGCGCCCGGCTTCATCGCCACCGAGATGACCAAGGCGACCGCCGAGCGCATGAAGATCTCGTTCGAGGACCTGATCAACGGTGCGGCGCAGGCGATCCCGGTCGCGCGCGTCGGCCAGCCCGAGGACATCGCGCACACCGCGTCGTTCCTCGTCAGCGAGGGCGCCGGGTTCGTGTCCGGCCAGGTCATCTACGTCGCCGGCGGACCGAAGGACTGAGATGCGCGCTTTCGAGAACATCGACGAGCTGGTCGCCGCCAAGGGGGAGCACCTCGGGTTCGGCGAGTGGCACGAGATCACGCAGGAGCAGGTCAACCTGTTCGCCGACGCGACGCTGGACCACCAGTGGATCCACATCGACGTCGAGAAGGCCAAGAAGGGCCCGTTCGGCGGACCGGTGGCGCACGGCTACTTGACGCTCTCGCTCGTCCCGTACCTGGTGCGCGACGTCTACACCGTCAAGAACATCAAGATGGGCGTGAACTACGGCAGCAACAAGGTCCGCTTCCCGCAGCCGGTGCTCGTGGGCGCCAGGGTGCGCGGCGGCGTCGAGCTGCTGGACGTCACGGACATCGCGCTGGGCAAGCAGCTCGTGACCAAGGTCGTCATCGAGATCGAGGGCAGCGACAAGCCCGCGTGCGTCGCCGAGATCGTCAGCGTGATCGTCCCCTGATGATCAAACGCTGAGACTGTGGATCAGCAGGTCCGCGTAGTGCTCTGCCAGCCGCCCGGCCGGGATCTCCCCGTCCGGGCGGTACCACGTACCCAGGTGGTGCAGCGAGCCGAAGAAGTAGTGCGTGGCGAGGTCCGCGGGCACGTCGGCGCGGAAGGTCCCGTCCCCCTGCCCCTCCTCGACCAGACTGCGGAACTTCTCGTGGTAGCGCCGCCGTTGCGCCCGCACTTCCTTCTGCTTCTCGGCGGAGAGATGATCGATCGACCGGAAGAACACCTTGGCGGCGTCGAAGTTCTCGACACTCGTGACGATCACGTCGATGGCCGCCTCGCGCAGCCTCTCGGTGATCGCCCCGTCGCCGTTCGCGATCTTCTCCAGCCGCTCGGTCTGCATGCGCAGCAACCGCCCGTAGATCTCGTGCAGCAGGTCGTCCTTAGACCCGAAGTAGTGGTACATCGCGCCTTTGGTGACACCGGCGCGCTCCACGACCTCCTGCACGGCGACGCGTTCGTACCCCTTGTCCGCGAACAGGCGGGTGGCGGCGTCGATCAGTCTTTCAGGCACGGTCACGACCGGAGCGTACCTCCCGACCAAGGAGAATCCTGGCAATGATCAGCAGCTGGACCGTCGTCGTCGACCGCGGCGACCTCACCAAAACCGAAGTCCTGCACGACGAACTCTCCCCCGAACTCGGCGACTGCGAAGTCCTGCTGCGCGTCAGCCACGCCGGCCTCACCGCCAACAACGTCACCTACGGCGTGATCGGCGACGTCATCGGCTACTGGAAGTTCTTCCCCGTAGCCGCCGAGGGCCGCGGCGTAATCCCGCTGTGGGGCTTCGCCGACGTGGTCGACTCCACATTGGACGCCCTACCCGCCGGCACCCGCGTCTACGGCTACCTGCCGATGGCGAGCCACTTCGTAGTGCGCGCCAAGCTGACCTCGTCCGGCTTCGTCGACACGGCCGACCACCGCGCCGAGCTCCCGGCCGTCTACAACAGCTACCTGGTCACCTCTCAGGACCCCGCCTACGACCCGCAGCAGGAAGACCTCCAGGTCCTCTACCGCCCGCTGTTCATGACGTCGTTCCTGCTAGCCGACCAACTGGCGGACAACGACTTCTACGGCGCCCGGACCGTCGTGATCTCCTCCGCCTCCAGCAAGACCGCCTTCGGCACCGCGCAATGCCTTCGCGATTCCGGCGTGCGGCTCGTCGGCCTCACATCACCGCGCAACGTCGAGTTCACCGAGAGCCTCGGCCTCTACGACACGGTGCTCCCCTACGACGCCGCCGTGGACGTCGAGCCTTCGGTGTACCTGGACTTCAGCGGCTCGGCCGACGTGCGCTCAACCCTGCACGACCGCCTCGGCTCGTCTCTGGTCAAGGACATCTCGATCGGCCTCACCCAGCAGAAGCCCTCGGCGGACTCGCGCTCGCAGTTCTTCTTCGCCCCCGAGCAGCTCCGCAAGCGCTCCGCGGACTGGGGCCCTGAAGGCCTCGCTTCGCGCTTCGGGGCGGCTTGGCGCGCCTTCACCGCTCAGGCGGGCGGCTGGGTCGGCATCGCGCGGCACAGCGGCCCGGACGAGCTCGTCGAGGTGTGGCAGTCCGTGCTGGCGGGCAAGACGAACCCGGATACGGCCGACGTCATCACCTTCTGAACAGGTCACCCCGCGTCGGCACGGTCGGCGTCGACTGGAATCCTCCGAACAGGTGAAATCAGCCCGGCCAGCAAACCTGCGATGTTGTAAGCGTCATCGTGGCCACGGTGGTGCGTGCCGTCGAGCTTCCGCCCGGCGATGCGCATCGCCTCGGCCATACCGACTTCGCGCTTCAACGCGTGAGAGAGCGCGAAGAGCGTCTTCACGTTGAGGTGCCGCGGTCCGAACGGATACCCCACACCGACAACCGCGCACTGCCGTTCGAACATCTTGCGGTCGTAGTCACCGTACGAAGCCCACACCCGGCGATCCGAGCGAAACTCCTTGCGCAGCAACGCACACGCCTCGGCGAACGAGACGCCGCCGTCGACCTGCTCCTGCGTCAAGGTCGTCAGCCGAGTGCAGAACGCACTGACAGACGACCGCGCAGGCCGCACCAGCACGCTGCGCCGCTCCCCGCGCACGCCGGACGAAACGTCGAGCGGGCAGATCCCGATCTCGATGATCTCCGAGACCTGATCGGGCGGCGGCGATCCTTCCCAACACGTCGACTCCACGTCGACGACCAGTACCTGATCCAGTGATATCACGTGCTGATCGTCCCGGACGTGTCCACCGACTTACTTGGAGCGATTCCAAGCGGTACCAATGGATGTCGTGCAGGAACAGCTCATCCAGGCAGGCATCCGGTTCCGGCAGTGGATGCACGACAACATCATCCACGCCGCCCGCCACTTCGGGCTCGCGATCACCGGGCCGCCCCGGTTCGGCCGGCAGGACCGGTCGATCGGCGCGCCCGTCGAGAAAACGCTCTGGCTCCGGGTCGTGTCCGAGGAAGAGCAGTGGGCCGGCGACGTGTTGTGGACCGGCAACTTCGCCGCAAACGCGTTCACAGCCGTGCGAAAACCGTACGTTCTCGACGTCTACGAGTGGGAGGACTGGCGGCGGCAGCGGGCCGAGTTGATGACCCTGATGCCGGGTTCGCCGTGCTCTCCCGCCGAGGCCTTACGCCTGCCGGACGAGTGGTGGAGTGATCTGCGCAGGACGACGGACGTCATCGCGGCAATGCCGACCGACCGCGTCAACACGGACCAGGCCGAGGTCGCCGGCCGCATCCACCAGCATTTCGGGAACTTGGTCGACCCGGCCGTACAGCGGTGGGAGACGGCGCACGGCGATCTGCGGTGGGCAAACCTGATGGGACCGGACTTCGGGCTGCTGGACTGGAAGCAGTGGGGCCGCGCCCCAGCCGGGATGGACGCGGCCACACTGCTCCGTGACAGCCTTGAAGTGCCGGAAGTTGCCGAACGGGTGCGTGAGGTGTTCGCCGACGTGCTCAAAACCGATGCCGGACACCTCTACGCCGTAGCCCGTCAGACGATGACGGCGCCACCGTCGACGACGAGCGTCTCGCCCGTCACGTAACCGCCGGCAGGCGAAGCGAGGAAGACGACGGCCGCAGCCAACTCCTCCGGGTCACCCATGCGACCGGCGGGCAGCGCCGCCTGCATCTTCTCCAGGTAGCCGGGCGGGTACTGGTCGGTCATCTCCGACGCGAAGAACCCGGGGCAGATCGCGTTGACGCGAATGCCCTTGCGGCTGGTCCACTGCTGCGCCAGGTCCCGCGTCAGCCCGAGCAGACCGGCCTTCGAGGCCGAGTACGCGGCCTGCGGAATGCCACCGGTCACCAGCCCCAGCACGCTGGAGATGTTGATGATCGACCCACCGGACTTCATGACAGAAGCCGCCGCCTGAGCCATCCAGTACGCACCGTTGAGGTTCACGTCCATGACGCCGAGGAACTCCTCGGGCGTCTCCCGCGAAGCAGGCACCGCCGACGCCACACCGGCGTTGTTCACGAGCACGGTGACAGTGCCGAACTCGGCAGCCGCACGCGCCACCTCACGGCAGTCGTCGGGCTGCGAAACATCAGCCTGCACAACGAGAGCGCGACGCCCGACGGACTCGACGAGAGCCGCCGTGTCCTTCAGCTTGTCCGCACGACGAGCCGCGAGCACGACGTCCGCCCCGGCCTCGGCAAGGCCCTTCGCAAAAGCCACGCCCAACCCGGAGGACGCGCCCGTGACGATCGCGACCTTCCCGTCGAGCCGGAACTTGTCCAGGATGCCCACTACGAAAGCCTTTCCAGGATGATCGCCATGCCCTGACCGCCGCCGACGCACATCGTCTCAAGGCCGAACTGCGCGTCACGCGCCTGCATGCCGTTGATCAGCGTCGTCATGATCCGCGCACCGGTCGAGCCGAACGGGTGCCCGAGAGCAATAGCACCACCGTGCACGTTCAACCGATCAATGTCGATGCCCAGCGCACGCTGGCTACCGATCACCTGCACGGCGAACGCCTCGTTGATCTCCACCAGGTCGATGTCCGAAATGGACAGACCGGCGTGACCCAAAGCCTGACGAGTGGCATCGACCGGGCCGAGCCCCATGATCTCCGGCGAAAGCCCGGAGACACCAGTGGACACAATGCGCGCCAACGGCGTCAGCCCGAGCTCACGAGCCCGCGTGGAGCTCATGATCACGACAGCAGCAGCACCGTCGTTCAACGGGCAGCAGTTGCCAGCAGTGATCGTGCCCTCAGGCCGGAACGACGGCTTCAGCGAAGAAACAGCCTCGTAGGTGACACCAGCACGCGGACCGTCATCCGTAGAAACCACGGTGCCGTCAGCGAGAACGACCGGAGTGATCTCGCGAGCGAAGAACCCGTCCGCGATCGCCTTCTCCGCGAGGTTCTGCGACCGCACACCGAACTCGTCCTGGTCGTGCCGCGAGATCCCCATCTGCGTGGCGACGTTCTCGGCCGTCTGCCCCATCGAGATGTAGTAGTCCGGCAGCTTGCCCTCGAGTCGCGGGTCGGTCCAAGCGGCGTTGGACGCGGCCGTGTCGAGAGTTCGCTGCTGTGCCTCGTCAAAAAGAGGATTGAACGACGGCACTCCGGAGTGCATGTACCGCGAAACGCACTCGACACCGGCCGAGATGAACCCGTGCCCCTCCCCCGCCTTGATCGCGTGGAAGGCCATCCGCGCGGTCTGCACCGAAGAGGCGCAGAACCGGTTCACGGTGGTGCCCGGCAGGTTGTCGTACCCGAGCTGTACGGCGATGCGACGGGCGATGTTCTGCCCGTGCTCGTCCTGCGGCTCGGCACACCCGAGGTGCAGGTCGGTGATCTCGGAGGCCGGAATGTCGCCCAGCGCAGCGGAAATCACCTGCGCGGCCAGATCGTCCGGCCGGAGAGAGACGAGAGAACCCTTGCGCGCACGGCCGATCGGCGACCGGGCGGTGGAGACGATGACTGCTTCAGCCACAAAACACCCCTTACAGGCCCAGGTCGCGGCCGATGAGTTCCTTCATGATCTCGTTGGATCCCGCCCAGATCTTCGTGACGCGGGCGTCCATCCAGGCGCGGGCGACGCGGTACTCGGTCATGTAGCCGTAACCGCCGTGCAGCTGCACGCAGGCGTCGATGACCTCGTTCTCGATGTCGGCGCTCCAGTACTTCGCCTGCGCCGCCTCGACCGAGCTCAGTTCGCCACGAACGTGCTGCATGGTCAGGCCGTCGATGAACGCCTGCGAGACGTCCAGCTTGGTGCGCAGCTCGGCGAGCAGGAACTTGTTGTGCTGGAACTTGCCGATCGCCTGGCCGAACGCCTTGCGCTCCTTGACGTACTCCAGCGTCTCGTCGAAGACGCCCTGCGCGTGCGCGAGGTTCGAGATCGCGCCGCCGATCCGCTCCTGCGGCAGGCGTTCCATCATGTAGATGAAGCCCTTGTCCACCTCGCCGATCACGTTCGCGGCGGGCAGGCGCACGTCGGAGAAGAACAGCTCCGCGGTGTCTGACGGGTGCTGGCCGACCTTGTCGAGCTTGCGGCCGCGCTCGAAGCCGGGCATACCGGTCTCGACGGCGAACAGCGTGATGCCCTTCGCGCCCTTGGAGGGGTCGGTGCGGGCCGCGACGACGATCATGTCGGCGGTGTAGCCGTTGGTGATGAACGTCTTGGAGCCGTTGAGGATCCAGTCGTCACCGTCACGCACGGCGTTGGTCTTCAGGGCGGCGAGGTCGGAGCCACCGGAGGGCTCGGTCATCGCGATGCCGGTCTTGAGCTCGCCGGTGCACATGCCGGGCAGCCAGCGCTGCTTCTGCTCCTCGGTGCACAGGTCGACGAGGTAAGGCGCCACGACATCGCCGTGGATTCCCAGCGACGACGCCACCGCGGCGTTGACCCGGCACAGCTCCTCGGCGAACACCGTGTTGAACCGGTAGTCGTTCGCCCCGCTGCCGCCGTACTCCTCGGGGATCTCGAGCCCGAGCAGGCCCTGGCGGCCGGCCTCCAGCCACACGTCGCGGTCGATCACGCGCTGCTCGATGAACTTCTCGACGTTCGGCGTGATCGTGCGCTCGACGAACGCTTTCGCCGACTCCCGGAACGCGGCGTGATCCTCGTTGAACAGCGTCCGCTGCACGACTACCTCCATACTAAGCGGTTGCTTAGCGCTAAGCGCTCGCTTAGCGTGCAGTACGATCCATCACCTGTCAACACGCGAGGAGCGGCAGATGACGACGACGGGCCTGGACGAGTTCGCGCTGCTCGACGAGACGTGGCGCGCAGTCACCCCGGACGCCGCCCGCCGCATGCTCATCGCAGCCGCGCACGCGTTCGCCGGCAAGGGATATCACGCCACGACGACCCGTGACATCGCCTCTCTGGCCGGAATGTCGCCGGCGGCCGTGTACATCCACTACCGGTCCAAAGAGGAACTTCTCTTCAACATCTCGCGCGTCGGACACGAGCTGTCACTCACCGTGCTGTCGTCCATCAAGGGCAGTGACGCCACGGAAAGGCTGCGGAACGCGGTGGCTGCGTTCGCGGGCTGGCACGCGGAGTTCCACACGACGGCGCGGGTGGTGCAGTACGAGCTCGGCGCGCTCTCGGCGGAACATCACGCGGAGGTGGCGGAGCTGCGTCGCGGGATCGAGCAGCAGATGCGCTCGTTCATCGCGGACGGCGTCGCGGAGGGCACGTTCGACGTGCCGGACCTGAAGGGCGCGACGCTGGCGGTCCTGTCGCTGTGCATCGACGTCGCCCGCTGGTACCGGCCGGGCGGGCGGCGGACCCCGGACGAGATCGGCGCGTTGTACGCCGACCTCGTCCTGAGGATGCTCCGGCCGGCTAACTGACCGACCTGCGGCCGTACATACCGGCGACGAGAGATACGCCGATGGCCGCGACGACGATCTGCACGATCACTTCGATCCAGTCGATGCCAGGCGTGTCCTGCACGCCGAGCAGCCTGGCGATCCACGACCCGATGAACGCGGCCGCGATACCGACCAGCAGGGTCAGCCAGATCGGGATGTTCTGCTTGCCGGGCGCGAACAGCTTGCCCAGAAAGCCCAGGATCAAACCGATGATGAGCGCGCCGAGAATGCTCTCGATGGTCACGGACGCCTCCTCCCGCTACTCCCCGATGCACTCGGGGATCTCGCGGAAAATCATCCCGTCATTCGGCATGATCCGCAGCTTGAGACCTACCAGCGGCTGCCGGAGACCTGCGCCATCCACTGGTTGATCGTGGCGGGCCAGTCGGTTCCGACCGCCTGCTGGTGCGACACCGCGAAACGGCCGTACGCGTCACCGCCCGAGCGGAGCAGTCCGGCGCGCTTGTCGGCCTCCAGGATCACGTGCAGCTCGGTCGGCGTCGTGACGAACGTCAGCTCGACCTGCTTGAGCCGGCCCGAGAACTGCGGCGGCGGGTAGAACTCGATCTCCTGGTAGAACGGCAGCTGCTGCGGCACGCCGTAGATGCGGCCGCGCTCGTTGTCCGCCTTGGTGAAGCGGAAGCCCATGTGCCCGAACGCCTGCAGCACCGCGTCCTGCGACGGCAGCGGGTGCACCCAGATCGGGTCGAGGTCGCCGGGGTCGACCGCGCCGCGGACCTCGAGCTCGGTGCGCAGACCGAGCTGCATGCCGGAGAGCTGCATGCCGCCGACGACGTTGAGAGGGCACTCGAACGGCACCGGGACCTGGAACGGCAGCGACAGGTTCTGGTGCGGCTGAGCCATGATCCGCTGTCCCACGGAGAACTTGTGGAACTCCATGTTGGTGTTGTACTCGTTGTCGCCGCTTTCGACCTCGACGCGGGTGAGCAACGCCAGCGTGACGTGGTCGATCTCGGCGGGGTGGTCGCCACCGGCGATCCGCACCTCACCGCTCAACATCTCGCCGGGCCGCACGTTCGGGTTGGTCAGCACCGTGTCGACAGTCGGGCCGCCCACGCCGAACGCGCGCAACATCCTCTTGAACACCACTGCGGCCTCCTGAAGCCACTCGCAACTTTGCGGGGAAGTCTGCCCACTGAATCGCCGGTTTGTACCAAAGCGTTCCGTTGACGCCTCAACACCCCGATCGGTTCCGTATGGACTTCCGTTGACTTCAGATGGCAACATGCGACCGCCGTCACATACTAAGCGGTCGCTCAGGAGGATTGCCGTGTTGCTCGTCGCCAACCGGGGTGAGGTCGCTGTCCGCGTGCTGCGCGCAGCCACTGACCTGGGAATTCGCACCGTGGCGGTGTACGCGGAGGACGACGCTTCCTCGTTGCACGTGACGCTCGCGGACCGCGCCGTCGCACTGCGTGGACCTTCGCCCTACCTGGATGTGGATCAGCTCGTGGACGCGGCCGCCGGGTGCGTGGCGGTTCATCCGGGGTGGGGTTTCCTGTCCGAGAACGCCGATTTCGCACGGGCTTGCGCGGCACGCGGGCTGACGTTCGTCGGGCCTTCCCCGGACGTGCTGGAACTGCTGGGCGACAAGCGGCGCGCCCGTTCGCTGGCCGCGTCGCTGGGCATCCCGGTGCTGGACGCGACTCCGGGCGAGTTCCCCGTGATGGTGAAGGCCGTTCTCGGTGGTGGCGGCAAGGGCATGCGGGCGGTGTACGCGCCCGAGGACCTCGACGGTGCCGTCGAGGCGTGCCGGGCGGAGGCGCTGGCGGCGTTCGGGGTCGGGGATGTCTACCTCGAACGCCTGATGCCCTCCGCCCGGCACATCGAGGTGCAGCTCGTCGGCACCTCGGTGATCGGTGACCGCGACTGTTCGTTGCAGCTCCGTCACCAGAAGGTCGTGGAGATCGCGCCGGCTCCCCTGCTGGATCCTTTGCTGCGCAAGGCGCTGCACGAGGCCGCCGCGGCGATCGCCTCCGCTGTCGGCTACACCGGCGTCGGCACCGTCGAGTTCCTGGTGGCCGGCGACTCCTTCGCGTTCCTGGAGGTCAACCCGCGGCTGCAGGTCGAGCACACCGTGACCGAGATGGTGTCCGGCGTGGACCTCGTGCGCACCCAGCTGCTGCTGGCCTGGGGCGGCGACGTCGACTTCACCCCCGCCGATCGCGGCTCGGCCGTGCAGGTGCGCGTGAACCAGACGTCCGGCGGTGTGCTGTCTTCCTTCGGTCTGCCTTCCGGGCCAGGGGTTCGCGTCGACACGCACGGGTACGTCGGCTATCGAGTCGGGACGCGGTACGACGGCCTGCTCGCGAAGCTCGTGGTGCACGGCGAGGACCTCGACGTCGCCCTGAACCGGGCGCGGCGGGCGTTGCGCGAGTTCCGGATCGAGGGTGTCTCGACGAACCTGGACTTTCTCCATTCGCTGCTGTCCCAGGACATCGTGGGCGCCCCGACCAATTTCGTGGCCGAGGAGCCGGTCGACGGCATGCGGGCTCCGCTGGCGGGCACGGTGGTCGCGGTCTCCGCCGACTCGGTCGTGCTGGAAGCGATGAAGATGCAGCACGTCGTCCGGGTGTCGGGCGACGTTCTGGTGTCGGTGGGCGACACGGTGTCCGAGGGTCAGCTGCTCGCGTCCGGCGCCGGTGAGTCCACTGAGGACTCTTTGGCCGTCGATCTCGATCACGTCCGCCCGGATCTGGCCGAAGTGCTGGCACGGCACGAGTTCGATCGCCCCGAGGCCGCCGCTCGGCGGCACGCCGCGGGTGGCCGGACCGCCCGCGAGAACATCGCGGACCTCTGCTCCGACTTCGTCGAGTACGGGGGCCTGGCGATCGCCGCCCAACGCCAGCGCCGTTCGCTACCGGAGTTGATCGAACGCACCCCCGCGGACGGCATGGTGGCGGGCATCGGCGTGGTCAACGGCCAACGGGTCGTGGCGATGTCCTACGACTACGCAGTGCTCGCCGGCACGCAGGGCCTGCGCAACCACCAGAAGAAGGACAGGCTGTTCGCGCTCGCCCAGCAGGAGAACCTGCCGGTGGTGCTCTTCGCGGAGGGCGGCGGCGGACGTCCCGGCGACACCGACCACAGCATGGTCAGCGGCCTGGACTGCGGCTCGTTCCACGCGTTCGCGCAACTGAGCGGCCAGGTGCCTCTCGTCGGCGTCGTCGCGGGCCGCTGCTTCGCGGGCAACGCGGTGCTGCTCGGCACGTGCGACGTGATCATCGCGGTCGAGGGCGCGAACATCGGCATGGGCGGCCCGGCGATGATCGAGGGAGGCGGGCTGGGCGTCTTCCGGCCGGAGGACATCGGGCCGCTCGACGTCCAGGTGCCCAACGGCGTGGTGGACATCGCGGTGGCGACCGAAGAAGAAGCCGTCGCCGTCGCGAAGAAGTACCTCGCCTACTTCCAGACGCCTGCGGGCTCGCAGGCCTCCGCAGGCTTCCACGTTCCCGCAGGCTTCCAGGCCCACGCAGGCTTCCGCGCTCCCGGAGGCGACCAGGCTCCCGCAGGCGTCCAACCGTCCTCCGGCGTCCAAGCTCCCGCAGGCGTCCCCTCCTCGAGTGCGCAGCCTTCGCCGCCGCCCTCGGGGGGACCCCTGAAATCAATTCTCCCAGACAGCACTGACAATTTCGGATCGTGGAAGTGCGCGGACCAGCGCCTCCTCCGCCACGCGATCCCCGAGAACCGCCTCCGCGCCTACGACATCCGCAAGCTCATCACCACCCTCGCCGACACCGGCAGCGTGCTCGAACTCCGCCAAGGCTTCGGCAAGGCCATCGTCACCGCCCTGATCCGCGTGGAAGGCCGCCCGATCGCCCTGATCGCCAACGACCCGAACGTCCTGGGCGGCGCGATCGACGCCGACGCGGCCGACAAGTGCGCTCGTTTCCTCCAGCTCGCGGATGCCTTCGACATCCCAGTCATCTCCCTCGCGGACACCCCGGGCTTCATGGTCGGCCCGGACGCCGAACGCACCGCCACCGTCCGCCACCTGACCCGCATGGTCGTGACGGGCGCCAACCTCACCGTCCCGTTCGGACTCGTCATCCTCCGCAAGGCCTACGGTCTGGGCGCCCAGGCGATGGCGGCGGGCTCGCTCAAAGTCCCCCAGTTCGCCATCTCGTGGCCCACCGGCGAGTTCGGCCCGATGGGACTCGAAGGCGCCGTCAAGCTCGGCTTCAAGCGAGAACTGGACGCCATCGAGGACCCGGACGAACGCCGTCAGCGCTACGACCAGATGGTCGCGGCCGCGTACGAACACGGCAAAGCGCTGAACGTCGCGAGTGTCTTCGAGATCGACGACGTGATCGACCCGGCCGACACCCGCCGCTGGATCGCGACGGCGCTGGCCCCCTCAACTTCCCGCCCTCAGGGGAAGAAACGCCCGTTCATCGACACGTGGTGAAGGAGAAGCCGTGGTCAGTGTTGCCCCGGAGAAGAAGACCCTGCGCAGGCTCATGGCCGCCGGACTCGTCGGCAGCAGTATTGAGTGGTACGACTTTTTCATCTACGCAACAGCTGCGGCACTTGTGTTCCCCAAACTGTTCTTCCCAGAGGCCACCCCGATCGTCGGCCTGCTGCTGAGCTTCAGCACGTTCTGGGCCGGCTTCATCGCGAGGCCCATCGGCGGCCTGGTCTTCGGCCACGTCGGCGACAAGGTCGGCCGCAAGCCCGCCCTGGTCATCTGCCTGGCCCTGATGGCCGCCGCGACGTTCCTCATCGGCCTGCTCCCGACGTCGGGCAGCATCGGCGTGGGCGCACCGATCCTTCTCGTCCTCCTCCGCTTCCTGCAGGGCATCGCGGTCGGCGGCCAGTGGGGCGGCGTGGTGCTGCTGCTCACCGAGTCGGCCAGGCCCGGCAAACGCGGCTTCGCGGGCACGTTCGGTCAGGCCGGTGTCCCGATCGGCGTGTTCCTGGGCAACGTGGCGTTCATCCTGGCCACCACCACCCTGTCCAAAGAGGACTTCGCGGCGTGGGGCTGGCGCATCCCGTTCCTGGCCTCGGCACTGCTCTTCCCGGTGGTCCTCTTCATCCAGCTGAAGGTCGAGGACAGCCCGGTCTTCCGCGAACTGAAGGAACGCCGCAGCGACGCACCGGCCCCCGCACCGTTGAAGGAGGCCCTGCGCACCCACCGCAAGCCGATCCTGCTCGGCGCGGGGCTGATGTTCGCCTCCAACGCGATCTTCTACGTGTCGATCGCCGGCGTCCTGTCCTACGCCACGACCACGCTCGGCCTGTCCCGCGAGTCCGTCCTGATCGTCAGCCTGCTCTCGTCCGTCGTGAGCATCCCGGTGATCCTCTGGGCGGGCCACGCATCCGACCGCATGGGCCGCCGCCCGCTGATCATCGCGGGCGCCATCGGCCTGGTCGTGTGGGCGTTCCCGTACTTCCTGCTCGTGGACACCGGGTCCCTCGTGTTGTTGTTCGTCGCCGCAACGGTCGGAGGCATCGCGTCCTCTCTCGTGTACGGCCCGATCGCCGCGTACCTGGGCGAACTGTTCGAGCCGCACGTCCGATACTCGGGCGCCTCGCTCGCCTACCAGCTGGCGTCGATCCTGGTCAGCGGCGGCACGCCGTTCATCATGACGGCGCTGCTCGGGGCGACGGGCACGTCGATGTCGGTGTCCGCGTTCCTCTGCCTGATGGGCCTGGCCACGCTGTTCTCGGCGCTCAAGCTGCCCGAAACCAACCCGGCCTGAACTCTGCTTCCGGTTGGTGCTACCGCTGTAGCACCAACCGGAAGCAGCCGTACTCACCTCAAGTCCCAGTGACCAGGGCAAACTCGCGGACGCGGTCAGCGCGCAGGTGCCACTGATCGGACATTTCCGGCTTCACTGTCAAGACCTCTGCGGAACCTCCGGCCGATGCCGTACGTTCCTGCGTCGTGACCACTCTCATGGCGCGCTTCAAGCAGCGGATGCGCCGGTTCGCGCAGAAACCGGCGTCGGTTGACCTCACCCCGTTCTCGGCACTGCTCAAGGACGTGGAGAAACACGCTGACACGTTCAAAGCGTTCAGCGACGAGGAGCTGACGGCACACGCCGTGAAGCTGCGCGAGGAGCACGAGGACACCGAGCTGGTGGCCCTCACGCGTGAGGCCGCCGAGCGCGCCATCGGGCAGCGTCCGTTCGACGTGCAGGTCCTGGGTGCGCTGGGCATGCTCAGCGGGCTCGTCGTCGAGATGGCCACCGGTGAGGGCAAGACGCTCGCGGGCGCCATGGCCGCGGCCGGGTTCGCCATCAAGGGCAAGCGCGTCCACGTGGTCAGCGTCAACGACTACCTCGCCCAGCGCGACGCGGAGTGGATGGGGCCGCTGTACCGGCTGCTCGGTGTCACGGTGGGCTGGATCAACGGCAGCTCGAAGGCCGAGGAGCGCCGCGAGGCCTACCAGTGCGAGGTCACGTACGCGCCGGTCAGCGAGATCGGGTTCGACATCCTGCGCGACCGGATCGTCACGAGGCCCGAGGACCTGATCGTGCCCGAGCCGGAGGTCGCGCTGATCGACGAGGCCGACTCGGTGCTCGTCGACGAGGCCCGCGTGCCGCTCGTGCTCGCCGGCTCGACCAGCGCCGAGGCCGCCGACCCCGTCATCGCGGACCTGGTGAAGCGCCTGCGCCAGAACCTGCACTACGAGATCGACGACGAGGAGCGCAACGTCTTCCTCACGGGTGCGGGCTCCGAGGCCGTCGAGCGCGCGCTCGGCGAGATCGACCTGTACTCGCAGGAGCACGTCACCTCCACGCTGTCGAAGGTGAACGTCGCCCTGCACGCCCAGGTGCTGCTGCACCGCGACGTCGACTACATCGTGCGCGACGGCAGGGTGCACCTGATCAACGACACCCGCGGCCGCGTCGCGAAGCTGCAGCGGTGGCCGGACGGCCTGCAGGCCGCGGTCGAGGCCAAGGAGAACGTCCAGACGACCGAGTCGGGCGAGATCCTCGACTCGATGACGGTGCAGGCACTGCTGTCGCGGTACCCGACGCGCTGCGGCATGACCGGTACCGCGGTCGCCGTCGCGGAGACCCTGCGCGAGTTCTACGAGCTCGAGGTGCTCGTGATCCCGCCGAACAAGGAGAACATCCGCGAGGACGAGCACTTCCGCCTCTACGCGACGCTGGAGCAGAAGGAAGACGCGATCGTCGAGGAGATCAAGACCGTCCACGAGACCGGGCGCCCGATCCTCGTCGGCACGCTCGACGTCGCGGAGTCCGAGCGGATCTCCTCCAAGCTGCGCGACGCCGGGCTCGAGTGCGTCGTGCTGAACGCGAAGAACGACGCCGAGGAAGCGGCGATCATCGCCGACGCCGGCTCGTACCAGCGCATCACCGTCTCCACGCAGATGGCCGGTCGCGGTACGGACATCCGCCTCGGTGGCCACGAGGGCGAGGACCACGACCGGATCGCCGAGCTGGGCGGCCTGTACGTGATCGGCACCGGCCGCCACTCGTCCTCACGCCTGGACGACCAGCTGCGCGGCCGCGCGGGCCGTCAGGGCGACCCCGGCGGCTCGGTGTTCTTCTCGTCGCTGCACGACGAGCTGATCACCCAGTACGCGCCGGACGCCGAGGATCCGTCCGATGTGGACAACGACGGCCGGGTCAACGACAAGGGCCTGATCCACACCTTCGAGCACGCGCAGCGCGTCGCCGAGGGCGTGAACCTGGAGATCCACCGCAACACGTGGCGCTACAACAAGCTCATCGAGCACCAGCGCGACCTGCTGCTCAAGCATCGCGACGTGGTGCTGCGCACGGACGCGGCCCTGGACAAGCTCGGCAAGAAGGAAGGCGTGTCCGACGAGGTGGCCGGTGACGCCGCCCGCAAGATCACGCTGTTCTACCTCGACGACCTGTGGACGCACCACCTGACGTTCCTGTCAGACCTGCGTGAGGGCATCCACCTGCGCGCGCTGGCCCGGCAGAACCCGCTCGACGAGTTCCACCGCGAGGCGATCCCGGCGTTCAACAAGATCGTGCCGGAGTCGTGGGCGCAGTCCCAGGACAAGTACGACGCCGCGAAGATCACCGACGACGGCTACGACCTCGCCGATGCGGGTGTGAAGCGCCCGAGCTCGACGTGGACGTACCTGGTGCACGACAACCCGTTCGGCTCCGGGCTGGAAGAGACGATGAAGGGCCTGGTCAAGATGGTGCGCGGCCAGCGCCGCTGAGCGTCACCACCGCTCGCCGACGAGATCGTCCGCGGGTCTGGCGGGCCGGGGCAACGCCTCGGCCCGTCTCGCTGTGGTCATCTCCTCGGTGAGCGCTCTGATCTCCGCGAGGATGTCCAGGTGCTCCTGCGACGGCGGCGGGCCAACGAGGTTGGACCGGTTGTGCGCCGTCCGTTCCGCGCGCTCGGCCAGTTGCCGGATGCGGCGGAGGAGATCGTGCTCCCCGTCCGGGAGCAAGAAGTCCGTCTGCTCCATCACCTGTGCCAGCTTTCGCGTGCACGGGTGACGCGTCGATCCCCTAGTCGGCTGATTCGAGTTTCTGGACCAGCCACTCGTGGAAACCGCCGATGTGGTGCTCCGAGGGCACCAGCACTCCGCCATGTGCGTAGGCACGCGACGCCATCGCGGGCTGACAACGCTCGCAGGCTTCGAAGTCCTGCTCGTTCACCCGGTGGAACAGCTCGACCGAGCGAGAGACATCACGCCCGGTGTTGACCACTTCCTTTGCATACAACCAATCGCACTCGACGACCGTGCGGTCGGCCGCCATCGGGTACATGCGGTGCAGGATGACGTGGTCCGGCACGAGGTTGATGAAAACCTGCGGCTTGATGGTGATGGCGTAGTACTTCCGGTCGCGTTCTTCCTCGAGGGCGGCAAGTTTTCCGAAGCCCTCGCTGCCGTCGACGGTGAACCCCTTGATCTCGTCACCGAACTCCGCGCCGTGCCCGACGTAGTACTGCGCCGCGTAGCCGTCGGCGAACTCGGGCAGCACCTCGGTGAGCTCGGGGTGGATCGTCGCGCAGTGGTAGCACTCCATGAAGTTCTCGATGATCAGCTTCCAGTTGGCCTTGACGTCGTAGACGATTCGTTTGCCCACGGACAACTGGTCGATCTCGTACCCGTCGATGCCCTCCAGCGAGCCGAGGCGTTCCGTCACGGCGCTCAGGACGTCGTCCTCGAAGCTGGGCGGGTCGTCGGCGAGGTTCACCCAGGCGTAGCCGAGCCACTCGCGCAGATGCACTTTCGTCAGGCCGTACTCGACGCGGTCGATGTCCGGCATCGACGTGAGGTTCGGCGCGGCGATCAGCTTGCCGTCCAACGCGTAGGTCCACGCGTGGTACGGGCACTGGAACGCCCGCTTGACGCTGCCCGCCTCGTCGAGGCAGATGCGCGCGCCGCGGTGCCGGCAGACGTTGAGGAACGCGTTGAGGGCACCGTGGCGGTCCCGCGCGATCAGCACGCTCTCCCGCCCCACCTGCACGGTGCGGAAGTCGCCGGGGTTCGCGAGGTCGCTCGAGCGGACCGCGCAGAACCACATCTGCTCGAAGATGTTCGCCTGCTCCTGGGCGAAGATCTGCGGGTCGGTGTAGTAGCGGCCCTGCAGGGTGGAGATCAGGCTGCCGGTCATGCTCCGCCTCTCAGACGCTTCATCTCAGGGTCGAACAACGGCTCCTGCGCCGGGCGGGCTTTCACGCGTTCGCCGAAGTACTCGATCTCCACCTCGTCGACGTCACCGGGCAGCCACGCGTACGCGATGTTCAGCCCGGTCGTGTACCCGTACGCGGCGCTCGTGACGTACCCGACCGGCTTGCCCTGGTGGAAAACGGGTTCACTGCCCATGACAACGCTCTGCGGATCAGCAATCGTGAGGCAGGTGAGTTTCCTGGACGACTTCCTGGCCTCCAGCGCCTCCTTGCCCAGGAAGTCCTTGTCCTTGCGGACCGCGAACCCCAGCCCCGCCTCGAACGGGTCGTGCTCGTCGGTCATGTCCGTGCCCCACGACCGATAGCCCTTCTCCAGCCGCAGGCTGTTGAACGCCCCGCGCCCGGCCGCGATGACCCCGAACTCCTGCCCGGCCTCCCACAGCGTGTCCCACAGCTTCGGGCCGAGGTCCGCGGTGGTGTAGAGCTCCCAGCCGAGTTCGCCCACATAGGACAGTCGCAGCGCCGTCACCGGAACGTTCTTGATGAACGCCTTCTGCGCCGTGAAGTAACCCTTCTGCGTGTCCA
The DNA here is from genome assembly GCF_040629405.1 of Lentzea sp. NPDC005914. Taxonomy (NCBI): domain Bacteria; kingdom Bacillati; phylum Actinomycetota; class Actinomycetes; order Pseudonocardiales; family Pseudonocardiaceae; genus Lentzea; species Lentzea sp. NPDC005914. The sequence goes on along the minus strand of NZ_JBEXVQ010000023.1, from coordinate 106,173 downwards.
GCGTGTGCGGGATCCGCTCCACGAGGTCACGTGCGTGCGGCCCCCACAGCCCGATGCAGCACGTCCCGGCCGTGATGTCCCGGATGTAGACGTCGGAAGGCGCGTGCTTGGTGAGCCACGCGAGGTCGAGGTTGCCGTTCGCGCCGACCTGGAAGGTGTCGAAGTCGAGCCGCGTGATCGTGAGGTCGCTCCGGACGCCACCCGTCTCGTCCAGCAGCAACGTGTAGACCACCGCGCCGGGCTTGCGGTTGAGGTTGTTGGTCGTCATGCGCTGCAAGAACTCCAGCGCTCCCGCCCCGCTGACCTCCAGCCGCTTCAACGGCGTCATGTCGAACATCGCCACGCGCCTGCGCGTCACCAAGGCCTCGGCGCCGCAGATCGGTGACCAGTACCGGCTCGCCCAGTCACCCCGTCCCGGCACCTCGGCGACCTCGGGCAGGTTCGCGTTGGCCTCGTACCAGTGCGGCCGCTCCCACCCGGACGCCTCCAGGAAGAACGCCCCGAGCTCCTTCTGCCTGCTGTAGAACGGACTCGTGCGGATCGGCCGCGGACTCTCCATGGGCTGCAACGGATGCAACAGGTCGTACACCTCGACGAAGTTCTGGCAGCTCCGCTCCAGCACGTAGTCCGGCGCCAGCTGCACCTGCTCGAACCGGTTGAGGTCGCTGGAATGCAGGTCCAGCTCCGGCCGCCCGTGGACGATCCACTCCGCCATCGCCTTGGCCACACCCGCGGAGTGCGTGATCCACACGGCCTCCGCGACCCAGAACCCGTTCAGCCCGGGATGCTCGCCCAGCAACGGCATCCCGTCACTGGTGAACGAGAACAGCCCGTTGAACCCGCGATCCACCCCGGCCTCGGCCAGCGCCGGGAACAGCTCGACGGCCGACTCCCACGACGCCTCGAAGTCCTCCTTGGTGAACGGCAGTTCCGACCCGGTGATGTCGCGGGCCGCGATCGGCATGGGCCGATGCCCGTAAGCCCCGATGCCCAGCGCCCGCCCGTGCGACCGGAAGTACAGGTCCGCTTCCTGATGCCGCAGAATCGGTTGCCGCGCAAGCGCTTCCGCACTGACGCCGGCCAGGTCGCCCGTGAACGCGTACTGGTGCGCCATCGGCACCAGCGGAATGGTCAGCCCGACCATCTCTCCCAGCAGCGGCCCCCACATCCCGGCGCACGACACCACGACGTCGGCCGCGAACGTGCCGGTCTCGGTCCGCACCCCGGTGACCCGATCGCCGGCCGTCTCCACGGCGACGACCTTCTGCCCGAACTCGAACCGAGCGCCCCTCTCGACCGCTCGGGACGCCTGGATCTCCGCCGCCAGCACGGGCTTCGCGAGCCCGTCGCTCGGAATCAGGAACCCGCCGAGGATCTGCTCCCGGTCCAGCAACGGGTGCAGCCGCGCCACCTCGTCCGGCCCGACGACCCGGCTCTCCACGCCCCACGACGTGGCCCAGCCCTGCCGTCGCGACAGGTCGGCCAGGCGCGCCTCGGTGGTGGCGATCTCCAGACCACCGATCTGGTCGAAGCAGCCCAGGGCCGTGTACTTCTCGACCGTGTACCGGGCGAAGGCGGTCATGCTCCGGCACGAGTTCGTCTGGAACACCAGCCCCGGCGCGTGGCTGCTCGACCCGCCGGCGGCGAACCCCTGCGCCTGGTCCAGAACCGTGACGTCGGTGAAGCCCCGTGCGGTGAGCTCGTCGGCCAGCGCGCACCCGACGATCCCCGCTCCCACGAGCACCACGCGAGGCACTTCACCAGGCATCAGGACACCCCTTCGCCGCCGTTGCTGTTCCGCTATCTGCAACAAGTTGCGGCCAGTGCGTCCGGCTGTCAATACCGCCGTTCGAGCAACCGGCGTTCGACGGTCCGTGAAACCGGGCAAATGAGGAGGTTGGCCCCGCAATCGTCCAGCAGAATCCCCCGGCGCGGCATCGGTGGCCACACCGACGAGGAGAAGCTGATCTACCCGCGGTACCACGTGGCAGACGCGATGCTGAGCGAAGTCGAACGACTCGACCCCGACGACCTGCCGCCACCGGAGCGGCTCGCCGCCGTCCTCGCCACCGCTGCCACGACGGCGCAGCCGATCTTCACAGCCACCACGGGCACGATCGAGGCGGAGGCGACCGCGGCGGAACGCGAGCTGTTCCGCAAAGCGATCGCCTACGCCTCGCACGAGTCGTCGGTGGCGTTCGCCGGCACGCTCGCCGACCGCCTGAGATCCTCCTGGCCGGACCTGGACGACTGGGCCCAGGTCCCGCGGTGGGATCAGTCCGACGCGAAGTAGCCGAGCTGCGCGGACAGATCCCCGGCCGCCGACACCATCGCCGGCACGATCTCCTCGACCCGCTGCCGCGACAGCCGATACGACGGCCCGGAAGCGCTCATCGCGGCCACGACCTCACCCCGATGCCCGCGCACCGGGACGGCGACCGCGTGCAGCCCCAGCTCCAGCTCCTCGAAGCAGGCCGCGAACCCCTGCTTCGCGACCTCCTCCAGTTCGGACAGCAGTCGCGAAGCCTCCACGACGGTGTTCTCGGTGTACGAGTCGAGCGGGAGCGACGCCAGGCGACGGCGTTCGTCGAGGGGCAGGTACGCGAGCAGGACCTTGCCGGACGAGGTGGCGTGCAGCGGCGTGCGCTGGCCGATCCAGTTCACGGCCGACACGGCCGCGGAGCCGCGGGCCTGGGTGATGTTGATGGCGACGCCGGCGTCGTGCACGGCGATGTTCACGGTCTCGCCGAAGGAGTCGGCGAGCGTCTGGCACACGGGCTGCCCGAGCTTGGTCAGGTCCATGCGACCGGTCGCCGCGCCGGCCAATCTCACAACCCCGAAGCCGATGGCGTATTTGCCTCTTTCGCCGAGCTGCTCGACCAGGCCGCGGGCCTCCAGGACGGACACGAGTCTGGACACCGTGGACTTGTGCACACCCAGCTCACCTGCGATTTCGGTGATACCGGCCTCGCCCTGGGCCAGTAGTTCGAGCACGCTGATGGCTCTGTCGACGGACTGCACCTGAGCTGCCGAGTCGGAGTTGCTCATCGCGCAACAGTAACCGGCAGGCAAAACAACCCGCTCGACCTCTTGACGGCGCGTCGGAAGAGCCGCACATTGTGTTGCGTCATTCGGAACGTGTGTCGCGTCACGCAACGGAGGCCGACGATGATCCGCGCCTGCGCTCTCATGGACCTGCCCCCGGGAGAGGCGGTGCGCATCGTCGGCCCTCCTGCCCCGATCGCGGTGTTCAACGCCGACGGGATTCTGTATGCCGTCGACGATACGTGCACTCACCAGGAAGCCTCCCTCAGCGAGGGGTGGCTGGAGGGCTGTTTCGTCGAATGCCCGCTGCACGCGGCGAGCTTCGACCTTCGCACCGGCGAGCCGAGTTGCCTGCCCGCCAAAAGACCGGTGAAGACCTACCCCGTCTTTGTGGAGGATGGAGTGGTCTATGTCGATGTCGAGGTGAACAAGGACGTGGCGTGAGGACGATCGCGATCATCGGCGCTTCGCTCGCCGGCTTGAGGTCGGCGCAGGCACTGCGCCAGCAGGGGTTCGACGGACGGCTCGTCATCGTCGGCGATGAGGTGCATCTCCCGTACGACCGACCTCCTCTCTCGAAGGACTTCCTCCTCGGCAAGGTCGAGGCGGTACCTCTCGCCGACCAGGAGGATCTCGACGCGCTCGAGGCCGACTGGAGGCTCGGCGTCCAGGCCACCGGACTGCTCTCCGCCCAGGAGGTCGCGCTCAGCGACGGCACCACGGTCGAGGCCGACGGCTTCGTCATCGCGACGGGCGGTATACCGCGGACAATCTCCAACACACACGTCCTGCGCTCCCTCGACGACGCCATCAAGCTCCGCGACGCCATCAACAACGCGCAGCACGTCGGAGTCATCGGGGCCGGGTTCATCGGCGCGGAGATCGCGTCGAGTGCGCGCGCTCTGGGCAAGGACGTCACGGTCATCGAGGCGCTCCCAACGCCGCTCACGCGTGTGCTGGGTGCCGAGATGGGTGCCGCATGCGGACAGCTGCACGCCGACCACGGATCAACGTTGATTACAGGAATCAACGTTGACTCAGTCAACATTGACGGCGGAATCAACCTCGCGGACGGGCGGCACATCAACGCCGACGTCGTCGTCGCGGGCATCGGCACTCGCCCGGCCACCGACTGGCTCGCCGGCGGACCCGTCAAGGTCGACAACGGCGTCGTGTGCGACGCGGGCGGCGTGACGAACCTGAAGAACGTCGTGGCCGTCGGCGACGTCGCGAACTGCGCGGGCCACCGCGCGGAGCACTGGACGTCCGCGACCGAGCAGGCGCAAGTCGCCACCCGCAACTTGCTCGCGGGCGAGACGATCGCGACGCACACCAACGGCGGTTATGTCTGGTCCGACCAGTACGGCGTGCGGATCCAGTTCATCGGACGGGCGACGAACGACGTTCGCGTCGAAGATGGGTCCATTGAGGACCGGAAGTTCGTGGCGACCTATCGAGACGGCGGCAACCCGGAAGACGTCGTCGGCATCGTGGCCATGAGCAACGCTCGGCTTTTCACCCGACTGCGCAGGAACTTGAGGTAGAGACGGTCGTCACGGTTTGACCGACACCGGCGGCCGGCTATACCCCAATGTCCTACGTGGACATACGAACAGGGAGGCGTGTCGCCGGTGCGGCAGATCATCAACCCCTTCGACCAGAGTGTTCTCACCGAGGTCGAGGACCAAACCCGCGAACAGGCGATCTCAGCGATCGCGAAGGCCAGAAACGCCTTCGACCACGGCGACTGGCAGCACGCGAGCCCCGAGCACCGCGCCGCCGTGCTGAACCGGGTGGCGGACCTGCTGGAGCGCGACAAGGAGGACATCGCCCGCACCGAGACGCTCGACACCGGCAAGACGCTGGTCGAGAGCCGCATCGACGTGGACGACGTCTGTGCCGTGTTCCGCTACTACGGCAACCTCGCCGGCCTGCTGCACCCGAAGGTCGTCCAGGGTGCCCCGGCGGACGTCATCAGCCGCATCGACTACGAACCGGTCGGCGTGTGCGGCCTGATCGCGCCCTGGAACTATCCGCTGCTGCAGATCTCCTGGAAGATCGCGCCTGCGCTGCTCGCCGGCAACACGCTCGTGGCGAAGCCCAGCGAGATCACGCCGCTCACCACCATCAAGCTGTTCGAGCTGTTGCAGGAAGCCGGACTGCCCGACGGCGTCGCGAACCTCGTCCTCGGCACCGGCCCCGAAGTCGGCGCACCTCTGTCGGAGCACCCGGACGTCGACCTCGTCTCGTTCACCGGCAGCCTCGCCACCGGTCAGCGGATCATGGCGTCCGCGGCGAAGACCGTGAAGAAGGTCGCCCTCGAGCTCGGCGGCAAGAACCCGAACATCGTCTTCGCGGACGCGGACATCGACACCGCCGTCGACTACGCGCTCACCGCGGCGTTCTTCCACGCCGGCCAGGTCTGCTCGTCCGGCACGAGGCTCATCGTGCACAGCAGCATCTACGACGACTTCGTCGACGAGGTCGCGCGCCGGGCCGACAGGATCAAGCTGGGCAACGGTTTCGACGAGGACACCGAGTCCGGGCCACTCGTCAGCGCCGAGCACCGGGCCAAGGTCGAGAGCTACGTCGAGCTCGCGAAGCAGGAGGGCGCCACCCTCAAGGCTGGCGGCCGCAGGCCGGATGACCCCGAGCTGCAGAACGGTTTCTTCTTCCGCCCCACGGTCTACGCGGACTGCACCAGGGACATGAGGCTCGTCCAGGACGAGACGTTCGGCCCGATCATCACCGCCGAGCGCTTCGAGACCGAGGAAGAGGCCATCTACCTCGGCAACGACACGGAGTACGGCCTCGCCGGCGGTGTCTGGAGCCAGGACCTCGACAAGGCCCAGCGCGTCGCGAAGAAGCTCCGCCACGGCACGGTCTGGATCAACGAGTTCGGCCCGTACCTGCCGCAGGCCGAGTGGGGCGGCTTCAAGCGCAGCGGTGTCGGCCGTGAGCTCGGCACCGCGGGCCTGCACGAGTACACCGAGCCCAAGCACGTCTACCAGAACCTCAAGCCAGCTGCCCAGAACTGGTTCGCGCGAAAGGATTCCGCCCAGTGACCGCATATGACTACGTGATCGTCGGCGGCGGAACGGCGGGCTGCGTGCTCGCCGCGAGACTCACCGAAGACGAGAACGTCACGGTCGCGGTCATCGAGGGCGGGCCGTCCGACGTCGGCGACGAGAAGATCCTGAACCTGCGCAACTGGATCAACCTGCTCGAGACCGAGTACGACTACGACTACCCCACGGTCGAGCAGCCGCGCGGCAACTCGCACATCCGGCACAGCCGCGCGAAGGTCCTCGGCGGATGTTCCAGCCACAACACGCTGATCTGCTTCAACCCGCTGCCCCAGGACTTCGACGACTGGGGCCACGGCTGGACGTGGGACGCGCTGGGCCCGTACTACGACAAGGTCCAGCTCAACATCATCCCGGTCGAGGAGAAGGACCGGAACCCGATCGCCAAGGACTTCGTCAGCGCCGCGCAACAGGCCGTGAACGTCCCGGAGATCAACGACTTCAACGCCAAGCCGTTCGAGGACGGCGCCGGCTTCTTCTCCATCGCCTACCACCCGGAGAAGAACAACCAGCGCTCGTCGGCCTCGACGGCGTACCTGCACCCGATCCTCGACACCCGCAAGAACCTGACCCTGCTGCTCGACACCTGGGCCGGCAGGATCGAGTTCGACGGCAAGCGCGCGATCGGCGTGCACACCGACAAGGGTTACATCGAGGCCACCAAAGAGGTTCTGCTCTGCGCGGGCGCGATCGACACGCCCCGCCTGCTCAACCTGTCCGGTGTGGGCGACGCCGAGCACCTGAGCAGCATCGGCATCGAGGTCAGGCACGACCTGCCCGGCGTCGGCGAGAACCTGCTCGACCACCCGGAGTCGGTCATCGTCTGGGAGACCACGAAACCGCTGCCGGAGAACTCGGTGATGGACTCCGACGCGGGCCTGTTCATCCGCCGCGACGAGTCGGATCCGCGCCCGGACCTGATGTTCCACTTCTACCAAATCCCGTTCACCACCAACACGGAACGCCTCGGCTACCCGAAGGTGGAGCACGGGGTCTGCATGACGCCGAACATCCCCAGGCCGCACAGCAAGGGCAAGCTGTGGCTGAAGTCCAGCGACCCCACCGAGAAGCCCGCCCTGGACTTCGGGTACTTCACGAACCCCGACGGCTACGACGAGCAGACCCTGGTCGACGGCTTCAAGATCGCGCGCAAGATCGCCGAGCAGGAACCGCTGAAGTCGTGGCTCAAGCGGGAGATCGCGCCCGGCCCGGACGTCACGAGCGACGAGGCTCTGTCCGAGTACGGCCGCAAGGCCGCCCACACCGTCTACCACCCGGCCGGCACGTGCGCCATCGGGTCCGTTGTGGACGGTGAACTGAAGGTCATCGGTCTCGAGGGCCTGCGAGTTGTCGACGCGTCCGTTTTTCCCACCATGCCGACCGTGAACCCGATGGTCACGGTTCTCATGATTGGAGAGCGCGCCGCCGACCTGATCAAGGAGGCGTAGTGACGGCTCTCACCGCCGAAGATCGGCTGAAGGACCTCGGGTACACGTCGGAGTTCAAGCGGGACATGAGTCCCTGGGCGAACTTCTCGCTCGGCTTCACCTACCTCTCCCCCGTGGTCAGCACGTACACGTTGTTCGGCACCGCCCTCGCCCTGGGCGGTCCGCCGATGATCTGGAGCTTCGTCGTCGCGGGTGTGGGCCAGTTCCTGGTCGCGCTGATCTTCGGTGAGCTCGTGGCGCAGTACCCGGTCGCGGGCGGCGTGTACCCCTGGGCGCGCCGCCTGTGGGGAAAGCGCTGGGCGTGGATGACCGGCTGGGTCTACATGATCGCCCTGCTGGTCACCATCGCGTCCGTCAGCTACGGCGCGGGCCCTTACCTGGCAACACTTCTCGGTTACACCGCCACCGTCGGGAACACCGTGCTGTGCGCGATCGCGATCATCGTGGTCTCCACGCTGATCAACTACGCGGGCACGAAGGTTCTCAGCTGGGCCGCCATCTTCGGGTTCGCCGCGGAGATCGTCGGCGCGCTCGCGGTCGGCATCTGGCTGCTGGTCAACCACCGGCTGCACGGCCTCGGAGTGCTGTTCGACAGCTTCGGCGCCGGCGGATCGGGCAGCTACCTGCCCGCGTTCTTCGCGGCGGGCATCATCGGCCTCTACCAGTACTACGGCTTCGAGGCCTGCGGTGACACCGCGGAAGAGGTCAAGGACCCCGGCAAGGTCATCCCGAAGGCCATGCGCCGCACCATCTACATCGGCGGCGCGGCGGCCACGTTCGCGTGCCTGTCGCTGCTGCTCGCGGTACCGGACTTCGGCAAGGTCATCAGCGGCGAGAACGCCGACCCCGTCACGAACATCTTGACCAATGCGTTCGGCCCGGTCGGGTACAAGATCGTGATCGCGGTCGTGCTGATCTCGTTCCTGTCCTGCACGATGTCCCTGCAGGCGGCGGCGTCCCGGCTGACCTACTCCTACGCCCGCGACAAGATGCTGTTCGGGCACAAGGCACTCGCGAAGTTCAACCAGAAGCGGCACATCCCGCCGTACGCGCTCGCACTCGCCGGCCTGATCCCGGTGATCATCGTGTTCGCGTCGATGCTGTCCACGAACGCGCTGGACAAGATCGTGTCGTTCGCGACGCTCGGCATCTACCTGGGCTTCCAGATGGTCGTGTTCGCCGCGCTGCGGGCCCGCCTCAAGGGGTGGACGCCGTCAGGCGAGTTCACCCTCGGCCGCTGGGGCCTGGTCATCAACGTCCTGGCGCTCGCGTACGGCGTCGCGGCGATGATCAACATGGTGTGGCCGCGCACTCCGGACGGACCCTGGTACGACAACTACGTCGTGATCCTGAGCGGTGCTCTCGTGGTCGGCATCGGCCTCGTCTACATGGCGATCGCCAAGCCGTTCGGCAACTCCGACGCTCCGGCCGGAGATGCCGTCAGCTCGTTCCGACCCGAACGGGTGTAAATCGGCGGGTCCGGCGAGAGCGCTGCTTGTGCTCGCCGATGGCCAGAGTCTTTCTCAGCTATTCCGTGGCGGACGAACACCTCGCGGCGGATGTGCGCCGGATGCTGGTGGTCGAGGGACACGACGTGTTCCTCGACCACGATCCGCAGGCCGGGATCAGACCGGGTCAGGCGTGGGAAGCGGGTCTGCACGCCCAGCTGCGGCAAGCCGACGTGACGGTGTGCCTGATGACCGCCACCTATGTCGAGTCGCGGTGGTGCTTCGCGGAGATCTTCACCGCGCAGACCCTGGGTCAACTGGTCGTGCCGCTGCTCCTGCAGCGCGGCGTCACGCACCGGCTGCTGGACGCCGTCCAGCACATCGACTTCACCGCCGAGGACGGACCGGCCCGGCTGGCGGCGAGGTTGCGCGAGGTCGACGCGTGCGGCGGCGTCGGCTGGGCGGACGGACTGAGCCCCTTCCCGGGACTGCGTGCCTTCGACGCGAGGTGGCGGCAGGCGTTCCGCGGGCGTGACCAGGAGATCCGCGAACTGTCCGCACTGGTGGCGTCCTCGAAGGAGATGCTGCTGCTGGTCGGCCCTTCCGGCTGCGGCAAGTCGTCACTGGTCCGCGCCGGCCTGGTTCCCGCGGTGGCGGCCGAACCGGGCTGGCTGACGGTGCGGCCGGTGGTCCCCGGCGAACGCGTGGTGGCCGAACTGGCCCTGGTGCTCACCCAGCGGGCTCGCGAGCTCGGTCCGGAGTGGACGGTCGCCGAGGTGCGCGCCACCCTCGCGACCGACTGCGGCCTGGCGAGTGTCGCCGACGAGCTGCTGGCCGCCGCTCCAGGGCGACGAGACCGGCTGCTGCTCGTGGTGGACCAGTTCGAGGAACTCGTGACGCAGACCGGAACCGAAGCACGCCAACGGTTCGCGCGCCTGCTCGCGGAAGGACTGCGTGGACGGGTGTCGATCGTGGCCACCCTGCGCCCGGAGTTCCTCGCCGCGGTGCAGGCCGACGAGGCCCTGGACGCGCTGCCCCGCAAGCTGGTCGAGGTACGGGTGCTGCGCAGGCGAACCCTGCCCGCGGTGATCGAGCAACCCGCCCGGCTCGCCGGTCTCGAGATCGACGCCGAGCTGGTGGACCGGCTGGTGGCCGACACCGACAACGGCGAAGCGTTGCCCCTGCTGGCCTTCACCCTGCAGCAACTGGCCGAGGGCGTGGGCAGGGGCGGGCAGTTGTCGGCCGAGCGGTACGACCGGCTCGGCGGGGTCGCCGGGGCGCTGGCGGGCCAGGCGGACCGGGCGCTCGCCGCCGCCGTCGAACGGACCGGCCGCCGGCCCGACGAGGTGATCGCGGGCCTGGTGCGCCTGGTCACCGTGGACGAGCACGGCCTCCCGGCCCGCTGGCGGGTCGCCGCGGACGACCTGCCCGACCACCACCGCGCCGCGCTGGACGAGTTCGTCGCCCGCCGATTGCTCGTCACCGACACCCATCAGGGCGCCGCCACGATCACCGTTGCGCACGAAGCGTTCCTGACCTCGTGGCCACCATTGGCCGACGCCATCGCGGAGGCCGGTGCGGCGTTGAAGGCGCGTCCACAGATCGAACGCGCGGCCAGGGAGTGGCGCGAATCCGGCAACGCGCCGTTGCACCTGTGGAGCGGCCCCCAACTGGCCAGGGCGACGGCCGACATCGGCGCGCACGACCTCGGCGAGGAAGGCCGCGAGTTCCTCGACGCGAGCCGGCGCCGGGAACGCCGCCTCCGCACCCGGCTCGTCAGCGTGCTGACGGGTCTGCTCGTCCTGGCCCTGATCGCGGCCGGGCTCGCGATCTACGGCCAGCAGAACGCCCTGCGCGAGCAACGCCTGGCCACCGTGAACGCCCTGATCACCCAGACCGACGCGATCCGCGACCGCGATCCCCGCACTGCACTACGACTCGCCGTTGCCGCACAACACTTCTCCGACGACGAACGCACGCAGATCAACCTGTTCAACGCCTACAAGGACATGAACGTCCTCGCCTCCCTGCCCGGCCACACCAAGTGGGTGCGGCAGGTCGCGTGGTCACCGGACAGCCGCACGCTCGCCACGGCCAGCGCCGACAAAACGGTGCTGCTGTGGGACATGACCGACGACAAACCGCGCCGCCTGGCGACGCTCACCGGCCACCCCAACATCGAGGTGTCGCTGGCGTGGTCACCGGACAGCCGCACGCTCGCGACCGCGGGTGGCAGCGAAGTCCTCCTGTGGGACCTCACCGACCGGGAACGTCCCCAGCGCACGGCCGGCCTCGTCGGACACACCGGCGGCGTGCTGTCGATGGCGTGGTCGCACAACGGCAAAACCCTTGCCACCGCGGGCTTCGACCACACCATCCGCCTCCGGGACCCCATACGGCACGTCGGCACGCTCACCGGCCACAACGACTCGGTGGAGTCGCTGTCGTGGTCCCCCGACGACCGCACCCTCGCCAGCGCGAGCCGCGACCACGACGTCCGCTTGTGGGACTTCACCGAACCGGAGAGCCCCCACCTCGCAGGAGATCCGCTGCACCACGACACCGACGTGTTGTCGGCGGCCTGGTCACCCGACGGCCGCACCCTGGCCACCACCAGCGGCTGGGGCGTCCACCTCTGGGATCCCGCCACACGCCGCCACACCAGGCTCGACGGCCACATCGAGGAGGTCTTGGCAGCCGCCTGGTCCCCTGACGGCCGCACCCTCGCCAGCGCGAGCAACGACAACACGGTCCGCCTCTGGGACCCCGCCACCGGACTGCAGATCGGCAACACTCTCATCGGCCACACCAACAACGTGCTGTCGATCGCCTGGGCACCGGACGGCCGCTCCTTCGCCACCGCGGGCAACGACCTGAGCGTCATCGTGTGGGACGTCGCCGCGCGCACCCGCCCCCGCCGCCTCGGCAAGCTCACCGACCCGGCGCGCATCGCGGCGTGGGCACCGGACGGCCACACCCTCGCGGCCGCCAGTGACAACATCATCCGCCTGTGGGACCTCAGCGAGCGAAACCGGCCGCGCCGCACCGGAATCACCCTGACCGGACCGGAAGCCTCGGCACTGGCATGGTCCCCGGACGGCAAGTTCCTCGCCATCGCCAACACGGACCTGACCATCGCCCTCTGGGACGTGAGCGCGGAGCCGCGCCGCATCGCCACCCTCACCGGACACAGCAAGCGAGCGCGAGCGATGGCGTGGTCGCCGAACGGCCGCATTCTCGCCACCGCGAGCGAAGACAACACCGTGCACCTCTGGGACACGACGGGCCCGCAACCCCGCCGGATCGCCGCGCTGACCGACCACACCGACGTGGTCCGGTCGGTGGCGTGGTCGCCGGACAGCCGCACCCTCGCCACCGCGAGCAACGACCAGACCGTCATCCTCTGGGACGTCACCGCCGAACCACGCCGCGTCGGCACGCTCATCGGCCACCAGGAGGGCGTGCGCGCGGTGGCGTGGTCCCCGGACGGTCAGACGATCGCGACCGGCAGCTACGACGACACCATCCTCATCTGGGACGTCACTCAAAAGCAGGTCATCGCGGCCGTCATCGGCCACATCAACGACGTGGTCTCGCTGGCGTGGTCCGCGGACGGCCGCACCCTCGCCAGCGCGAGCAGTGACCGGATGGCGATCCTGTGGGACTTCACCGCACGGGACGAGCCACGCCGCCTCGCGAACCTCAACGGCCACACGGGAGGTCTCACGTCGGTGACGTGGTCACGAGACCTCCTGGCCACCACGAGCGAGGACAACACCGTGCAACTGTGGGATCTCACCGGCCTCGACGAGTTGAGCAAACACGGTGCCGACTGGGCCTGCGTGAGCGCCGGAGGGGGCCTCACCGAGCAGGAGTGGAGCCGTTACGCGCCAACCCTTCCGTACGAGCAGACCTGCTAGCGGTCCACAATGGACTCGAGGACGTCCGCAGCCTGTTCCTCCGCCTGGCGCGCCCACTCGTGCCGCAGCGTGTGGAACAGTGCGGCGGCCGGAGTTCCGGGCCACCCCTGCGGCAACAGCACGGACGGCAGCACCGGGTCGCGCCGGATCAGCAGCAACCACTCCGCGCCCAGCAGGATCCGCCTGGACAGTTCGCCGAGATGCTCGACACCCCCGTCCGCCCAGCGCCGCAGGAAGTTCTCGTAGCCCGCGGCGATCGCCGGCAGGTCCCAGGCCTCCGCCGCGATGCGCGCGGGATCGGTCCACCGGGACGCCTCGGCCCGGAACACCTCGGCGTGCTCGAGCAGGTCGAGCTCCGCCAGCGTCGCCGAGACGTCCGCGTCCGACGTCGAGACCCACAGGCCGCTGCGCAACGGCCCGAACCCGAACCAGCCCAGGCGGGTGCGCAACGCGTGCCGATCAGCGCGCCTGCTCTCCGGGACCGAGAACGTCAGCAGCGTCCACCGCCCGTCCCAGTCCCGGTCGACGACCTCTCCGTCGAGTTTGCGCTGCCCGTCGTGCAGCACGGCCGTCCCGTGTTCGGTGAGCCCCAGGAACGCCTGGCGCCCTTGGCGGACCGTGCGGAGCAGACCGCGGCGACCCATCCGGCTCAGCGCCGTCCTCGCTGCGGCCTCACTCACGCCGAGCCGCCCGAGCGCGGCGACGACACCGCCCGTCGACACGGCCACCCGCCGGTCGAGCACGTGATCACCGAACAGGGCGAGCGCAGCGGTTTCCGGGCGCACGGGCGACCCCGCCGCGCCGCCGTCCGGTGGAGTCACAGCTGCAGACATCCGGCTCATTATTCGTCGAACGCCGCGCCACGTCATTCGCCAAAAGATTGACGGCCGTCACGGATCTGAATACCTTCGGAGCCCCGGAACCCTGACCGGAGGTCCACGATGACCGCACGCAGAACCCTCATGACGCTCGTCAGCATTCTGATCACCGCCGCCGGCGTCCTGCTCGCGCCACCGGCGTCCGCCGCGTCCCTGGTGGAGGTGACCAACTTCGGCACCAACCCCGGCGGGATGCGCATGCACGTCTACGTTCCGGACGTCCGCCCGGCCCATCCCGCGATCGTGGTCGCGATGCACGGCTGCGGCGGCTCGGGTCCCGGCTTCTACGCGGGCAGCGAGTTCGCCTCGCTCGCCAACAAGTACGGGTTCGTCGTCATCTACCCGAGCGCACAACAGCAGGCCGGGTTCGGGAAGTGCTTCGACACCTGGTCCGCCGCCGCGAAGCGCCGTGGCGGCGGCAGCGACCCGGTGTCGATCGTCTCGATGGTGAGCTACACCGAGCAGCGCTACGGCGGCGACCCGAACCGGGTCTTCGCGACCGGGTCGTCCTCCGGCGGCATGATGACCCAGCACATGCTCGCCCTCTACCCGGACGTGTTCAAGGCGGGCGCGGCGTTCATGGGCGTGCCCTTCAACTGCTTCGCCAACGCCGCCGACTTCCCGCCGCCCGGCAGCAAGTGCACCAACGGAACCATGAACCGCACCCCGCAGCAGTGGGGTGACGCGGTCCGGCAGGCCAACCCCGGCTACACCGGCCCCCGGCCGCGAATCCAGCTGTGGCACGGCACCGCCGACACCCTCGTGCCGTACTCGTTGCTGCAGGAGTCGATCGAGCAGTGGACCAACGTGTTCGGTCTGAGCCAGACGCCGACGTCCACCGACACCCCGCGCCCCAACTGGAACCGCCGCCGCTACGGCGACAAGGTCGAGGCCTACAGCATCCAGGGCGCGGGCCACACCCTGCCGTCAGCCGGAATGGCCGCCGTGGCACTGGAGTTCTTCGGCCTCGCCCGTTAACCACTAGCCCTGCAAGCGAAGCAGGCGCAGCGCGAGCTGCACCTCCAGCACGCGGTCCGGCGACTGCCAGTCGCCGAGCAACGACGAGACCCGGTCGAGTCGTTGCGTGACCGTGTTGACGTGGAGGTGCAGCTCCGCCTTGGCACGACTGAGGTTCGCGCCGCAGCGGAAGTAGACCTCCAGCGTGTGCACGAGTTCCGTGCCGCGCTCGGCGTCGTAGTCCAGCACCGGCCCGAGCACCGACCGCACGTACCCGGACACGTCCGCCCGGTCGCCCAGCAGCACGCCGACGAACCCGAGATCGGCCAGCGTCGCGGCGTCCTTCTCCCGCCCCAGCTGCCGCAACGCGCGCAGGCACCGCCGCGCTTCCTCGAAGGCCGCGGCGATCGCCACCGGCCCCACGACAGGTCCGCACGCGCCAACCGTCGCATCCAACGCCTTTGCGACGTCGCGTGCGATGTCCGTGGACGTCGAAGGCAAGGCCAGCACGACATCACGGCCGCGCGACCCGGCGAGTCCTCTGTGGACCGAGGAGTAGTGCGTCGCGGCGGAGAGGTTCCCGTCCGCGACCAGAACCACGTGCGGGTCGCTCAGTTCGACGCCGACCCGGCGCGCGCGAGCCACCAGCCCCGCCGGATCCCGCCCGTCCAGGATGTCGGTGATCAGCTCGCCGCGGACCTTGTTCTCCGCCTCCGCAACGGTCCTGCGCAGCAGCAACAACAACGCCGTCACCGCCGCCGACCGCTCGAAGACCCGCCGGTCCGCGTCCGGCAGGTCAGGCCGCCCGGCCAGCGCGATCCCGCCCAGCAGCTCCGAGCCGGCCAGCACCGCGCACACCCACACGCCGTCGAGCAGCACAGCCCGTCCATTGGCCCGCACCGCCGGCGTGGGCACGGTTTCCAGCACCTCGACCGGCCCGCCGAGCAGCTCCCCCACCGCGGCCGCCACCTCGGCCGAGGAACCACCGCGCAGCACCAGGTCCGTGAGCCGGTCGTGCGCCTCCTCGGCCCGTTTCATGGCCTCGTTGTGCGACTGGATCGTGGCGAACAACGACGCCGTGTCGATCGCGATGGCCGCGTGATCAGCCAGCGACTGCAGCAGAGCGACTTCTTCCGCGGGGAACTCGCGCGAGGTCCGGTCGGCCGCGTACAGCACCCCGATGACCTTCGAGTCGAGCTTCAGCGGCACGCCCAGGATCGCCACCAGGCCTTCGTCGTGCACGGCCGAGTCGATCGGGTTGGTGTGGTTGAACCGGGCGTCGGCGAAGTAGTCGGAGGTGGCGTACGGGCGGGCGGTCTGCGCCACCAGCCCGCCCAGCCCCTCGCCGAGCCCGAGCCGCACCTTCTGGAACAACGGCGAGAACGACCCGTCCGTCACCCGCATGTAGGTGCCGTTCGGGTCGTCGTTCATCGACAGGTACGACACGTCGGTGCTGAGCAGCGTCCGTGCCCTGCGCACGATCGAACGGAGAACCGCGTCCGGGTCGCGCATGCCCGCGAGCTCGGACGCGGTCTCGAACAACGCCGCCAGTTCGGCCTCACGCCGTCGTGTCACACCCCAACCCTGTCACGTTCCTCCAGATCCGCACCACGGGTCTCCCGCGCCAGGGCGATCGCCGCGACCGTGATCACGCACGTGATCACCACGTACAGAGCGATCGGGAACGACGACTTGTACTCCTTCAGCAACGCCGTCGCGATCAGCGGCGCCAGTGCACCCGCCACGATCGACGCCAACTGGTAGCCGACCGACGCACCCGAGTACCGCACCCGCGTCCCGAACAGCTCCGAGAAGAACGCCGCCTGCGGCCCGTACATCGCGCCGTGCAGCACGAGTCCGACGGTGGTGGCCAACGTGATCAGCACCGGGTCCTTGGTGTTCAGCAAAGCGAAGAACGCGAAGATCCACGCGCCCATGCCGACCGCGCCGATGAGGTAGATCGACCGCCGCCCGAACTTGTCCGACAGATGGCCCCACACCGGAATCGTCACCAGGTGCACGGCCGACGCGACCAGCACCGCGTTGAGCCCCACCGACTTCGACAACCCGAGCCCGGTCACCACGTAGACCAGGATGAACGCCGTGATCACGTAGTACGACACGTTCTCCGCGAACCGCGCGCCCATCGCGATCAGCACCTCGCGCCAGTTGTGCTTCAGCAGCACCAACGCGGGCGCCTTCTCCATCTTGGGAGCGTTCTCCTGGGCAGCCTTCTTCTGGGCCGCCAGGAAGACCGGCGACTCCGACACCGAAAGCCGGATCCACAGACCGATCACCACGAGCACGCCCGAGAGCAGGAACGGAATCCGCCAGCCCCACGCCAGGAAGTCCGCGTCCGACTGCACCGACGCCAGCACCGCGAGCACCGCCGTCGCCAGCAGGTTGCCGCACGGCACACCGGCCTGCGGCCACGACGCCCAGAAACCGCGCCGCGCCGGATCACCGTGCTCCGACACGATCAGCACGGCCCCACCCCACTCACCGCCCAGAGCAAAGCCCTGCACCAGCCGCAGCAAAGTCAGCAGAACGGGAGCCAGCACACCCACCGACGCGTACGTCGGCAGCACGCCCATCAGCATCGTCGCGCCACCCATCAGCAGCAACGACAACACCAGCAACTTCTTGCGCCCCAACCGGTCCCCGAAGTGACCGAAAACAAGCCCGCCCAAAGGCCGTGCCAGGAACCCGATCGCGTAAGTGGTGAACGCGAGCAAAGTGCCGTTCAAGGGATCCGCGGTCGGGAAGAACAGCTTGTTGAACACCAGCGCCGCGGCAGACCCGTAGAGGAAGAAGTCGTACCACTCGACAGTTGTTCCGATGAGCGATGCGCCTACCACTTTCTTGATCATCGACAACTCCTCATTGAGCAGTCCAGCCGCCGTCGACGGCCAACGACGTACCAGTGACAAAACTGTTGTCGCACAACCACAGCACGGCGTCCGCGACCTCGGAAGGCTCGATCAGCCGTTTGATGGCAGTGCGCTGCAGGAAGATTTGAGACGAGACCTCGTCCTCGGAGATCTCGTGAACTCGCGCCTGATCGGCGATCTGCTTCTCCACCAACGGAGTCCGCACATATCCCGGAGCCACGCAGTTCGACGTGACACCGTGCGGAGCGCCTTCCAGAGCCGCGACCTTGGAAAACCCCTCGAGGCCGTGCTTCGCGGCGACGTAAGCGGATTTGAACGCGGACGCGCGCACCCCGTGCACGCTGGAGATGTGGACCAACCGGCCCCAGCCGCGCGAGTACATGTGCGGCAGCACGTGCCGGGTCAACCGGAACGCGGCCCCGAGCATCAGTTCGAGCATCGAGGAGAACCGCGCGACCGGGAACTCGTGAATCGGTGCGACGTGCTGGACACCTGCGTTGTTGACCAGCACGTCGACCTCGGCGGGCAACGCGTCCACCGGCGAGGTCAGGTCGAGAACGTGCCCGACCCCACCGATCTCGGACGCGATGTCCCGCACGCGTGGGTCGAGGTCGACCAGATGAACCTTGGCGCCCGCGGACGACAACGCGCGGGCGCAGGCCAGGCCGATGCCGCTGGCGGCTCCGGTGATCAGCGCGGTGTGACCCGTGACACTCGACATGACCGGAAACGGTAGGCGTCACGCGACGTGATCGACATGTGGCCTGCGCACATAATGCCTGGCTATGAGGTGGATTTAGCCAACATTTAGCGTCTCAATGGCATAGGAGGCGGAAAGAACGGGTACAGGGGCGTAAGCTCCCGTCACCTGAACGGGGGAAGATCCACAAGAGGGGGCTACACCATGTCAGCGACACCGATTTACGACGACCTCCTGCGCGAGCTCGACGAGATCGCACAGGAGGCCGGGTTGACCAGCTCGGAGCCCACTTCCGAGCCCGTCAAGCCTTAGTTACTTCGGAGGGGCGATCAGTTCAGCCGGCACCGGCTGGTCCTTGCTGATCAGGTCGAACAGCTGCGACGCCTTCTCCTTGTTCCACTGCACGACCGACTGGCCGCCGATCGTCGGGGTCCCCCCGACCGGCACGGTGCCGGAGGTCGCGTCGCTGATGTTCAGCGCGACGCTCGCGAGGTTCCACACGTGGTCGCTCTCGTTGACCGACACCGAGCCGGACGCCGCGTTCATCAGCGGCACCATGCGGAACGGGTTCGCGAGCGTGGCCGGGCTCTTGACCTTCTCGAACAACGCGGACAGGAACTTCCGCTGGTTCTGCACGCGCTGCAGGTCTGAGGTCGCGAACGTGTAGCGGGTTCGCACGAACCCGAGCGCTTTCGGACCGTCGAGTTCCTGACACCCCGCGGGCAGGTCGATGCCGGCCATCGGGTCCTTGATCGCCTCGTCGAGGCAGATGTCGACGCCACCCACCGCGTCGACGATGTTCGAGAACCCGCCGAAGCCGATCTCCATGTAGTGGTCGATCCGCACGCCGGTAGCACCCTCGACGGTCTTCACGAGCAGCTGCGGCCCGCCGATCGCGAAGGAAGCGTTGATCTTGTTGCGGCCGTTGCCCTCGATCGCCACGTAGGAGTCGCGCGGGATCGACAGCAGCACCGGCTTGGCGGCGCTGTTGTCCGGCAGGTGCAGCATCATGATGGAGTCGGTGCGGCTGCCTGCCGCGTCACCGGTGGCGAGCTTGTCCTTCTCCTCCTGCGTCAGCCCATCGCGTGCGTCGGAACCGACGAGCAGCCATGTGGTGCCCGGCGTCTCGGCAGGACGGCCCTGGTAGTCCGGCAGCGCGTCGATCCGCTTCAACGTCGAGTCGACGTAGAAACCGAATCCGACCACACCCACCACCAGGACGAGCAACAGCACCAGAATGACGCGTCCGGGACGCCTCTTCTTCTTCATCGGCCGCTGCGGCGGCATGGGACGCCGCGGCTGCTGGTAGCCGTGGTGATACCCAGCGCTCATGTGTCGCCAACCCCGATCGCTTTAGATTCGCTTTGCAACTGAGGACGCAGTGCGGCCGTTCAGGTTGCGACGAACCTACCGGGGCGGGAGCACCAGCGCTTCGAAAAGCCGTGTGACCTCGGCCGACGGGTTTTCGGTGAACCCCGTATGCGCTGGTGAGGTCTGCACGATGGTGCTGCGGGGTGCCGTCAGCCAGCGGAACCGTTGTCCAACCGTTGTCCTGCTGACCGGACCTGCGTCGGGCGTGCCGTCGCACGAGTTCGTGAGGTGCTTCAGCGACGTCTCGAGCATTTCGACGTCCAGCAGCGGGTCGAGCGCCCGCAGCCTCTCACCGTCCACATAGGTCTTCGCGCACAGGAAATCCAGGTCGCGGCAGTAGACGATGACGCCGACGTTCATGAACTCGCCACGCTCCTGCCGCGGCACCGCCCGCAGCAGCGCGTACTCAAACACGTGCGGCACGCGCGGCCTCCAGCGAGTCGACCCAGCCTCGATGGGCGAGGCGGTAGGTGAAGAAGTCCTTGTAGCGCTGACGGAGTTCGGCCGGATCGCCTTCCAGCCACTCGTCCGGAACGAGCGCGAGGACCTCGTCGAGCAGCTCGGGAGTGATCTTGGCGGCCATCTCCGCGTCTACTTCGGACACTGAACCCGCGCTCGGCAGCATGGCGTGGTCGGACGCGTCGTACTTGTACTCCTTGGTGGCCGGACGATCCTCGCTCCAGGAGTAGTGGAAGTACAACGCGGCGCCGTGGTCGATCAACCACGGTTCGCGGTGCCACAGCAGCATGTTCGGGTTGCGCCAGCTGCGGTCGACGTTGAGCACCAGCGCGTCCAGCCACAGCAGCTTCGTCGCGAGCTCGGTGCCGGGGTCGCGCACGATCGGGTTAAAGTCGAACGACCCGGGCAGGTAGTCGAAGCCTATGTTGAGGCCGCCGCTGGCCCGCAGCAGCTCCTGGACCTCCTGGTCCGGTTCCGCGCGCGCCAGCTCCGGGTCGAGGTGCACGAGCACGATCTCGGGTATCCGGAAGCCCAGCCGCCGGGCCAGCTCGCCGACGATGATCTCGGCGACCAGCACCTTCACGCCCTGTCCGGCGCCGCGGAACTTCACCACGTACATACCCAGGTCGTCGGCCTCGACCAGCCCCGGCATCGACCCGCCCTCGCGGAACGGCGTCACATACCGGGTGGCCGTGACCTCCCTCAACGAATTCACTGGCGCATGATCACACGAACGCGTTGGCAAAGCCGAGCAGAATTCCGCCCCAGCCGCCCTCGCCGCTGACGCCGCTCTCAACCCGCTCCGGCTTGGTGAAGTGCCGCTCGAAGTTGCGATGCACCAGCTCAACGCGTGTGCCGGAACCCTCTGAGCTGAAGGTGATCTCCACTTCGGACGCCCGCTGCGGGTCCGGGTCGTAATCCCAGTCACCGTTGAGGTGCCAGGCCAGCAGCAACCGCGACGGCGGCTCCCACGCCTTCACCGAACCCCACTCGCACTCGGCACCGTCCGTGCCCACCTCATACCAACGACCGCCCTCGTGCGGTTCGACGACGACGTCCTTCAGCTCCGCCTCGCCGATGTGGTGCGCGGCCGGCCACCACGTCACGAACTTCTCCGTGAACACCTTGAACGCGTGGTCCGCACCGGCGTTCACCAGCACAGATCTCCGTACTTCCGTCATGTCTCCTCCACCACCGCAGCGAAGTTCGCGAGTGCTTGACCCCACACGTCGTCGAGGTAGTCGCGCATCGCGGCCACCCCGACGTGGTCGACTGAATACAGTCGACGAGTTCCCTCGGCCTCGACCCGGACCAGCCGTGCCTCCTTGAGCACCTTGAGGTGCTGGGACACGGCCGGCCGCGACACGGGCAGCTCGGCGGCGATCTCCCCCACCGCCCGCGGTCTGGCCACGAGCAGCGTGAAGATCTCGCGGCGGGTCGGGTCGCCGAGCGCCGCGAACGCCACTTGGTAAGTCTCCACGAACGGTAAGTTAGAACTTACGGAGTCATCCTGTCAATGCCGCGAAGTAAGCCGCCTGCCCGGCCTTGTTCGGGTGGTAGGAGTCGCCGGTCGGGTTGACCAGCGCGTTGATCCACGGCTCGTCCGAGCAGACGCCGTGGCCCGCAAACGCTTCCCTCACGTCGACGTACCGTGCACCAGCCCGTGATGCCGCTTCGGAGATCACCCTGGACAGCTCGTCGGCGGCGTCGTTGAGCGCCTGCCGCTTCCGCTTGGAGAGGGTGCGGCACCCGTCGTTCGGCGTGAACAGCCGCGGATACCCGAGAACGACGAGCTGCGCCCTCGGTGCCGCTTCCTTGATCGCGGAGTAGGTGGTGTCGAGCCGGCCGGGCAACTGGTCGCGGGTGAAGGCTCGGGTCTTCGCGACCCGCCTCTCGCACGAGCTGTTGCCGTTGAGCGTGCAGGTCGTCATCACGTCGACGAACCCGAGATCGTTGCCGCCGATGGTGATCGTCACGAACGACGTCGCCGGGGTCAGCGCCTTGAACTGCGGCTTGAGCGACTTCGTGGTCGCACCCGAACACGCCACGAACTTGAACGACGGGAAGTTCTTGCCCTGCAACGCCGGATAGGCGTTCGAACTTCGGCGGCACGAACCGTCCACATAAGAACCAGCGCCCGCACCGGACGCGTAGGAGTCGCCGAGTGCGACGTACTCCGGTGCGAACGGCGCGGGCGCCAGCAGAGCTACTGCGAGTACTCCAGCCATAAGTCCCATACGGCCTGGAGTACCACTGTGGATGATCGACTAGAAGGGCGTTAACCCAGACGTGTGGGCAGCACGCAGACCGGGATCGGGGTCTGCAGCGCCGTGCCGGACGGGGTCAGCTTGCCGCTCGCCCGGTCCACCGCGAACGACGTCACGTTGTTCGAGTTCTGGTTGGCCGCGAACAGGAACCCACCCGACGCGTCGAGGGCGATGTGCCGCGGGTACTTGCCACCGACCGGCGTGTGCCCGACCAGCGCCAGCTCAGACCCGCTCACCGAGAAGTGCGCGACGCTGTCGTGCCCGCGGTTCGACAGGTACACGTGCTTGCCGTCGCCCGAGACCAGCACCTCGGCCGGGTAGTTCCGCGCGCCACCGGACGGCGCGGTCTTCAACGACTGCCCCGGCGTGAGCTTCCCGTCGGCGTACGAGCAGACCACGATCGTCGAGTCCAGCTCGTTCGCGACATAAGCCGTCTTGCCGTTGGGGTGGAACGCGATGTGCCGCGGCCCGGCTCCGGGCTTGAACTTGGCCGTCGACACGAGCTTGAGCTGGCCGCCCGTGAACGAGTAGACGAACACCGAGTCCGCGCCCAGATCGACGGCGGCCGCGTACTTCCCGACCGGGTCGAACACGATGTGATGCGCGTGCGGGCCTTCCTGACGCTCGGGGTCCGGCCCGGACCCTTTGTGCTGCACCTTCTGCGTGCGCGGGCCGAGACTGCCGTCCGCCTTGACCGGGAAGACGCTCAAAGACCCGGACGAGTAGTCCGCGGTGATCAGGAACTTCCCGGACGGGTCGAGCGTCAGGTGGCACGGGTCGGCGCCGCCGGTCGCGACCTTGTTGATCACCTTGAGCGTAGCCGCGTTGATCGCGGTGACCTCGCCCTTGGTGTTCTCGTTGACCGCGTACAGAAACCGGCCGTCACGCGACTCGATCACGAACGACGGGTTGACCACACCAGTGATCACACCTGTCGTCTTCAGCTGACCGTTCGCCGTGTCATAGGTGCCGATGCCGATACCTTTGGCGCCACCGCTCCACGTCGTGTAGGCGCCGAAGAACACTCTCTTCGTGGCAGGTGCCGCCCCAGCGGTTCCTCCGGTCATCAGCAGCCCAACTCCCACACCCATGGCTCCGAGAAAACGTCGCCGGTCCACACCCACGTCCGCACCTCCGGATACTCTCGTCGGCGGCGCAGACCACAGTGGCCTAGACCATCACGGCTAGGCAAGAGATGCAACGAAGATTGCATCTAGCGCAACGGGTCGTTCGAGATCAACCGGGCTTTCTCGGCCTCGATGTCATAGGCGGGCGGCGGGAACTTCGGGTCCATCTCACGCATGGTCTCCAGCAGCAGCCGCGACACCGCCCAGTTGCGATACCACTTGCGGTCACTGGGAATCGCGTACCAGGGCGTGTCCGCGCAGTTCTTCAACGCCTGCGTGTAGGCGTCCTGATATTTGGACCACTTCGACCGCACGTCGATGTCCGCGGGGTTGTACTTCCAGTGCTTGCGTGGGTCGTCCAAGCGGGCAAGCAACCGTTCCTTCTGGACCTCCGGCGAGATGTGCAGGAAGCACTTGATCACCGTGGTGCCGCCGTCCGCGAGCTCCTTCTCGAACGCGTTGATCTCCTTGTAGCGACCCCGGATCTCCGCGGCCGTGAGCAGGCGCTCGACCTTCGGCACGAGCACGTCCTCGTAGTGGGAGCGGTCGAACGCGCCGATGCGCCCCTTCTCGGGCAGCACCTTCCTGATCCGCGTGAGGAAGTGCTGACGGCGTTCGGCGGGAGTCGGCTTCTTGAACGACGCGATGCGCACGCCCTGCGGGTTCACCAGGCCGACGACGTGGCTGATCACGCCACCCTTGCCCGAGGTGTCCATGCCTTGCAGCACGAGCAGCACCGCGCGAGAGTTCTCCGCGTACAGAGCCTCCTGCAGGTCGTCCAGCTCGGCCCCGGTGGCGGCGAGGTCCTCGGCCGCCTCCTTCTTGCTCTTGGGACCGATCGGACGGCCCGCGGGGTCGAGGGTGGAGAGATCCACCTCATCGAGTCGCAGAGCTTCACGAACCGACTTCTTCGCCATCGACCGAGCGTAGCGATGAACCGTTGATTCCGCCCGTCGCGCAAAGATCACCCACTGTTCGGTGAATCTCTGCAACGTTTGACGGTTCTCCGCAACACTTCGCGGATGAAATCGCTTGTTCCGGCCCCTAGCCTTGGAGGATGACCGCCATCGCTGAGCACCAGACCGCCGGCACACCCAATCTGGCTAGCGCTGACTACATCTCCATGGACGAGGAGTGGAGCACTCACAACTACCACCCGCTGCCGGTGGTCCTGTCGCATGGCGAGGGAGCGTGGGTCACCGACGTCGACGGCCGCCGCTACCTGGACTTCCTGTCCGGCTACTCGTCGCTGAACTTCGGCCACCGCCACCCCGCCCTGGTGGCCGCGACGATCGAGCAGCTCGGCCGCGTGACGCTGACCAGCCGCGCGTTCCACCACGACCAGTTCGGCCTGTTCTGCCGTGAGCTCGCCGCGCTGACCGGCACCGAGATGGTGCTCGCGATGAACTCCGGCGCCGAGGCCGTGGAGTCCGCGATCAAGGTCGCGCGCAAGTGGGCGTACCAGGTCAAGGGCGTGCCGGAGGGCACCGCCGAGATCATCGTGGCCGGGTCGAACTTCCACGGCCGCACCACGACGATCGTGTCGTTCTCGACCGACGAGACCGCGCGCAACGACTTCGGGCCGTTCACGCCGGGCTTCAAGGTCGTCAAGTACGGCAACCTCGACGAGATCGAGTCCGCGATCTCGCCGCGCACCGCCGCCATCCTGATCGAGCCGATCCAGGGCGAGGCCGGCGTCGTCGTGCCGCCCGCCGGATACCTGCCCGGGATCCGCCGCCTGTGCGACGAGCACAACGTGCTGATGATCGCCGACGAGATCCAGTCCGGGCTCGGCCGCACCGGTGACCTGTTCGCGCTGGACCACGACGGTGTGCGCGCCGACCTCTACACGCTCGGCAAGGCGCTGGGTGGCGGCATCCTGCCGGTGTCCGCGGTGGTCGGGTCGCGTGCGGTGCTGGGCGTGCTGAAGCCCGGTGAGCACGGGTCGACGTTCGGCGGCAACCCGCTGGCCTGCGCCGTCGGCCGCGCGGTCGTGCGGCTGCTGGAGACCGGCGAGTACCAGGAGCGCTCGCGTGAGCTGGGTGCGTACCTGCACGCCGAGCTGGGCAAGCTGGTCGGTCACGGGATCGCCGAGGTGCGCGGGCGTGGCCTGTGGGCCGGTGTCGAGATCTCCCCCGGTGGCCCGGTCGGCCGTTCGGCTTCCGAGGCGCTGGCGGCTCGTGGCGTGCTGTGCAAGGAGACGCAGGCGACCACGTTGCGCGTCGCTCCCCCGCTGGTGATCACGCGTGACGAGATCGACATGGGCGTTCAGGCGATCGCTGAGGTGGTTCGCCCCGATTTGGGGTGATTTCGTTCCGTTGGTAGGTCACAAATGCGGCGGACGGGCCTCGTGGCTCGTCCGCCGCAGGCATGATGACTCGTATGGGTGAACGGGTTCGCGCTGAGGCTGCCGCCGCTTTGGGCACGTGGACAGAGCCGGAAGAGGTCTACGCGGCCGGTCGCGAGCTTCGGTCCTCTGTGGACTTCAAGGCGCACCGCGCCGTGTCGCTGGCTGCTTCACGGCCTTCCGTGCTGGAGTTCATGAACGCCAGCAACTCCGGGCGCCTGGAGCACCTGATCCCGTTGCGCGTGGGCAGGATGCTCGCCAACCCGTTCGCGTTCTTCCGCGGTGCCGCCGGACTTCAGGCGGGCGATCTCGCCACCGGGTGCGCGACCGGCCTTCACGCTCAGTTGTGCGGTGATGCACACGCAGCGAACTTCGGCCTCTACGGCACGCCCGAGGGCCAGATCGTCATGGACATCAACGACTTCGACGAGACGCTGCCCGGCCCGTGGGAGTGGGACCTCAAGCGGCTAGTGGCCTCCCTGGTGCTGGCCGGCCGGACCGGTGGCGTGTCGGACAAGGGCTGCCGCGAAGCCGCCGAGGACGCCGTGCGCGCCTACCGCGGCGCGATCCGTCACCTCGCCGAGCAGCCGTTCATGGACTCGTGGACCGCGCTCGGCGACGAGTCGGTGCTATCGAAGGTCAAAGCCGACGACCTGCTCAACGACTTCTCCAAGGCCGCCGAGAAGTCGCGCAAGAACACCAGCGCCCGCTTCGCCGCGAAGTGGACCGCGCACGACGGCGAGCGCTGGCGGTTCGTCACGAACCCGCCGACGTTCACCGACGTCTCCGCCGAGACCGAAGCCGCCGTGATCGCCGCCTTGCCGTCCTACGTGGACACTCTGCGCGAATCCCGCCGCAACCTGATCATGCGCTACGGCGTGTCGGACGTGGCGTTCCGAGTCGTCGGCACCGGCAGCGTCGGCTTGCGCAACTACCTCATCCTGCTGCACGGCAACGGAACCGAGGCCCTGGTGCTGCAGGCCAAGGAAGCCCGGCCCTCCGCACTGGAACCGTTCCTGGACGTCGAGCCCGCCAAGCACGAGGGCAAGCGAATCGTGCACGGCGCGCGCCTCGTTCAGGCCGAGACCGACATCCTGCTGGGCTGGACGACGATCGAGGGCCGTCCGTTCATCGTCCGGCAGTTCCGCAACCGCAAGGGCGAGATCGACGCGACCACGCTGAAGCGCGACGACCTCGACGACTACGGCCGTTTCGCAGGCGCTCTGCTGGCTCGTGCGCACACGCGTTCCCTCGACCCGCGACTGCTCGCCGGCTACTTCCAGAACGGCGGCGGCGACGACCTCGACGAGGCCTTCGCCAAATACGCGTTCGACTACGCCGACCAGACCGAGGCCGACCACACCGAACTGGAGTCGCTGGTCAAGGCCGGCAAGCTGCCCGCGCTCGTCGAGGACCGCTGACGCGCCTTCCGGCCTGTCCGGCGGAGTTCACCTAGCCTGACGGTATGAAGATCCGCCGCGCCGCCTCCCCCGACGACGTGTTCGCCGCAGCGCACCTGTTCGACGCGCCTCCGGTGGCGGACGCGACCGCGCGGTTCCTCGCCCAGGAGCACAGCCACCTGTTGATCGCCTACGTCGGCGACCAGCCAGCCGGGTTCGTGTCCGGAGTGGAGACAACGCACCCGGACAAGGGCACCGAGATGTTCCTCTACGAGCTGGGCGTGGACGACGCGTTCCTGCGCCGCGGCATCGGCACCGCCCTGGTCGAGGCGCTGAAAGCCCTTGCCGCGGAACGGGGTTGCTACGCGATGTGGACCGGCACCGCCGCGGGCGACGTGGCGGCGCAGTCCACCTACAAGAAGGCGGGCGGGTCGGTCGACGACGGCGCCTTCGTCAGCTGGGAGCTTTGACCTGCCCGACCAGCGCCTGCCACGCCTGGGCGGAGAACGCGAGAACCGCATCCACGTTCTTGGAGTCGCGCACGAGTGCGTTGTGAGCCAGCGATACCTCCACACAGTCGCTGTTGACCGTGCCGTCGCTGTAGGTGCTCTTACGCCAGGTCCGTCCCTGAGCCATGAAGATCCCCTCGTAGTCCGCTGACGTACTCCGCCAGCTTCTTACGAGATTGTTCCTCATCCAAGGCGATGGCATCGAGCCGCGCGAAGGTATTCCTGGCGCGCTCGACGGCTGCTGAGTCCTGAGCGAACACCATCGCCGTGTCGGTCGGGCTGACGACAGTGGGCAACGCCTTCTCGAACTCGAACAGGATGCACTTCGACAGCAGTGCGGCAGTCCTCGCGCCGACTGGGACGATCCGCAGCATGTGCGTGTTGAAGAGCAAGCGGAGGTACTGCTCCTCCATCAGCTGCGCGTCGCCCAGCCGCATCTGAAGAGCGAGTTCGTGGATGTAAAACACGCACTCCGGCCGATTTTGCCTCCGCATGATCGTCTGCCGCTGGATGCGCAGCTCGACGCCCTTCTTGATGTTCTCCGGCGTCTCGATGCCCTTCTCGATCATCAGCTCGCGCGCGTAGGCCTCTGTCTGCAGAAGCCCGGTGATCATCAGGACGTCATAAGCGATGATCTTCTTGGCCGTCGACTCCGTCATCGCGAGGGTGCGGAGTTCGGTCGGCACCTGGGCGAAGTACTGGTCGAAAGCGTGGTGGTAGCGGCGCTTGAACTCCTCCAGGAAGTCGAGGTCCTTGCCGCAGGCTGTGAAGAGCTGCGTGAGGTCGATCTCGCTGGCGCGGGCGCGGCCGTGCTCGATGTTGGACACCTTGCTTGGATCCCATCCAAGTTTTGTGGCCAACGCACGGCCGTTCAGACCCGTACAGGTCACGCGCAACCGGCGCAGTTCGTCGCCCAGGTCCCGGCTGTACGCGGTAGAGGTGAACGCAGTCATAGCCTTCGACGCTATTCCTTGGAGTCGCTCCCAGGACCGCGCTCGTTCGGGTGAAAACTACGTCCAGACCGGTTCGTCCACTTCGGACACCTTACCGTCCGCGCGGAAGTGCAGGAACCGGTCGAACGACTTGGCGAACCACCTGTCGTGCGTGACCGCGACGACCGTGCCCTCGAAGTCGTTCAGCGCGTTCTGCAACGCTTCCGCCGACGCGAGGTCGAGGTTGTCCGTGGGTTCGTCGAGCAGCAGCAACGTGGCCCCGGACAGCTCCAGCAGCAAGATCTGGAACCGGGCCTGCTGGCCGCCGGAGAGGTTCTCGAAGCGCTGGTCGCCCGCCTTGTCGAGCCCGTACCGGCTCAGCACGGACATCGCGGCGCCGCGGTCCTTGCCTGAGCGTTGACCCTCGCCGTGCCAGAGGATGTCCACGAGCGTGCGGCCGAGCCACTCCGGGTGCTGGTGCGTCTGTGCGAACAGTCCGGGCACCACACGCGCGCCGAGCTTCCACGCGCCGTTGGTGTTCACGGTGTCGCCGCCCAGCAGCCGCAGGAAGTGGCTCTTGCCGGAGCCGTTCGAGCCGAGCACCGCGACCCGGTCGCCGAAGAAGATCTCCTGCGAGAAGGGCTTCATCAGCCCGGTCAGTTCCAGCTCCTCGCACGTGATCGCGCGAACGCCCGTGCGGCCGCCCTTGAGCCGGGGGTTGACCGTCTCGTCCTGAGGGATCTCCGGCGGCGGGCCCGCCTCTTCGAACCGTTCGAGGCGCCCACACATGACGCGGTACTTCGGCGCCATCGACTCGTAGTACTTCGCCTGCTGCTGCAGCGTTCGCACGAGCTCTTTCAACCGCTCGTGTTCTTCGTTCCAGCGTCGGTGATCTTCCCTGAGCTTCTCGATGCGCTTGTGGCGGGCACCGTGCCAGGTGCCGAACGAACCGGCGTGCGTCCACGCGGAGTGCGCCTCGACCGTGACGACGTGCGTGGCGGCGTTGGCCAGCAGCTCGCGGTCGTGGCTGACGACGAACACGGCCTTGTCGGTGGCACGGAGACGATCTTCCAGCCAGCGTTTGCCGGGGACGTCGAGGTAGTTGTCGGGCTCGTCGAGCAGCAGTACCTGCTCGTGGCCGCGCAACAACGTTTCCAGAACCAAGCGCTTTTGTTCGCCACCGGACAACGTGCGGACCTCGCGGAACCGTGCGCGGTCATAGGGCAGACCGAGTGCGGCGACGGTGACGGTGTCCCAGAGGACCTCGATGTCGTACCCGCCGGCCTCGCCGTAGGTCGTCAACGCGTTCGCGTAGCGCATCTGGGCGGCTTCGTCGTCGGTGTCCATCAACGCGAGCTCGGCGTCATCGAGCTCCTGGGCGGCATCGCGCAGCGCTGAAGGTGCGACGGAGAGCAACAGGTCGTGCACGAGTGACTCGTCCCGGACCGAGCCGATGAACTGCGGCATCACCGCGAGTCCGCCCTGCACGTGCACGCTGCCCTGCTTGGGTGTGAGCTCGCCGGACAGGATGCGCTGCAGCGTCGTCTTGCCCACGCCGTTGGCACCAACCAGCGCGACAACCGTGCCACCGCTCACCTTGAACGAGACGTCGCGGAACAGCTCCCTGCCGTCAGGCAAGGCGTACGCGAGCCCGTTCGCTTCCAGATACCCCACGCCGGAGATGGTCGAGCCTCGCTGGTGGGAACGCCAGCGAGTTTCCGGCTACCGGAGGCGGATCGGGTATCTGCGCAACACCAGCACGCCGGCCGTGACCAGCAGGCACTGGAAGGCCGGGCCGAACGCGCCGATCACCGTCAGCAGCACCGTGAGGCCACCGAAGACGAGCAGCAGGGAGTAGAACAGCCACGGTCGCACCTGGCGGTTCATGGTGCGAGCGAGTCTCGGTTCTTCGGCTAACAACCGCTGCTCGATCTCCTCGAGCGAGCGGCGTTCGGCTTCACTCAGCATGGGTGCCTCCGGAAGACGTCGGGACGTCATCATTCCCGCTCGTCACCCAGTGGATACTCGAACGCCGCCGGAGTCAAACTCCAAGACGCTCATTCAGTCGTACTCCCGCGCATGCCTGGGGGACTTTCCAAGTAGCTCGCGCTCAGACTCGACGCGCAGCAGTACGCCGCGTATGAGGGCACGCCGCCCACCCGTCCGCACTGGACGGCCGCTCGCATCGTGTTGATCGGCGTGTCCGCGCTGATGACGGCGCTGGTGGCGGGGGCTCGAATCGATGCCGAACTGCACCGCTTCTACGCCCGCGCGGGCCGCGCCATGGCCTGGTCAGCGGCTTAGCGCGACCAACCGGGAGACTGCGCGGAGGTACTTCTTGCGGTACCCGCCCTTGAGCATCTCCTCGGTGAACAACTCCGAGAGCGGCTGCCCGGACACCGCGACCGGGATGTCGCGGTCGTAGAGCCGGTCGCCGAACGCCACGAGCCGCAGCCCGACGTTCTGGTCCGGTGCCGGCTTGACGTCCTTGAGGTGCACGGCGCTGACCCCGTCGAGGAGCCTGCCGTACTTCGACGGGTGGATGCGGGCCAGCGCTTTGCACAGGTCGTCGAAGTCGTCGATGGTCGAGCCCTCGGTGTTAGAGGCTCTAACAACCAATTCAGTGTCTGACATCGGTGAAGGGGCGTCCGGCAGGCCGCGGTGGCGGTAGTCGGGGCCGTCGACGCGGACGACGTCGAACTTCGAGGACATCGACTGGATCTCGCGCAGGAAGTCGGCGGCGGCGAACCGGCCCTCGCCGAGCTTGTCGGGCAGCGTGTTCGAGGTGGCGGCCACGAACACTCCGGCCGCGGTCAGCTCCTTGATCAGGCGCGTGACCAGCATGGTGTCGCCGGGGTCGTCGAGCTCGAACTCGTCGATCGCGAGCAGCTTGTGACCGCTCAGGCGCCGCACGGCCTCGGGGAACGTGAGCATGCCGACGAGGTTCGTCAGCTCGACGAACGTGCCGTACGCCTTGGGACCGGGGACCGCGTGCCAGAGCGAGGCGAGCAGGTGGGTCTTGCCGACGCCGAAGCCGCCGTCGAGGTAGAGGCCGAGCTTGCCCTCTTCCTCCTTCGAGCTGAACAGCGACCACTTCTTGCGCTTCGTCAGGCTCACGCGCGCGGCGAAAAGGCGGCCGGCCTCGACCGCGGCGGCCTGGCTGGGCTCGTCCGGGTTGGGGAGGTAGCTGTCGAAGCTGACCTTGTTGAACCTCGGCGGCGGGACCAGGCCCTCGATCAGTTCGTCGGCCCCGATCTGGGGATCCCGGTCGGACAAGCGCATGCCCGCAGCCTATCGGCGTGATGGGATGGGTTCGTGCAGATGTTGTGGCCCTCACCGGGCGTTGAGATGACCGACACAGACCTCGAGTCGCTCTACGCGTATCCACCGGACCGGACGTGGGTGACCGCGAACTTCGTGTCCAGCGTGGACGGTGCGGTGTCGGTCGACGGACGGTCCGCGGGGCTGGGTTCGCCCGCCGACAAGCAGATCTTCGTGCTCGGCCGCCACCTCGCCGACGTGGTGATGGTCGGCGCCGGGACCGTGCTGATCGAGGGCTACCGGCCGTCGAAGCAGCTGCCGATCGCCGTGGTGACCGCGCGCGGGACGTTGACGGCGGACCTCCCGCTGTTCGCCGATCCCGCGGTGCCGCCGATCGTGATCACCTGCGCTGCCGCTCAACTGCCGTCGCTGCCCGCTGACGTGATCGTCGCCGGGGAGGACGAGGTCGATCTCGCGCTGGCGGTGTCCGAGCTCGCGGCGCGGGGGCTGCACAAGATCAACCTGGAGGGCGGGCCGCGGCTGTTCGGGTCGATGATCGCCGACGGTCTGGTGGACGCGGTGAACCTGACCGTGTCGCCGTTGCTGGCGGTGGGCGACTCCTCGCGGATCGCGCACGGCGCGGTGATCCCGCCGGTGGACCTGGAGCTGGCGTCGGTGCTGCGGGCGGACGACGTGCTGTTGCTGCGGTATCAGCGGCGAAATTCCAGCTGAAGAGGCAGGATGTGCGCGTGGACCTACCGCTGACGCCACCTCTGCAGCCCATGCTCGCCACCGCGGTCGACGGTATACCGGATACTGCCGACCTGGTGTTCGAGCCCAAGTGGGACGGTTTCCGCTGCGTGGTGTTCCGCTCCGGCGACGAGGTCTTCCTGCAGTCACGCAGCGGCAAGCCGCTCAACCGCTACTTCCCCGAGGTCGTCGCCTCGATGCTCGAGGTGCTGCCCGAACGCGCTGTCGTCGACGGCGAGCTGGTCGTGGCCAAGAACGAGGAGCTCGACTTCGACGCGCTGTCCGAGCGCATCCACCCGGCGGCCTCGCGCGTGACGATGCTGTCGGAGTCGACGCCGGCCACGTTCGTCGCGTTCGACCTGCTGGCGCTGGGGTCCGAGGTGTTGCTGGAGCAGCCGACCGTGGCCCGGCGCGAGGCCCTGCTGAAGCTCCCGGACCTCAACATCACGCCCGCGACGACGTCGGTGGAGACCGCGCGCGAGTGGTTCACGCTCTTCGAGGGCGCGGGACTGGACGGCGTGATGGGCAAGCCGGCCGACGGCCCGTACACGCCGGGCAAGCGTTCGATGATCAAGGTGAAGCACGCCCGCACGGCCGATGTCGTGCTGGCGGGCCTGCGCTGGCACAAGGACACCGAGCCCGGCACCGCGGTCGGCTCGCTGCTTCTGGGCGTCTACGACTCGAACGACCTGCTGCACCACATCGGCGTCTGCGGCTCCTTCAAGGCGGAAGAACGCCGTTCCCTGGCGACCGAGCTGGCACCGTTGATCACCGAGTCCGACGATCACCCGTGGGCGAATCCCCAGCCGGGGCAACGGATTCCGGGCGAGATCAACCGGTGGCGCGGCAAGCAGGCCGAGTACGTGGCGTTGCGGCCCGAACGCGTCCTGGAGATCCACTACACCCAGACCGAGGGCGAACAACCCGTGCGGCTGCGGCACAACGGCCAGTTCGCGCGGTGGCGTCCCGACCGCGAGCCGCTGTCGTGCCGCTACGACCAGCTGGAGATCCCGGCCCGCTACGACGTGGCCTCCGTGCTGAAGGGCGAGCTGCGCGCTCGTTAGACGTCCGGACGGGCCGACCGCGTCGCACCGACAGAAGCGATGACGACGCAGCACACGGCGACCCACTGTGCCGGCTTGAGCTGTTCGCCGAGCAGCACCAGACCGGCCACCGCGGCCACCGCCGGTTCCATCGACATCAGGATGCCGAACACGCGCGGAGGCATGCGCCGCAACGCTTCCAGCTCCAGCGAGTACGGGATCACCGACGACATCAACGCCACCGCGAACCCCGCCGCGAGCACCACCGGGTCGAGCATCGCGGTCCCTGCCGACGTGACGCCGAACGGCAACGCGACCACCGCGCCCACCACCATCGCCAGCGCGAGGCCCTTGCCGTCGGACGTCTTGCTGCCGAGCTTGGCCGTCACCAGGATGTACGCCGCCCAGCACGCCCCCGCGGCCAGCGCGAACAGCACGCCCGACAACGCCAGCCCGCCCTGCACGCGCGTCAGCAGCACGACACCGAGGCCCGCGAGCAGCACCCACAGTCCGTCGAGCCACCGCCGTGAGCCGAACACGGCCACCGCCAGCGGGCCGAGGAACTCGATGGTCACCGCGGCACCGAGCGGGATGCGGGCGAGCGCGGCGTAGAAGCAGAGGTTCATCGCGGCGAGCACCACGCCGTAGGTCACGACGACGGCCAGCGTCCGGCGGTCCAGGCGCAACGACGGCCGCCAGATCACGACCAGCACGAGTGCGGCGACGACGAGGCGCAGGGTCACCGTGCCCGCCGCGCCCGCGACCGTGAAGAGCTGCTTCGCGACGGCCGCGCCGACCTGGACGCTCACGATGCCGAGCAGCACCAGCGCGGTCGGCGGGATCCCGCCCATCAACCGGGCGACGGGGAGCCGATCCGCGTGAGCCATGGTCCCCATCCTCACTCACGGCCGTCGGGCGAAGCATGCGAAATACCACACACAAACCTGACTCACCGTTTTCTCACCTGCAGCGTGCGAGGCTCAACCTCTCCGGAGAGTGAACGAGAGTGAGGACATCTGTGCGTCGCGCTGCCTTGGCCCTACTGGCAGTGAGCGTGCTGACGGCGTGCAGCGCGGGGCCCTCGACCCGGCCGGTGATCGCGGTCAAAGGCGAGGAGAACCAGCCCGTCGACCAGAGCACCCTCGCGGGGCCGCAGCCCGTGCCACCGCTCGGCGAGTACAAGACGGACTCGCTGGGCTGGTCGCCGTGCAACGAGCAGATGAAGGACCGCCTCGGCGCCGACGCTCCGCAGGGCGACCTGACGTACGAGTGCTCGCGCATGACCGTCGTGCTCGACCCGCCGGGCCGTCCCGGGCGCGGCACGCTCGGCATCGCGTTGGTGCGCGTCGGCACCGGCAAGAGCGCGCTGGTCGTGGTCAACGACCCCGGCGGCGAACCCGGCACGATGAAGGCCGCGCGGCTCGCGGCGTCGTTGCCGAAGGACATCCTCAGCACGTACACGATCATCGGCATGGATCGGCGCGGCACGGGCCGTTCGGACGGCATGTCGTGCGTGCCCCCGGCAACGCGCGCGCAGCTCGTCGAGTACGACCCCGCCGAGACCGAGCAGTCGTCCCTCGTCGTCGCCGCCGGTGAAGCCTCGCAGGAATGCGTGCTCGACCTCGAAGGCAGGCTGACCGCGTTCGACTCGTGGCGCGCGGCCTCCGACCTCGAACGCCTCCGCGACTACCTCGGCACCGACCGCCTCAACGCCGTCGGCCTCGGCGAGGGCTCGCGCGTGCTCACCACTTACGCCCAGCGCTACCCGAACCGCATCGGCCGCATGGTGCTCGACGGCGCCCCGGACCCGACGCTCGACCAGGTGGGCGTGCTGGAGTCCCGTGCCGTCGCGGCCGAGGCGACGCTCGACGCGTTCGCCCGCGACTGCAAGACCCGCGGCTGCGCCCTCGCGAACCCGCGCGAGGACGTCCAGGCGTTGCTGACCCAGCTGCGCGGCGGACGCGTGCGCGGCGAGTACGTCGACCTCACGCCCGGCTCCGCGCTGAACGCGATCGTGACCGGACTGGCCGACCGGGCCCGCTGGCCCCAGCTGGCCGACGCGATCGCGAAGGCTCGCACGGGCGACGGCAGCGGCCTGTTCACGCTGCTCGACGCGATCGTCAACGACCTCGACGAGAACCCGCCCCGCTTCGACGCGGGCCTGGTGATCGGCTGCAACGACACCGCGACCCGCATCCCGCCGGACCGCGTGAAGGCCCTCACCGCCGACTGGCAGGGCAAGTACAAGCTGTTCGGCGCCCTGTTCGCCCGCCAGCTGCTGCACTGCAACCCGTTCCCGCCGCCCAAGACCGAGAAGCTCGACGCGCTGAAGAGCGCGCCGCCGATCGTGTTGCTCAGCACGGCCAACGACGTCTCCACGCCCGCATCCGGTACCGAGCACACGGCACAGCGCCTGCCGGGTTCGGCGTTGATCGGGTGGCAGGGCAGCGGGCACGGCGCGTTGACGCTCTCCGGCTGTGCGACGACGGCGGTGCGGGACTACCTGGTCGACGCGAAGGTGCCGGCGAACGGCACGGTCTGCCCGCCCTGATCCGTAGCCTCGACGGCATGGACGGTGAGCCGGCGAACCAGTTCCACGGCGACGCGACCAACGTCGTCCAGGTCCGGGACGTTCACGGCGATCTCCACCTGCACCAACCTCAACCGTCCATCCATCTGGTGACGCCACACCAGCTTCCGGCGGACGTCCGGCAGTTCAGCGGCCGCGACAGCGAACTCCGGCAACTCGACGCGCTGCTCGCCGAAGCGCCTGCCGAAGTGGTCGTCTGCGCGATCGCCGGCACTGCGGGCGTCGGCAAGACCGCCTTGGCTGTGCGGTGGGCACACCGGGCACGAGAGCATTTCCCCGACGGCCAGCTGTACGTCGACCTGCTCGGCTACTCCCCCGACGCACCCGTCACGCCCGCTCAAGCCCTGGAAGGCTTTCTGCACGCCCTCGGCGCGTCCGGCGACGCGGTTCCGCCGCGGCTGCACGACCAGGCCGCGCTCTACCGATCGCTTCTGGACGGACGCAGAGCACTCGTAGTGCTCGACAACGCGAGCTCACCGGACCAGGTGCGCCCGCTCCTGCCCGGTTCGAGCACCTGCTTCGTGCTCGTCACCAGTCGCAGCGACCTGTCCGGTCTCGTCGTCCGCAACGGCGCCCAGCGGCTGACCCTGGACCTGTTGTCCCGCAACGACTCCCTCCACCTTCTCCGCGATCTCGTCGGCGCTCGGGTGGACGCCGAGCCGCAGTCCGCCACGACGCTGGCCGACCAGTGCGGCCGGCTGCCGCTGGCGCTGCGGGTGGCGGGCGAACGAGCCGCGGCCGAGCCGGACCTGCCTCTGAGCGAACTGACCGTGGAGCTGAAGGACGAGCGCGGTCGCCTGGACGTCCTCGCCAGTGACGACGACCGGGACGCGAGCACCGCCGTCCGGGCGGTCCTGTCGTGGTCGTACCGCAACCTGCCACCGCTCGAGGCCAGGCTGTTCCGCTTGCTCGGCCTGCACCCCGGTCCCGACTTCAGCGCGCCGGTAGCCGCCGCGCTGGCCGATGTCGCCTTGCCGCAAGCGAAACGGCTCCTGCAGGCGCTCGCGGGGGCACACCTCGTTGAGGTGAGCGGTCCGGGCAGGTACCGGTTCCACGACGTGCTGCGCCTCTACGCGGCGGAGCTCGCCGAGTCGGAGGAGCCTGCCGCACCGCGTCTCAAGGCGGCTCGCCGCATGCTCTGCTGGTATCTCCATGCCGCGAGCACAGCCGACCGCCTTCTCCTGCCACTGTTCACCGCACCCCACGTCGAGCTGCCGGAACCGCCGGTCACTCCCCCGCCGTTCACCTCCCGCCCGGAAGCCCTGGCGTGGTGCGAGGTCGAAGCGACCAACCTCGCCGCAGCCACCCGCTACGCGGCTCAGCTCGGCGAACACTTGTTGGCGGCGCAGTTTCCCCGAGCCATGTGGAGCTACTACGACCTGCGCAAGCCGTGGACCGACTGGATCGCCACCTTCGAGGTCGGGCTGTCGTCCGCGCGCGTGCTGGGAGATGACAGGAGCCGTGCCTGGATCGTCAGATCGCTCGGCGTCGCCTACTACGACCTCCAGCGTTATGACGAGGCCGCGGTGCTCTTCGAGGAGTCTCTGACGATTCGCCGGAGCATCGGCGACATCGCGGGCATCCCCGGCAGTCTCGACATGCTCGGCTCCACCTACCGCAAACAGGGGTACTCCGACGCCGCCCTCGAGCGCCACCAGGAAGCGCTCGAGATCCGCCTCCAAGGCGACAACAAGCGCGGCCTGGCCGTCACTCTGAACCGGCTCGGTTCCACCTATCGTGATCTCCGGCGGTTCGACGAGTCGCTCGAGCACCTGCATCGCTCTCTCGCACTCAGGCAGGAGATCGGCGATCTTCACGGACAGGGCTTCGCGCTGCACAGCATCGCGGCCACCCACGATCAGCTCGGCCAGCTGGACAAGGCCATGGAGGCCTACGAGCTCTCACTGGCCGCTCGCAGGGAGATCGGCGACCGGCGTGGCGAGGCCGAGGTCCTGCACTGCCTCGGGATCATCCAGCTTCGCCGAGGCCAAGTCGATCACGCACGCGAAGCGTGGACGGAAGCTCTCGCGATCTTCACCGAGCTCGGCGCGCCTCAAGCGGCGGATGCGCGCCGTGAGCTTCAGGCCCTCGGCTCCGAGGAGTCGTAGCGGCCGGACATGGCTCGGGGAGCCTCCCGCGGCCAGAACGCGGACAGGCTCCCCGCCCGAATCTTCGTGTCAGCAGCTCGAACAGCAACCGCAGCCGGGACCCGTGCACCCGGAACAGCACCCACACGTACCCATCAGGGCCTCCCCGTCCTCCAAGCCGGACCTGCGCGGGACATCCGCGCACCCCACGGTCCGCCCCGGCACCAGCCCTGGGAACCCCTCTCACCCGAACGCGTAAGGACAACCACCGGGGAGTCGCAGCGCGTGATATCGCTACGCGCCCAGGTCGTCCAAAGCCTTCTGAGCTGCCTCCAGTTCGGCGCGCAACTGCTCCACGCGAGCGAGTTGCTGAGCACGCGCCGCGTTCAGGACGCCCTCGACGATCTCGGCGACCTCGGGCGTGAGCAGCTTCGCGGCCTGGGCCACCGACGCCGGGGACACCGGGGTCGGGCGGACCGTCTTGCGGGTGCCCTGCAGCACTTCCACTGTCCACTCGCCCTCGCCGACGGACACGAGCGACACCGTGACCTCGGGGGTGGAGCCCTTCGCGGCCGGCTTGCGCGCGGGCTTGGCCGGCGCGGGAGCGGGCTCGGCCACAGGAGCGGGTTTCGGCTTGGGGGCCGCGGGTTTCACCGGCGCCTCCGGAACGTAGGGATGGAGGATCTCAGTCTCTCGCGGCGGCTCCGGCGGCGCAGGGGCCGGGGCCTTCTTGCGTGGCGGCGGTTTCTCCAGCGTCAGCTCGGCAGGGCCGAACGACATCTCGTCCTTCGACCCGGTCGGGCGAACCTGGATGAAATCGCCCTCCTCCGGTTCGGTGAAGGCGAGGAGCTTCGCCGACCTCCCCGCCTCCATGCCCACCGCGGCCGCTGTGAACCACACCAGCGGCTGGGTGCCTCCGTCCAGCTGCGAGCGCAGGCTGTCGACATCCTCCGCCGACAGCCCGCTCTTCTTCGCCATGGCGCTGCCTCCCGCCGTTCGAACACCTGTGCCCCAGCATGCCCTACACCCCTGACAATTCTGAGCACCGGGTCCAACGACAAGATCAGCTACGGGTTTCCGTCGGTCCCGCAGATGTAGCCGGCGTTGATGCAGTTGCGGACGCGTCGCTCCAGTTCGGCCTGATCCCAGGCGTTCATGAAGTCACCGTGGAACGTGTAGCCGGGCGCGCTGGTCACGTTCGTCCCGTTGAGCGTGCCTCCCAATGACAACCCGGTCCCGTTCACCGGATAGGTGATCAGGAACTCGAGCCGCGGCACCACCACCGGATGCGACGCGGGACAGACCAGCCCGACCGCGAACGCCATGTGGTCACGGTGGTTCGCCGAGTCGAGATCCCTGCCGTTCCAACAGGTCGGGAAGTCCAGATACGTCTCGACCTTGGTGCCGGCCGGGCAGTTCAGGAAGTCGCGGCTCGACGGCGACTGCGTGGTGCACGACCACCGTGCCGCAGGGTTCTGGTCCGGAGACGTGGCCTTCGAGTTGCCCACCACGTACCGCAGCCCCTGGGGATACGCGACCGCCTTCTGCCGGTCGTGAATGCCCTGGTAGTAGATCGTCACGCTGTCGGGCGCGACGGCCTGCCCGTTCTTGTACAGCGTCGGCACCCAGTACGCCGACTTGTCCGACACGGGGTTGCAGTTGGTCGTCCCCGCCCGCAGCGACGTCAGCGTCGACTGCGCGTTCGTCGTCCGGTTGCCGAAGAACTCGTGCATGTGTGAGACGCCGGGCTGGTTCTGAAACACGATCGGGTCATCTTGTCGACGATGACTGGACCCGCAGTTGGCCCGGAATTCCGAACCAGGAATCGCCTGCTGCTCGACCATCGCCCGCGCCTGCTCAGCGCTGTAGACGTAACTGTGCCCGGCGTGGGACACACCGGGCTGTGTCAGGACATGCCCCGCCGCCACGAGCGACATCGCCACCGCCGCGACGCCGATCGCTCCTCGAATCCGCACGTGCATGGAATCTCCTCTCGCACCACAGTGTGTGAGAGCGCTCTCATGACAGGTACGGTAAACCTAGTTGCCACTGCGTGTCCACGTGAGGGTTGCTCAGGCCTCTGTTGCTCAGGCTTCCTCGGCCCGCAGCCGGTACTCGCATCCGTACTCGACCGCGTACTGGAGGTCGTAGATGTGCACGATCTTGGGACCGCCGTGCAGGTGCACGTACGTCACCGTCTGCTTCGGGTCCTCCGGCGTGGACGGCAACGAGTCGACCCGGCCGTCGAGGGGACCGCCGACGTACCGCACGACATAGGGTTGAGACACAGCGACCTCCTCTCGCGTTTCTGTCATTCTACGAGGTCGCGTACTAGATTCGTGCCCGATACAGCCGGTTGGCGCACTCGCCAGACCAAGATGCAGCCGCGCAACACATCCGGCCTTGTACGGGCTGCCGTCAATCCTGCTTGCGGGCGCGCGAGGGCTGCACGCGCATCGGCTCGCCCGGCATCTTCGGGTAGTCCGGCGGGTACGGCATCTCGCCGCGCGGGTCGGCGGCGTACCACTCCAGCAGGGTCTCGATGCCGAACGCCTCGGAGTCCAGCCCGGCGTGCAGGTCGCGACGTTCCTCCAGGAACTTCGGCACGGTCAGCACGTCGAAGTCATCTGGATCCACAGTGGACAGTTCGTCCCAGGTGACCGGTGTCGAGACGGTCGCGCGCGGAGTGCCCCGCACCGACCAGGCCGAGGCGATGGTGCGGTCGCGGGCGGCCTGGTTGAAGTCGATGAAGACGCGAGAGCCGCGTTCTTCCTTCCACCACGCCGAAGTCGCCTGATCGGGGGCCCGCTTCTCCACCTCGCGGGCCAGCGCGATCACGGCGTGGCGCACGTCGATGAAGTCCCACGAAGGCCGGATCCGCACGGCGACGTGGATGCCGCGACCGCCGGAAGTCTTGGGATAGCCGGTCAGGCCGGCGTCGGCCAGGACCTCGCGCAGAACGGCGGCGACGGCGGCCGCGTCGCGGAAGTCGGTGCCGGGCTGCGGGTCCAGGTCGATGCGCAGCTCGTCCGGGTGGTCGACGTCGGAACGGCGCACGGGCCAGGGGTGGAAGTCGAAGGTGCCCAGGTTGGCTGCCCACACGATCACGGCTTCGGAGGTGGGGCAGATCTCGTCGGCTGGGCGGCCGGAGGGGAAGCGGACCTGCACTGTCTCGACGTAGTCAGGGGCGCCTTTGGGCACGCGCTTCTGGTAGAACGCCTCGCCTTCGACGCCGTCGACGTAGCGCTTCAGGACGACGGGGCGGTCGCGCAGGACCGACAGGAGAGCGGGAGCGACGGTGCGGTAGTACTCGACCACCTGGCCCTTGGTGATGCCCCGCGCGGGGAAGTACGGCTTGTCCGGGTTGGACACCCGCACCAGCTGGTCACCGACTTCTAGCTCGATCGCCTTCGACTTGGCAGCCACGCCAGAACACTAAAGGCCCCGGACGAACGCCGCGAGCGCCAACTCGAAGCTGTCGCGGTCCAGTTGAGGCGCGACGGCCGGCAGCAGGTGGGCGCGGTCGAGGTGCGGGTAGCGGTCCGAGTAGTCGGCGGGGTCGGCGGAGAAGCCGCTCGAGAACGTGCTCAGGGCCGAGCCGAACACGATGTACATGAGGCCGGCGGCGATCATCGTGGCTTCCCGGCGCGACCATCCCGCGTCGACCAGGGCTCCGTGCAGCAGGTCCAGGCGTTGCAGCGACTCGTCACGGCCCGCGGGGCCGTAGGCCAGGAACGGGACGATGTTCGGGTGTGATGACAGCGCCGCACGGTACGAGCGCGCGCACCGGAGAAGACCTTCCCGCCAGTCGACGTCGAAGCCCGAGACGTCGACTGTAGACAATATGGAGGATGCGATTTCATTGAGCAGCTGATCCTTGGTGCGGACGTGCCCGTACAGCGAGGCAGCTTGAACACCCAGCTCAGCAGCCAGCTTGCGCATCGAGAGGCCGTCGAGGCCGTCACGGTCGATGATGGCCAGAGCGGTCGACCGTATGCGATCGGGACTCAACAGAGGGGTGCTCGGCCGGGGCATGTGGGTTAACCTAACACTGTTCGGTTAATCGGGAGGGCCTGTGGACTTGACGCTTTCGGACGAACACCGGCAGCTCCAAGAGCTGGCGCGGCGCTTCACTGACGAGCGCATCGTCCCCAACGCGACACGCTGGGACCGCGAGGAGGCCATCGACAAAGAGCTGGTCCCCGCGCTCGGCGAGGTCGGGTTCCTCGGGCTCGGCATCGACGAGCGCTACGGCGGGTCCGGCGGCGACAACCTGGCGTACTGCCTGGTGCTCGAAG
This sequence comes from Lentzea sp. NPDC005914, assembly GCF_040629405.1. Classification (NCBI taxonomy): domain Bacteria; kingdom Bacillati; phylum Actinomycetota; class Actinomycetes; order Pseudonocardiales; family Pseudonocardiaceae; genus Lentzea; species Lentzea sp. NPDC005914. The sequence continues at coordinate 63,359 of NZ_JBEXVQ010000023.1, read as the reverse complement.
AGGTCGCGCGCGGCGACTCCGCGGTGAGAGGCATCATCTCGGTCTCGCTCGGGCTGGTCGCCAAGTCGATCGCGAAGCACGGCACCGAAGAGCAGAAGCAACGCTGGCTGCCCGGCCTCACGAGCGGAACCCGGGTCGGCTGCTTCGCCCTCACCGAACCCGGCACCGGCAGCGACGCGGGCAGCCTCGTCACCAAGGCCACGAAGACGGACGACGGCTGGGTGCTCAACGGCCGCAAGGTCTTCATTACCAACGGCACGTGGGCGGACGTCGCGCTGGTGTTCGCGCGCACCGGAGGCCCAGGTCCGAAGGGCATCAGCGCCTTCCTGGTTCCCACGAACGCCGAAGGCTTCACCGCCACCGAGATCAAGGGCAAGCTCGGCATGCGCGGCCAGGCCACCGCGGAGATCACCCTCGAAGACGTCCACGTCCCCCACGACGCCCTGCTCAGCGAAGAAGGCTTCAAGCTCGCGATGCAGGCGCTCGACAAAGGCCGCATGTCGGTGGCGGCAGGCTGTGTCGGAGCGGCGAGAGGTGCGCTCGAGGCGGCGCTGAAGTACGCCAAGGAACGCGAACAGTTCGGCAAGCCCATCGCGGGCTTCCAGCTGGTCCAGGAACTCCTGGCCGACATGGCCGTGGAAACCGACGCCGCGAGGCTGCTGACCTGGCGCGTCGCCGACCTCGCCGACCGCGGCCAGCCGTTCAGCACCGAGGCCAGCATGGCCAAGCTCTACGCCAGCGAAGCGGCCGTGAAAGTCGCCAACAACGCCATCCAGGTCTTCGGCGGCTACGGCTACATCGACGAGTACCCCGTGGGCAAGTACCTCCGCGACGCCCGCGTCACCACCCTCTACGAGGGCACCAGCCAGATCCAGAAACTGCTCATCGGCCGAGCGCTGACGGGCATCAACGCGTTCATCTGAAAGGGCAGAAATGGACTTCACGCTCGACGAAGAGCAGAAGGAGATCCGCGACTGGGTGCGGACCTTCGTGCGCAAGGAGATCATCCCGCTGGAGCCCGAGGTGCTGCGCCGCGAACGGGCCGGCCAGCCGGGTCTGCCGAAGGAAGAGCTCAAGGCGCTGCAGGACAAGGCGAAGCAGGCCGGGTTCTTCGGCGTGAACACGCCGCAGGAGTACGGCGGCATGGGCCTCGGCGCGATGATGACCGCGCTCATCGAGGGCGAGCTCGGCCGCAGCTTCGTCCCGTTCCGGTTCGGCGGCTACGCGGACAACATCCTGTTCCACGGCAACGAGGAGCAGAAGCAGCGCTACCTGCTGCCGACGATCTCCGGCGAGCGCGTGTCGTGCTTCGCGATCACCGAGCCCGGCGCCGGCAGTGACGCCAAGGCCATCCGCACGACCGCCGTCAAGGACGGCAGCGAGTGGGTGATCAACGGCGAGAAGACGTTCATCACGCAGGGCAACGAGGCCGACTTCGTGATGGTCTTCGCCATCACCGACAAGGAGAAGGGCGCCGACGGCGGCGTCACGTGCTTCCTCGTCGACCGCGACATGGGCTGGAAGTCCGAGCCCATCCCGACCATGGGCCAGTGGGGCCCGGCGGCGCTCGTGTTCGACAACGTGCGGGTGCCGGAGGAGAACATCCTCGGCGAGCTCGGCAAGGGCTTCAACCTGGCGATGCAGTGGATCGGCCAGGGCCGCTACCTGCTGCCCGCCCGTGCGCTGGGCAGTGTCGAGCGGCTCGTCGAGATGGCGATCGAGCAGGCCAAGAACCGCGTCACCTTCGGGCAGCCCATCGCCGAGTACCAGGCGATCCAGTGGATGATCGCGGACTCCGCGGTCGAGATCGAGGCACTGCGCTGGCTCGTGCTGCACGCCGCGTGGCTCGTCGACCAGAAGCAGGACTCGCGGCAGGCGCAGTCCATCGCGAAGCTCTACGGCGGCATCAAGGCCAACGAGATCGTCGACCGCGTCCTGCAGATCCACGGCGGCATGGGCTACACGCGCGAGCTGCCGATCGAGCGCTGGTACCGCGAGCTGCGGCTGCTGCGGATCTACGAGGGCACCGACGAGATCCAGCGCCGCACGATCGCCCGCAACCTCCTCAAGGGCCACGCGAACATCCGGGGCACGCTCGGATAGTTCTATCTTGGGTGAATGCTCCAGCACGACATCCTCGGCGTCGTCGAACGACAGGTCCGCACCTGGTCGGCCGACGACGCCGAGGTGTACGCGGCGGCGACCGGCGGCTACTCCCCCGCGTTCGCCATCCCGTTGCTGCAGCACGGCGGCCCGCAACTGGGGCTGACCGGCGCCGACATGACCCAGGTCCTGCACGCCGAACAGTCGCTGTGGCTGCACAAGCCGCTCCCCCGGCACGGCTCGGCGGTCGTCACCAAGACCGTCACCGACATCTACGACAAGGGCTCGGGAGCTCTGGTCGTCAGCACCTGGGAGTCGGAGTTCGCGAAGACCCGCTCGTCGTGCTTCCTCAAGGGCGAGGGCGGTTTCGGCGGCGAACGCGGCGAAAACCGGACGTTCGCGGTCCCCGGCACCGAGCCCGAGGTCAGCTTCTTCAGCACGAAGACCGACCAGGCACTCAGGTACTGCGAAACGGGCGACGTGAACCCGATGCACCACGACGAGGAGTTCGCGAAACGGGCCGGATTCCCCAGACCGATCCTGCACGGCCTGTGCACGCTCGGAATCACCGTGCGCGGCAAGAACTTCACCGAGCTGCACGCCCGCTTCACCGCCCCGGTGCTCCCGGGAGACGAGCTCAGGATCGAGCACTGGCCGACCGGTGAGTTCCGCACGTCGACGCGCGAGAAACAGGTAATCATCGGATGGGTTCGGTTTTCCGAAGTGGACGGCCGCTGAAAGTACGCACGATCGCACCATGAGTAGTGCCCTGGCGACCGTGGACACCGGATTCGACCCGGTCCGCGTTGCGGTGGAGTCCCGAGACCTGATCAGCGCGGCCGGTGTGACGCACCTGTTGAAGACATCACCGCGCGTGCGTGTGGTGCAGGAACGCACGGACGCGCAAGTCTTACTCGCTGTCGTGAACGAGCTGTGCGCGCAGCAGGCGGCACGGCTGCGGGCCATCGGCTCGTCGAGGATCGTGGTGATCGCGGCACGGGTGCACGACCTCACGCCGTCGATCGCCGCTCAGGCCGGGCTCGCGAACCCCTTGCGGCGCGCGGACGTCAACGCCGAACGCCTGATCAAGATCCTCGTCGCCGGCCAGTCGGTGCAGGAGCGGTCGGCGGTGCTGAACGACCGTGACCTGCAACTGCTGCGGCTGCTGGCCGACGGCGCGACGATCGCGGAGGTCGCCGCGCGGCTGTTCTGCTCGGAGCGGACCGTGAAGTACGCGCTGCACCAGCTGCTGGAACGGTTCGGGCTGCGCAACCGGGTGCACGCCGTGGCGTGGGCCATCCGCTCGGGTCTGCTCTAGGCCGCGCGGGAAGCGTGGTACTGGTCCCACGTGATCGTGCCCTGCAGCACGTCGTGCACGTCGTGCTCGGGTGCGGCGGGCACGATCGGGGTGCGCTGCGGAGCGTTGTCGTGGTGGCCGGACATCGTGAGGGCTCCCGTCGTTTCGTTGCTGTTGCTGGCAAAGAACGACGAGATCACAGCACCCGGTTCACCTCCGTTTGGGTGACAACGAGTCTCAAATGGCTCCGAAGACCGAGGACAGCTGCACCCGCCTGCTGATTCCGGCCTTGCGGTAGACGCGGGTCAGATGCAGCTCGACGGCGCGCTGGGTCACGTTGAACCGTGTGGCGATCTCCCGGTTCGTCTCCCCTTCCAGCGCCAGCTCGACGATCCGCGACTCGTGCGGCGTGAGCTTCCCCCACGCGCCACAGCGCACAAGTGCGGGCCGCTCGACCAACGCCGCCCGCGCCTGCTCCACCAGCTCGGCGACTCCGGCACGTTCCGCGTCGGCCAACGCGGCCCGCGGCGCACCCAGGGCGAGCTGCAGGCGCGCCCGCTGGTGCAGCAGCACCGTGCACACCCACGCGGGTGACAACGTGCCCGTGTAACCCAGCCGCACCAACATCTCCCGCGCCTCGCCGAGCCGTCCGCAGTCCACACAGGACGCCACGAACGCCGCTGCCGCCAGAGCCGCACAGCCTCGTGCCGGGGAAACGTGCTCCGCCAACGAGTTCATGAGCCGGAACACCTCGGCGTGACGACCGTTCGCCCCGTGCGCCCACATCTCCAGGGCGACCAGCCAGTCGTTCTCCGTGCCCACGAGCCGGTCCCGCGGCGCGAGATCCAGCAGGACGCGCGGGGACCCACCGCGCAGAAGTCCAAGCCCCGCAAGGACGAACGACGGCATCGCGTGCTTCGGCAGGTCGCCGAACACCTGCTCGGCACCCTCGCCCGACCAGAACGCGCGCAACGCGGGCGCGACCGGTGAGTCGACGACCTCCCGCTCGCTCAACGGACTCATGGCCATCGCGACCGCCCGGAACGACTCCGGCGGCCCTTCGTCACCGGCGGGCACACCGAGAACGTCCTCGTCGCACTGCCAGTCCAGCACCACGGCGGCGAGCCGGTCCAGGGCACCGTCCGGGTTCCCCTCGGCGGAAAGCCGCTGCCAGCACCGCGCCAACTCGTCGGCCCTGGGCGCCATCCCGCACCTCAGATGAAGGTCCGCCATCCCGATCGCCACCTGGGCCGCGACCTGACGGCTCATCGGCTCGCGCAGCGCCGCCCGCAGGCACCGGATCGCCTGCTCGGGCCGCGCCGCCGCCCTGTGCAGCCGGGCCGCCGTGCGCAACACCGGCGCCGCCCACCGCGTCCCGACAGGGTCAGCGCACGCCACGAGGTGCTCGGCCACCGCGGTCGCCGGATCCGCTCGGCGGTGCATCGTTCCCGCGGCCGCGCGGTGCAGGCGTTCCCGCGAACCAGGTGCCATTTCATGCCAGACCGCACGGCTCAGCGCGGGCGTCCGGAGACGCATCGGTTCGCCGGCGACAAGGCGAGCGTCCAATAGCCGCTCAAAAGCGGCGAGCGTGTCGCACGACCCCATTCCGGCGACCTCGCACAGCAGGTCCAACGGCGCATTCCCCAGCACCGCGAGCGCGCGGGCAACGGTCACCGCGTCGGCGTCCAGCACCTCCCACCACCGCCGCACGGCCCGCAGCAGACGGGGCAGCCGCAATCCGCGCAACGAATCGGCACAGAGTTCGGCGGGTTCCACAAGATCGAGGACATCGCTCAGGACGCCCGGCGCGCCCCCGGTGTACTCGAGGCACAGCGCGGTCAGTTCGGGTGAGGCCTCGACGTCGGCCCGGCGGCGGATCAACTCGGCCACCGCGTCGGCGCCGACAGGCCGCAACGGCACCCGCACGGCGTCCGGCACCAGGCCCTCGGGATCGTGGTCCCCGGCGAGCACCACCGCACCCCGGAACCGTGCCAGCCGCTCGATGTCCTCGGCGCTGAGCTGCTCGACGTCGTCCACCAGGAGCAACGTGCCTGCCCCCGACAACGCCCGCAGCCCGCGCACCGGTCGCATTCCGCTGCGCACCGCGATCGACGAAGCGACGGACAACAACGCGCTCTTGCCCATGCCCGTTGCGCCGTGCACAACGCACGACCGCCCAGCGCCCAGCGCGGCCGTCAACGCGGCGATCTCCCGCTCCCGGCCCGCCAGCACGCCACCGGCCTGGCGCACAACGGCCTCGACGAGGCCAGGGCGGAACGGGGCAACCATGTGTTCCAGCAAAACGCCGGGAGCTGGGAAGAACCATGCAGAAGAACCGGCAGAAATTCCGCAGGTCTGCCCGTTCGCACAGGTCCGTCTCGATTGGCGGGCCTTCATTGGCAAGTCTGGCATTCCCCGTGAATTCCATTGACAGCACGATGGAATCGGTAAAGGCGACAGGTCACCTTGAACCAATTCGGGAGCCATTACGTGAGAACTGCTGAACACCGGCGAACACCTCAGGGAGTCCCGATGCGGGTCGCATCACGCACCGTCTTCGACTTCGTCCGGCCGAGCGGCACCACCGCCCCGGTCGAGACCGAGCTGCTCTACCAGGCGGACGACCCGTTCGCGGTGACGATGAGATTCCACGCGGGAGGCTCGGTCGCGACCTGGATCATGAGCAGGGACCTGCTGGCCGAGGGCATGACCAAGGCGACGGGCATCGGCGACGTCCGGCTGCGGCCGCACGCGAGCCGCACGCTGGTGCTGGAACTGGTCTCCGACCTGCACGTCACCGTGTTCCGGCTGCCGACCGGGACGCTGCGCAAGTTCCTCGACGCGACCTACCGGCTCGTGCCGCCCGGCGCCGAGCACTTCGACGCGGACGCGTTCCTGGAAACGGTTCTGCGCTGATGGTTCTGCGCTGACGGTTCTACGCCGGCAGTTCTACCCCTGGCAGCCTGAGCGCCGCAGTCAGCTCGTGCTGCAGCTTGGTCATGCCGGGCGACTCGTAGCCGTCAGACTCCGCGAGCGCGCGCACCCTGTGCCGTCTGGCCGCGTCGTGGTCGTTCATCCGGTCGCAGACGGCCGCGAGCGCGATCAGGGCCGACACCTTGGCCTCCGGGTCGGCCACCCCCTCGGCGGCGGCGGTGAGCTCGCCACGTGCCTCGGCGAGACGTCCGGCGGTGGACAGCGCGAGGCCGCGCGTGTGGTGCAGCAACGCCCGCACGCTCGCCACTGAGTCGCCCATGAGCGCGCCCGCCTCGGCCGTCACGGCCAGTGCCTCGTCGATGTCGCCCGCCGCGGTGAGGCAGTCCGAGAGCCGGAGCATCAACTGGGCGGCGTTCTCCTTCGCCACGCCACCCCTGGTGCCGCGCACCGCCCGTTCCTCGGCGACGCACGCACGGTGGGTCTCCACCCCTTCGGCGTATCGGCCGAGCCGTTGCAGCAGCACTCCCGCGAACGACAGGGAGATCACCACGCCCAGCGGCAACTCGGCCTCGCGGAACAGCTCGGCAGCGAGACGAGCGTGCGTCACACCCGTCTCGTGGCTGCCGGTGCGGGTCTCGATGGCCGCGCGGTAGTAGTGCGCCCAGGCCGTTTCGAGCACCGAACCGCACTCCTCGGCAACGCACAGGGCTCGCTCGTATGTCGCCATGGCCAGCGGAATGTTCGTTACACGCGCTGTATACACCCAGCACACGAAGTTGAGCTGCTGGGCTTCCTGCTCCTGTATACCGAGTGCATGCGCCGCGTCGACACCGGCCGAGTAGACCTCCAGCCAGAGGTCCCCCGCGCCGCGATGGTCCGAGTACCAGTGCATCGACCGGGCCAGCGCCAGCACCTGCTCGTGCGCGCCCTCTTCGACCGCCTCGCGGAACGCGGCACGCCAGTTCGTGAGCTCGGCGGAGAGCCAGCGGTCCGCGCTCGCCAGATCTGACGCGCCTTGGTCGTCGGGGTGGAACGACGACGCGGCGAGCGTTGCGGTCGTCAGCAACCAATCGCGCGTACGCAGGCGGTGTGCGTCGAGGTCGGGCTCCTCGCTGTGCAAGCGTTCGCGCGCGTAGTCGCGGATCAGGTCGTGGCACGAGTACCGGCCCGGAAGCTCCGGCCGCAGCAGCGACGCGTCGACGAGCTCCTCCAGCAACGTCTCGGCGTCCTCAGCCGGGATGTCCGCGGCGACCGCGGCCAGCGCGACGGACGTGTCCGGGCCGTGCACCAGCGCGAGCCTGCGGAAGATGGTCCGGGTGTCCGGCGCGAGCTGGCGGTAGGACAGCTCGAACGCCGACCGCACCTGGACGTCTCCTGCCGCGAGCACGTCGAGGCGTTCGCGTTCGTCGGAGAGCTGGTCGGCGAGGTGGCGCAACGACCACGTGGTGCGGCCGGTCAGCCGGTGGCCCGCGATGGCCAGCGCCAGCGGAACTCCCCCGCACAGCGTCGCGACGAGGTCAGCGGACTCCTGGTCGGCCTCGACCCGCTCGGCTCCCGCAGCCGCGGCGAGCAGCGTGACGGCATCGTCGTGGCGCAGCGGGCCGAGGTCGAAGCGGGACCGGCAGTCCAGGCCCGCCAGCACGTTGCGGCTGGTCACCAGCACGAGCGAGCCGGGACTCGCGGCGAGCAGCGGCCGGACCTGGGCCTCGTTCGCAGCGTTGTCGAGTACGAGCAGCACGGTCCGTTCACGCAGCATCGACCGGTACAGACGGAAACGGTCGTCGGCGTCGGACGGCATCCGCACGTCCGGCACCCCGAACGCCCGCAGCACTCGCTCCGCCGCGCGTTCCGGGGTGAGCGGGGCGGTGTCCATGCCGCGCAGGTCGAGATAGAGCACGCCGTCGGTGAACGTGCCAGCGAACCGGTGCGCGGCGTCGACCGCGAGAGAGGTCTTGCCGACGCCGGGCGGTCCGTGCACGACGACGACGTCCAGCACCGACGACGCGTTCGCACGCCCGATGCACTCCGCGAGGTCTTGTTGCTCCTGAGCGCGGCCAACGAGAACCTTGGCCGCGGGGAGCGCGCAGTCGGTGCGTTCAGAGCGGGGTGCGGAGACTTCCGGCGACCGGGCGAGCGCGACGAACTCCCGCGCCTCGCCGTCGTCGAGGCCGAGTCCGGTCACCAAAAGGTCGACCGTCTGTGCCTGCGGGGTCTGCACGCGGCCGCGTTCGAGGTCGCTCAACGTGCGCACGCTCAACCCGGTGCGCGCGGCGAGATCCTCCTGCGTGAGGGTCGCCCGGCGCCGATAGAACCGCAAAAACTCGCTGAAGGTGGTCGCCCGCATTCCCTCACCCTCTGGCCAGACACTCCCGCACCTCGGCGGCGATCTTGCGCGTCACGTCCGTGTCCCACCGTTCGCACGCCGTCAGCGAGTCTCGCAGATGATGTTGATACGCGCTGTCGTCACCCAGTGACCTGGCGTTGTCCGCGAGCGCGCGCAACGCCTCGATCTCTCTCACGCCGTCACCGGACTCGCGGAACCCATCGAGTGCCCGGTGAAGGTCCTCGTCGGACTCGGCGATCCGACCCGCAACCCGGTGAGCCTCGGCACGACCCCGCAGTGCGCGCGCACGCCACGACTTCATCTGTGCGCGCTCATAGACCTTCTCGGCTTCGGTCAGCGCCGATACGGCTTCGTCCGGCCTGTGCGCGTCTATCAGGGCGAGGCCGAGCCACCCGAGTGTGCGGCCGAGCGCGGAAAGTTCGTAAGTGGTGCGAGCAAAGGCACTCAGCTCGTTCGCCACCTCTGTGTGTACGGCTACCGCGGCGTCCGCACGGTTCATCCGCTGCCACAACACACCGAGCACGGACCGCGCGTAGAGCACGTCCATCGGTTCGCGCATCCACTCGATCGCCTTGCGGCACACGCGTTCCGCTTCGCCGAGGTCGCCGAGCCCGCTGTGCGAGGCCGCCGCGACGAGCCACACCCAGCCGATGTGCCCGGTCTCCCCCGTCGCCTCGGCCCGCCGTGCCGCTCGGGTCAGCACCTCCAGCGCGTCCGCCGGCCGTCCGACCATGTCGAAGAGGACCCAGCCGAGCTGGCTGAGCACGACGATCTCCTGCCACGGCTGGTGCGCCGACGCGAGCGCGGTGCGGTAGATGCGTTCCCAGACCGGGCCGGGTTCGATGGACGCGTAGTGCGAGAGTGCGATCACCGCGCGCGCCACGTCGTCGTGCATGCCTTGACACTGAGCCTGTTCGACGATCTCGGGCATCAGGTCGCGGTGCTCGTCCAGCCACCGTCTCGCCGTCACGATGTCCATCTGGCCGTGCGGGTGCACGCGCCGTGCGTCACCCGTCTGTCCGAAGAGGACTCCTGCGGTGACCGTGGTTTCCAGCAGCCACGCGAGCATCTTGCGCCGCGCATCGTCGTCAGCACAGTCGATCAGGCCGTTGGCGAACGTGCGGACGAGGCCGTGGATCGAGTAACCGTGGTCGTCGGCGTCGAGCAGGCTGACGTCGGTGAGCTCCTCGAGCGCCTGTTCCGCCTCAGCCACGCCGACTCCGGCCAGTTCGGCGGCGAGCTCGGCCGTGACGTGGGTGCCGATCAGCAGACCCAGCCTGCGGAACACGAGCTTCGCGTTGTCCGGCAGGTGCGCCAGCGAGACCTCGAACGCGCCGCGCACCTCCAGGTCGCCCGCGGTGAGCGCGGCCAGCCGGCGTTCCTCGATCTGCTCGACCAGGTGCCCGAGCGGCCAGCGCGGGCGGCTGGCGAGCCGGTTGCCCGCGATTCTCAACGCGAGCGGCGACGTCCCGCACAACCGCACGAGCTCACGTGCGGTCTTGAGGTCTTCTCCGACGCGCTGGGGTCCGATGATCGACGCGAGCAGCTCCAGCGCCGCTTCCTCGGTGAGCCCGCCCAGCCTGATCCAGGTGGCGCCCGTGAGCCCGGCGAGCCGCCGTCGGGACGTCACGATCGTGAGGCAGCCCGGCAGTACAGCCGCGAGCGTGTGGACCTCCTCCTCACTGCTCGCACCGTCGAGCACGAGCAGAAGGCGCCTCCCCGCGAGCAACGACCGGTAAAGCCTGGTCTGGCCCTCTGCGTCTTCCGGCAGGAGTTGGGCAGCGACGCCGAGGTCCTTGAGCAACCGCTGGAGCGGCGGTGTGGAGCCGTCGAGCTCGATGAGCAGCTGACCGTCCGGAAACTGCTCCTCGAGCAGATGGGCGGCCCTCACGGCGAGGCTCGTCTTACCGGTCCCCGCGGCGCCGTGGACCACGACGAGACCGCTGCGTTTCTCGGCGATCGTGAAGAGCTCCGGGTCGCGGCCGACGAGGTCCGCCACGTACATCGGCAACGACCAGACGGGCCCCGGCAGCGCGACCTTGCCCGTCCTGGCGAGCCTGCGCAGCTCGTCGCGAGCCGGTTCGTCGAGGTCGAGGGCGTCGAGCAGGGCTTCGGTCGTCCGCCGCTGGGGTGATTTCGCCCGACCGCGTTCCATGTCGCTGATCGCGCGGACGCTGACGCCGGACCGCTCGCTGAGCTCTTCCTGGCTGAGCCCGGCGCTCTTGCGGTGGTGAACGAGCCGGGCGCCGAACGTCATGACCCCGAAACTAGCGGTTCAGGCTCGTCAGCATCTGCGCACACACGCGAGAGAGGTGTCGCCGCATCACCGTGGACGCCCTGGCCGCGTCACCGTCCTCGACCGCCTTGACGAGCTCGTCGTGGTCGTCCATCGACGCGTGCTGGTGCGGCGGGTCGTCCTCCAGCGCGCTGCGCAGAAGCACCACGCGTTGCTGCACGAGCTTGACCTGCCCGGCGATGTGCGGGCTGCGCGCCGCGTCGATCAGCGTCTGGTGGAACGCGAGGTCCAGCCGGTACGGGAAAGGCTGCCCGGCCTTGTAGTTGCGGCGGCTCTCCGCGCACACCTCGTGCAGCCGCACCAGGTCGACGTCGGTCCGGCGGGACGCCGCCAGTTCGGCCGCCGCGCATTCCAGGGCCGCGCGCAGCTCGAACAGCGCCTTGACCTCGTCGGAGTCGGCGGCGGGCACGAACGCGCCCCGGTGCGGCACGAGCGTCAGCAGGCCCTCCGACGCCAGGTGCCGGATCGCCTCGCGCAACGGCCCGCGGCTGATGCCGAGCTTCTGCGCCACCTCGACCTCGTTGACCCGCGAGCCTGGAGGGATTTCCCCAGTGAGCACCTGCTCGCGCAAGACGTCGACAGCCTGCCCGGCCAGACTGAGGTGCAGCGGGGTCGGAGGTGTCACTTTCGTCTCCTGCTCTGGACGGTACCGGCCGTCTCCTGGTTACACTAGCCACGTTGTCAACTGTCGACAGTTGGCAGTTTGGGCAGGTCTTCGGGATGTAGGAGGGGTGGCATGGGACACGAGGTTGTGGCAGAGGTCTGGCGTGGCGACTTCCTGGAGTCGGTGCACCACGGCACCGTCGTCGCCACCGACGCATCCGGCACCCCGCGCCTGGAGATCGGCCGCCCCGGCGACGTCGCGTTCCCGCGTTCGTCCAACAAGCCGCTCCAGGCCCTCGCGATGCTCCGCAGCGGTCTCGACCTGGACGGCGAACTGCTCGCGCTGGCCTGCGCGTCGCACTCGGGCGAGGACTTCCACATCGAGGGCGCGCTCCAGATCCTCGCGTCAGCGGGTCTGGGCGAGGAAGCCCTGCAGTGCACCCCGGATCTCCCGATCGGCGAACAGGCCCGCGCCCAGCACCTCGCCCGCGGACTCGGAGCCGCTCCGAAGTACATGAACTGCTCCGGCAAGCACGCCGCCATGCTCGCCACCTGCGTCGTCAACGGCTGGTCCACCGACGACTACCTCGACCCCACGCACCCGTTGCAGGTCGCCACGCGCGAGACGATCGAGGACGTGGCCGGCGAGCCCGTCGCGCAGGTCGGCGTCGACGGCTGTGGCGCCCCGATCTTCGCGATCAGCCTCACGGGTCTGGCGCGCGCGTTCGGCCGGTTGGCCAGCGCTCCCGCCGGCACCCTGGAACACCGCGTGGCCGCCGCCATGAGCGCGTACCCGCAGTGGGTCGGCGGTACGGGCCGTGACGTCACCGTGCTGATGGACGCCCTGCCCGGCGTCATCGCCAAGGACGGCGCCGAGGGTGTCTACGCGGTCGGCCTGCCCACCGGCGAAGGCGTGGCGTTGAAGATCGCCGACGGCTCGTCGCGCGCCCGCGCGGTCGTCATCGTGGCGGTGCTCAAGCGCCTCGGGGTGGACGTGAGCAAGGTCGAGGACCTCGCGACCGTGCCGGTGCTGGGTCACGGGCGAACCGTTGGTGCCGTGAAGCCCTCACTTGCCCTGGCCAGTTGATCCTGAGCGACAAGTGCCGTGGCCGCCGGCCTTTGCCCCATCTTCGGCGGTCAGACGGGCGCATCGCGGTGCCGGCCCCACGTCCTCATCCTGGTTGGATGTGGGCGTGGGGCCGGTGCCGCGAGGTGCCCTGCTGATCGTCGAAGATGCGGTGAAGGTTGGCGGCCACGGCACTAGGCTGGGGGTTATGGGCGATTCGAAGGACGAGAACGAGAAGTTCCAGGAGGAACTGATCGGCCTCGACCCGCACGATCCCGAGACCCAGGCGTTCGCCAAGCACCTGGACAAGATGAAGCGCCAGCGTCCCGGCTACACCGTCGAGGGCTACCTCGAGGGCGTGCAGGACTTCGCCGACTCGGCGAACCGCACGACGGGCCACCAGCGACTGGTGGCCGTCATGGTGGTGGGGCTGATCCTGCTCGGCGTGATCCTCACGATCTGGTTCGCGCTGGGCGACATCCTCGCCATCATCTTCTGATCCAAACGAGAACGACTTCTTAACGAGCGCTTACGACGGCTCACACCGGGACGCCGCCGGGAAGCCCCGCACGGGTGCCCGCGTTATAAAGGGACATGGAACCTGTTGTCGGCGCCACCCCCAAAGTCGTGCGTTCCGAAGAGGAATGGCGCGCCCAGCTGAACCCCGCCGAGTACGCGGTGCTGCGCCAGGCAGGCACCGAGCGTCCGTGGACGGGCGAGTACACCGAGACCAAGACCGAGGGCGTCTACGAGTGTCGTGCGTGCGGAGCCGAGTTGTTCCGCAGCGACACCAAGTTCGACTCGCACTGCGGCTGGCCGTCGTTCTTCTCGCCGCTGGCCGGAGACTCGGTCATCCTGCGTGAGGACCGCGCGCTCGGCATGACCCGCGTGGAGGTGCTGTGCGCCACATGTCACAGCCACCTCGGACATGTTTTCGAAGGTGAGGGGTACCCCACTCCGACGGACCAGCGGTACTGCATCAACTCCGTCTCCTTGAAACTCGTCGAGTCCGAATAGGAGACTGAGCCGAGTCCGGTCCACCGGACTGGACCGACCTGGGAGGCGCAATGTACTTCTTCGGCACCGACGGTGAAGGCTCCAGCGGAGTCGACGGCGGCTCGTCCAGCTAGCTCTTGTCGCCAAGAGTGAGCGATGGCCTCGTTTCAGTGACAGAAGATGGACAACCCTAAGGCTTCGTCAACAAGCATTGCGGGCCTGTGGCCCGGACCACACCATGGACTCCACCGAAGCATTTCGGGGCAGTCAGGGGGTGGGTCGCATGCAAAGGCCTTGGGGATTGTCCGGACCGGAGTTCCTTCAGCTGTACTGGATCGGGCTGGCACTGGCCGTGCTGGTCGCGATCATCGTCCGGGTTCGCGTACGGGCGGGCCACAGCAGCCAGCCCGTGCGCTCCCTGGACATGGACGAGCTCGCATACCTTGCGGGCGGTCCAAGGCGCGTGGTCGAGACGGCCATCGCGCGACTGCTCACCGCGGGTGAGCTTCGCACTTCCCGGCGTGGCACCGTTCAGGCCACGTCCGCCACGAGTTCTCTCAACGCGGTGGACCGCGCCGTCATCACCGACAGCCAGCGCTACACCAACCGCACCGTCAGCCTGATGATCGCCTCGGTCTCCAAGGACGACGCCGTCACGGCGATCGGCCGGCGGCTGGAGGAGATGGGCCTGGTCGTCCACCCGGACGTCGCGAAAAGCGCGCTGCGCAAGGGATCCGTCCTGTTGTGGGTGCTGCTGGCGGTCGGCGTCGTCCGCCTGGTCAACGGTCTCGCGATCGGCGCGCCCGTGGGCTATCTGGCTCTGCTGCTCATCCTCACCGGCGGGCTCGTCTTCCTGCTGACCCGGCGTGGCAAGCACGTGCGCACGAGCAAGGGCAACAGCGTGCTCGCCGCGGCTCGGACCTCTGGCAGCAGCAGGCTGGCCACGTCCGACGACGCCCTGTACGCGGGTGCGGCCGGGCTCGTTCTCTTCGGCGGCCTGGCCGTCTACCCGGACCTCGCGGTGCGCAGCTCGTTGCTGGCGGCGTCCGGCAGCACGTCCGGCGGCGGCTACGGCGGTGACGGCGGGGCCAGTTACAGCTCGTGTTCGTCGAGTTCTTCTTCGTGTTCAGGCGGAAGCAGCTGCGGCGGGGGCGGCGGCTGTGGTGGCGGCTGCGGGGGCGGCGGCTGACGTTTTTCCGTTGTTCGGTCCTATTCAGGTAACACGAGGAACCCAGGGGTAGATCTCACGTCGAAGATGCACTGGCACCAGTGAAGGGGAGTGCTGATGGCCAAGTCTTCGACGCCGCGCAGGGACTGGAGCGCGGAGGAGATCGGGTTCCTCGCAGGGGGACCGGGCAGGGCGGCCGAGGCCGCGCTCGCCCGGCTGATGGACGGCGGTCTCGTGCGGATCTCCCGAGAGGGACTCGTGACCGCCGTCCACCAGAACGGTTATGGCGCCACGACACGGATCGAGGCGTTCATCCTCACCGCGTTGAACGGCTCGGGCCGCCCGATCGGTCACGTGGTGGGACCGGCGTCGCACAGCCAGGAGATGGGCTCGCTGCGGCAGAGCCTCACCGACCGGGCGATCATCCGCCGCAGGTGGGGCAAGGCGAACAGCGGCAGGGCGGCGTGGCGGGTGCTGCTGTTCGTGCTCGGCTTCGGCTTCCTGATCGCGGGCATCGCCGTCGACAGGAACCTCTTGGCCGTCGCGGTCGTGGCGTTGCTCGTGGCGTTCCTCCTGCGCGGCAAGAAGATGCTCACACCGCTCGGCAAAGGTGCGCTGGAGCACGCGCGGCAGAACCAGCGCGGCCGGGTGGACGCCGTGGCGCTGTACGGGCTGCGGGGCGTGGTGGGGCGTCAGCGGGTCTGCGACCTGTTCGGCCTGCCGCCCGCCATCCTGTTCGCCGCGCCGGGCAGCCTCAACCACGGCAGGCGGAAGTCCCATTCGGACAGTGGTTGCGGCGGCAGTTCCGACAGCTGCGGCAGCACGTCCACCTGTTCCAGCAGTAGTTGTTCGAGCAACAGCTGCAACAGCACCAGCAGCTGCGGTAGTTCAAGTAGTTGCAGCAGCTCCAGCAGCTGTTCGAGCAGCAGTAGCAGCTGCAGCAGCAGTTCGTCGAGTTGCAGCAGCAGTAGCAGTAGCTGCAGCAGTTCCAGCAGTTGAGGGGGAAACTGATGGCCACACCGACGACCACACAGGTGACGCGGCTGTCCGCGGAGGAGATCGGCTACCTGACGGCCGGACCTGGTCGTGCCGCGGAGACCGTGCTGGCCCGGCTGCTCGACGTCGGCGCGGTGCGGGTGTCGCGCGACGGCTACGTCACCGCTGTGCAGCAGAACAGCTATCAGGCGACGACGAGTGTCGAAGCGCGGATCCTGAGCTACGCGCGCACGCCGGTCCAGTTCGGCACGATCGTGCAGTCGACCGCGCACAGCACCGAGATGGCTTCGCTGCATCAGCACCTGCTCGGCAAGGGGATGATGCAACGTCCCCGCCGCCGCAACCCGGCGTGGGTGTTCTCCCTGGCGCTCGCGGCTTTGCTGCTCCTGCTCGGGATGTCGACGCCGGTGCTCCTGCTCGCGGTGCCGATCGCCCTGGCGTTCGGCCTGTGGCAGCGCGGCAGGAAGGCCGTCACCACCGCCGGCAAGGAGGTCCTGCGGACAGCGATCGCGACCGACCGCGTGCTCGCCGTGGCGCTCTACGGCTTCTGCGGCAAGATCAGCGGCCAGGCCGTCGGCGACCTGTTCGAGCTGCCCCAGAGCGTCGTCAAGATGCTGCCGCTCAAGACGCAGCGCAAGCGGCGGTCCTCTTCGGACGGTGGCGGGTGCGGGTCGAGCTGCAGCAGCTGCGGCAGCGGGTGTGGTAGCAGTAGCTGTTCGTCGTCGAGCAGCAGTTGTTCGTCGAGCAGCAGCAGTTGTTCGTCCGGTAGTAGTTGCGGGAGCAGCTGCGGTGGCGGAGGAGGAGGCGACTGATGGCGGGAATCACGGACCTGGGCGTCGGCATCGGCTGGCGTTCGGAGATCGACCTGACCGTGGAACGGCTGCCCGGCGTGGACTTCGTCGAGGTCGTCGCCGAGAACCTCCACATCGGGCACCTGCCGGAGTCGGTGACGCTGCTGCTGGAACGCGGCGTCCCGGTGCTCCCCCACGCCGTGTCGCTGTCGCTGGGCGGCGCGGACCCGGTCGACCTGGCCCGCGTCGAGCACCTCGGCAGGATCGCCGAGGCCGTCGGCGCGCCGATGGTGAGCGACCACGTGTGCTTCGTCCGCGCCGGCGGTCTCGACTCAGGCCACCTGATGCCGGTGCCGCGCACCAAGGACGCGCTCGACGTGCTGGTCGCGAACGTCAAGCTGGCGCAGGACAACCTGCCCGTCCCGCTCGCGCTGGAGAACGTCGCCGCGCTGCTGGAGTGGCCGGACGGCGAGCTGTCGGAGGGCCAGTTCCTCGCCGAGCTGGTCGAGCGCACGGACTGCTGGCTGCTCGTCGACGTCGCGAACCTGTACGCGAACGCCCGCAACATCGGCACGGACCCCGAGCGGTTCCTGGACGAGATCCCGTTGGAACGCCTGGCTTACGTGCACGTGGCGGGCGGCGAGGAGCACGGCGACATCTACCACGACACGCACGCCCACGCGGTGCTGCCCGAGGTGCTCGGCGTCCTCGACGAACTGTGCTCGCGCGTCAAGCCACCCGGCGTTCTGCTGGAACGCGACGACAACTACCCGTCCGACACCGAAATCGCGACGGAACTCGCCGCGATCCGCGCCGTCGTGGACAAACACCGTGGCTGAAATGATCGACGAAAATGATGTTTCGTCCGCACGCGAAAGGCTTGCCAAGCAGCAGGAAGCGCTGCTCAATGCATTGCTCGCGAACGGGCCGGCCCCGGCGGGATTCGACGAACAACGGCTCGGCGTCGAACGGCGCGCGTTGCTGTCGAAACGCCGCGGCATCGTGCGGATGCTGGGTCCCGCCGTCGCCGACGAGCTCGGCGACCGGTTCCGGCCGCTCTTCGACGCGTACGCCGTGGAAAACCCACGTCGCGCGGGCTCCCGCGCGCGTGAGGATGCCGCGTCGTTCGCGGAATGGTGCCGTGCCTCAGGAGAACTGTCAGTGAATCGCAAGGCGCGCTGGAAGTTCTGGCGGTCGAACTGACGGGCGAACAGAACACCCTCAAGAATCGCCCGTTCAGCCCTGTGTGACTCCAGCCACCCTCGATACGTTCGAAAGGGTCGGGGGACCTTTTCGCATTGCCTTCGCTTTGCCGCGGAAGGCCTTCCGGCCTGCGCGGACCACAGCGCGCAGAAATTCGAACCATGAGGGGATTCGAATGCGCGGAAATGCGAAAGTGCTGGGCGCCGCCATCGCGGCGCTGGCACTGACCGCGGGAACGGCCACAGCAGCGTCGGCCGCACCGCAGCACGGCAACGCGAAACGGGCCATCGACGAGGTCACCCTCGTCACCGGGGACAAGGTCCTTCTGGGACAGGGACAGCAGGTCGTCGCGATTCAGCCCGGCGACGGCCGCAAGGGCATGACGTTCAAGACCCACCGCGGTGCCGACGGGCACACGACGGTCGTACCCAAGGATGCGTTCGGGCCCCTGGCGGCGGGCCGGCTCGACCGCAGACTCTTCGACGTCACCACGTTGCTGGAGTTCGGGTACCGCGACCGGATGCCGTTGATCGTGGACGGTCACGCGAGACTCTCGGCCCGGTCGTCGACCGAGTGGACCGCTCTCAAGACCGCGGCGGACTCCGGTGACAAGATCTGGCTCGACGGCATCCGCAAGCCGAGCCTCGACCGCAGCGTCAAGCAGATCGGCGCACCGGCCGCCCACGAGCGCGGCATCACCGGCAAGGGCGTGAAGGTCGCGATCGTCGACACCGGCGTGGACGAGAACCACCCGGACCTCAAGGGTCAGCAGATCGCGGAGAAGAACTTCACGACCGACCCCGACAACACCGACAAGGTCGGCCACGGCACGCACGTCGGTTCGACGGTCGCGAGCCACGACTCGAAGTACGGCGGCGTGGCACCGGGCGCGCAGCTGATCGACGCCAAGGTCTGCGTCGAGTACGGCTGCCAGGAGTCCTGGATCCTCGACGGCATGCGCTGGGCCGCCGAGCAGGGCGCCCAGGTCGTCAACATGAGCCTCGGCGGTAACGACACCCCGGAGATCGACCCGCTGGAGCAGGCGGTCAACGACCTGACGGCCCAGTACGGCACGTTGTTCGTCATCGCGGCGGGCAACGCGGGTGGCACGGGCACGGTCAGCTCGCCCAGCACCGCGGAGGCCGCGTTGTCGGTCGGCGCCGTGGACCGGGACGACTCGCTCGCCCCGTTCTCCAGCAAGGGTCCTCGTGTCGGAGACAGCGGACTCAAGCCCGAGGTGACCGCACCGGGCGTCGGCATCGTCGCCGCCAAGGCCGGCACGAACGGCGAGCACCTCGCGGCCAGCGGCACGTCCATGGCGACTCCGCACGTGGCGGGTGCCGCGGCGCTGCTCAAGTCGCAACACCCGGAGTGGACGGCGGCGCAGCTCAAGTCGGTGCTGGCCAGCACTGCCAAGCCGACCGCGGGCGTCAGCGCGTTCGACCAGGGCGCGGGCCGCATCGACGTCGCCAAGGCGATCAACCAGGTGCTGACCGCCGACGTCGTCGCCGTCAACCTCGGCCGTCACGAGTGGCCGCACGGTGACGACAAGCCCGAGACCAAGGCGATCACGTACACCAACCCGACCGACGCGGCGATCACCCTCGACGTGAAGCTGACCAGCGGTGCGCCGCAGGGCATGTTCTCGCTGGGCGCCTCGAAGGTCACGGTTCCCGCCAAGGGCACCGCGTCCGTCAACATCACCGGTGACACCCGCGTCGGCACCCAGGACGCCACGTACACCGGCGAGATCATCGCCACGTCCGGCACGCACACCGTCCGCACGCTCGTCGGTGTCGACCGCGAGGTCGAGAGCTACACCCTCGCCATCGACCTGACCGCCAAGGACGGGCAGGACCCCGCGAACGCGGTGACGTTCATCGACGGCCTGGACAGCAGGGGGTTCAAGGCGATCTTCGGTGCCGGCGACCAGAAGATCCGCATGCCGAAGGGCACCTACTCGGTCGAGTCGACGATGAGCTCACCGCAGGGCCTGGACATGGTGCTCCAGCCGACCGTGAAGCTGACCCGCGACCTGACGATCAAGCAGGACGCCCGGCTGGCGCAGCCGCTGTCGGTGACGGCGCCGGAACCCACTGGCAACTTCCTCGTCGGTGAGCTCTCCTACCGGCGCACGTACGGAGCGCAGACCGTGCAGGCGGGGCTGATCTCGTTCGGCGGCTTCGAGGGCATCTCGGCGGCCCAGGTCGGCGGGCCGCTCTCGCCGAAGGAGCTGTCGTCGCTGGCGACGTTGCACGCCAGCTCCGCCGCCGACGCCAACACCTACTACCGGTTGTCCTACCCGGTCGGCGGCAGCCTGCCGAACGGGCTGACCCGCGCGCCGGAGAAGAAGGACCTGGCTCGCGTCGAGGCCACCATCGGCGGCGTCAAGCCGGACACCGTGACGACCAAGGGCGAGTTCCCGACGTCGGTGCACGGCCTGAGCGGCGGTTCGGCGCTCTACCCGGTGCCGCCGGGCAGCAAGGCGGTCGACTACGTGACGACCGAGGACCTGCGCTGGCAGTCGATCGTGAGCCTCTCGCACGCGAACGGCAGCCGAGAGGAGACCATCTCCGGCTACCGCACGTACGAGGCAGGCAAGACCTACCAGGAGCGGGAGAACCAGCCGGTGTTCTCGCCGGCGTTGCCTGAGGCTCCGTACCCGTACGCCCAGCGGTCCGGCACCCAGCTGTTCGTCGGCGTCCCGATGCTGAGCGACGCGAACAACGGCCAGGGCGGTTCCACTGTGGACGGTTTCCGGGCCGCCCTGTACCGCAACGGTGTGCTGCTCGGGGAGAACACCGGCGACGCCTTCCAGAACGTGCCGCTGCCGGAGGCCGACTTCCGCTTCGAGGCGAACCTCGACCGGAGCTCGAAGTTCGAGTTCAGCAGCAAGGTGTCCGCGGCGTGGACGTTCAGGTCCAAGGGCACGCCCGGCGTGGTCGACACCATTCCGCTGAACGTCGTGCGGTTCACGCCGAAGCTCGACGACAACGGCGCGGTGCCCCGAGGAACGTTGCAGCGCATCGGTTTGGTCACCCAGTCGCAGGGCGACACGGGCAAGGTGCGCATCACCGGCGTGCAGTACTCGCACGACGACGGCCAGTCGTGGCGCAACGCGGGCGTGGCCGGAAACAGCGCGCTGGTCTACAACCCGGCGGGCTCGAAGTGGACCTCGTTGAAGGCAACGGCGAAGGACGCCAAGGGGAACACCGTTGAGCTGACGGTGATCCACGCCTACAAGGTGAGCTAGGGCGAAGGGCCGCCTGGACTCCGGGCGGCCCTTTCTCCTCGCTCCTCGCTCCTCGCTCCTCGCTACGGCAGGTTCGTGACCAGCTCGGCGGCCGGGACGCGGGTGCCCGTGTAGAAGGGGACTTCCTCACGCACGTGCAGCCGCGCCTCGGTGCCGCGCAGGTGCCGCATCAGGTCGACGATGCGGTGCAGCTCGTCGGCCTCGAACGCGAGCATCCACTCGTAGTCGCCGAGCGCGAACGACGCGACGGTGTTCGCGCGCACGTCCGGGTAGTCGCGGGCTTCCTTGCCGTGGTCCGCCAGCATCTTGCGGCGGTCCTCCTCCGGCAGCAGGTACCACTCGTAGGACCGCACGAACGGGTAGACGCACACGTACTTGCGCGGCTCCTCGTTCGCCAGGAACGCGGGGATGTGGCTGCGGTTGAACTCGGCCGGGCGGTGCAGGGCGACCTGCGACCAGACCGGCGTCGAGACCTTGCCGAGCGGGGTGCGGCGGAAGCCCGTGTAGGCCGCCTGGACCTGCTCGATCTCCTCGGCGTGCCACCAGATCATGAAGTCGGCGTCGGCGCGCAGGCCGGCCAGGTCGTAGACGCCGCGGACGACGACGCCCTTGCCCTCCAACGCGTCCAGGTAGTTCTGGGTCTCCGCGGCGGCGGCGCTGCGGTCCTCCGGGAGGTTGCCCGGCTCGACCCGGAACACCGACCACATCGTGTAGCGGATGGTGTCGTTGAGCTCGTTGTAGTTCAGGCGTGCCATACGTCCATCTTGGCACGGCGGCTTCAGCGGCGAACGCGGCCCAGCAGGTGGGCTGCGACACGGGCGGCGGCCGAGTCGGCCGTGGCGATGCAGGCCGGGACGCCGACGCCGTGCAGCGTGGCGCCCGCGACCGCGATGCCCGGGACGTGGGCGATGCCGCGCTCGATCGTGTCGACCAGGTCGACGTGGCCGACGCCGTACTGCGGCAGGCCTCCGCCCCAGCGTTGCACCACGTAGTCGATGGGGTCGGCCCTGACGCCCGTCAGTTCGTACAGGTCGTTGCGCACGGCCTTCACGAGGTCGGCGTCGCTGCGCTGCAGGAGCGCCGTCTCGCCGTGACGCCCGACCGAGCCGCGCAGGATGACCGGTTCGCCGTAGTGGGCCCACTTGCGGCTGGAGAACGTGAACGCCTTGGCGGTGAACGGGGTGATGCGGTCGCTGTACCGCTCCCCCTCCGCGATCAGGATGCCGGAGCGGTCCGGCAGCTCGGTGCCGGGCGGCAGTGCCAGCGCGACGACGGCCATCGAGGCGACCTCGACCTTGCCGTACGCGGCGGACACCTGCGGTGCGATCTCGGACAGCAGCTTGCGCGCCGACGGTGCCGGGACCGCGAGCACGACGCCGTCGCACTCCAGGTACTCGGGGGTGGCGGCCGAACCGATCTCGAGCCGCCAGCCGTCTCCCTGCCACGACAGCACCCGGACGGGCAGACCGAGCCGGATCTCCGGTTTCGCGACCTCGGCGAGCCGGTCGACGAGCGACGACACCCCGTTGGCGAGGCTGGCGAACACCGGCGGCCGCGCTGCCCGTGGCTGCGGCGGCGCGGGCATCATCGTCGCGGCGGCCGCGAGCAGTGAGCCGACGCCCTTGTCCAGCAGCGTGGCGATCTGCGGCATCGTGGCGCGCAGGCCGAGCTCGTCCGCGCGGCCCGCGTAGACGCCGCCCAGCAACGGGCTGACGAGCCGGTCGGCGACCTCGGGGCCGAACCTGTCCTTCATCAGAGTGCCGACCGCGACGTCGCCGCCCCTGAGCTCGATCGGCGGCAGCGTCGGTTCCATCTCGACCCGCAGCGCGCCCTCGGACGACAGCATGTGCCGAACGGTCTCGACGCTCGCCGGAACACCCATGAACGTGTGCGCGGGCAGCTGATGCGTGCGTCCCGCGGCGTGTACTGAAGCTTTCGCGGCCGTCGGATGCACGACGTGGTCCTGCAGCCCGACCTCGGCGATCAGCTCCTGCGCCTCGGGCTTGCGGTGCAGGAACGCCTCCGCGCCCACGTCGAACCGCACGCCCGCGAGCTCGGTCGTCCGCAACTTGCCGCCGAGCCGGTCGCCCTGCTCGATCACCGTGATCCTGGCCTGCGGTCCCAGCAGCATCCGCAGCCGGTGCGCGGCGGCCAGCCCGGAGATGCCTCCCCCGACGACTGCGACGTGCGGCGCTCTACCGTGCATTACAAGCTGTGGATCAGTTCGACGGTCCGGGTGATGATCTCCGGATCGGTGTCGGGAAGCACGCCGTGGCCGAGGTTGAAGATGTGCCCCGCCGCGGCCTTGCCCTCGGCGTGGATGCGGCGGACCTCGCGTTCGACGGCCTCGAAGCCCGCGAAGAACAGCGCCGGGTCGAGGTTGCCCTGCACGACCGGCTTCGGCAGCTCGGGGTGCGCCTGCTCCAGCCGCCGAACCGCGACGTCGAGCGGAATCCGCCAGTCGACGCCCACGACGTCCGCCCCGGCCTCGCGCATCGCGGGCAGCAGCTCACCCGTGCCGACGCCGAAGTGGATGCGCGGCACCGTCGTGATCGTTTCGAGCACGCGCGTCGAGTGCGGCAGGACGAACTCGCGGTAGTCGCGCTCGGACAGCGCGCCCGCCCACGAGTCGAACAGCTGCACCGCCTGCACCCCGGCGTCGAGCTGCGCGTGCAGGAAGGCCGACGTGATGCCGGCGATCTTCGCGAGCAGCGCGTGCCACAGCTCGGGGTTGCCGTGCATGAGCGCCTTGGTGCGCTCGTGGTTCTTGCTGGGCCCGCCCTCGACGAGGTAGCTCGCCAGCGTGAACGGCGCTCCGGCGAACCCGATCAGCGCGACCTGCTCCGGAAGTTCCTTGAGCAGCAACCCGATGGCGTCCGCGACGGGCTGGACCTGCTCGGCGTGCAGCTCGGGCAGGTTCTCGACGTCCTCGATCGTCCTGACCGGGTTCGCGACGACCGGCCCGGTGCCCGCGACGATGTCCAGGTCGACACCGGCCGCCTTCAGCGGCACCACGATGTCGGAGAAGAGGATCGCACCGTCGACACCGTGCCGCCGGACGGGCTGCATGGTGATCTCGCAGACCATCTCGGGATCCATGCACGCGTCGAGCATCGCGGTGCCCTGCCGGAGCGCCCGGTACTCGGGCAGAGACCGTCCCGCCTGCCGCATGAACCAGACAGGGGTGTGCGACGGGGTGCCGCCGTGCGCGGCCACGAGAAGAGGCGCCGAAGAGTTGGACACTGTGCAGTCATCTCTCTTTCTTTCCCCTTCATGGTCCCACGTCCCGGCGTGCCGCCATCACCCGGCCGGATTGCGAGGCATACAGTCAGTTGTGTGACCGAGCCGGAAATCTTCCGCCGGGCGGTGGGGACGCTCAAGTCGGTTCGCACCAGGCCCGAGATAGAACTCACCGAGGTCCGCCCACCGCAGCGGCTCGCGCCGTGGGCGTACGCGCTGACGGCTGAGGTCACCGGCCCGTCCGACGAACTGTCCACCGGCCGCCTTGTACTCCTGCACGACCCGGACGGCGACGAGGCGTGGGGCGGCGTCCTGCGAGTGGTCGCCTACGTGCGGGTCGAACTGGACCACGAACTGGCCTCCGACCCCCTGCTGCCCGAGGTCGGCTGGTCCTGGCTGACCGAGGCCCTCGAACAGTCGGGCGCCGGCTTCACGGCCCTGGGCGGCACCGTCACCCAGACCTCGTCCGCGCGCTTCGGCGACATCGCCGGCCCGGCCCGCACCGACGACCTGGAACTGCGCGCCTCCTGGACGGCCCTTGACGGCGAGCTCGCCGAGCACGGCACTGCCTTCTACGAACTGATGGCCACCGCGGTGGGCCTCCCGCCCGTCGGCGTCACCCTCTTCGGCCAACGCTCCTGACCCAGCCCGTCCCGCCCGCCGCCTTTCGTTCCGCGGCGGGCGCTTTCGTGCTCGACCACGCTCCTGGGCCACCGATATATCCGTGGCCGGGCCACCCAGCCCGCTCCCCTGCCCGCCGCCCCCACCTCCGCGGCGGGCGCATTCGTGCTCGGCCACGCTCCCGAGCCACCGATATATCAGTCGCCCAGCCGCCCAGTCCGCTCCCACCCGGCCCGCTCCCACCCGGCCCGGCCAGCCCGGTGCTTCCCGCCAGTCCGCTGCCCACCCAGTCCGCTGCCCGCCCTGTCCGCTCCCCGACCACCGCTGCCCGTGCCCTTGCAATGACTCGTTTGCGGACGAAGTCCAAAGTCTCATTGCTAAGTCGCAGGTCAGCGTCGTCCGGGCCCGTAGGGGGAACTGATATATCGGCTGGCCGGTGCCAGATCAGCTGTCGGCGTCGCGCAGCACGCGGAGGATGTTCGCCCCGGCGAGCTTCGCGCAGTCGTCCTCGGACCAGCCCTTGTCGAGCAGCGCGCCGACCAGGTTCGGGTACGTCGAGACGTCCTCGAGTCCCTCCGGCAGGGCCTGGACGCCGTCGTAGTCGCCACCGAGGCCGAGGTGGTCGATCCCGACGACCTCGCGGGCGTGCTCGAGGTGCAGGACGACGTCGTCGAGCGTGGCGCCGGGCTTCGGGTTGTCGACGATCCACTTCTCGCTGAACGTCTTGCGCTCGGTCATGTCGGCGTGGTCGGCGCCCGCCGCGGTCATGGCCGCACGAAGGGCTGCGTCCCATTCAGCGACACGGGGTGACACGAAGTCCGGAACGAATGTGATCATGGCCACACCGCCGTTGGTCTTGAGCTTGACCAGGACGTCGTCAGGGATGTTGCGCGGGTGATCCGCAACGTGGCGGCAGGAGGAGTGGCTGAAGATGACCGGCTTGACACTCGTGTCGAGCGCGGCGTGCATCGTGCTCGGCGCGACGTGCGAGAGGTCGACGAGCATGCCGATGCGGTTCATCTCGCGGACGACGTCGCGGCCGAAGTCGGTCAGGCCGCCGTGTTCTGGCTGGTCAGTGGCCGAATCGGCCCACGGCGTGTTGTCGTTGTGCGTGAGCGTCATGTAGCGGACGCCCAGGCGGCGCAGGGCGCGCAGAACTCCGAGTGAAGAGTTGATGGAATGTCCGCCCTCGGCCCCCAGGAGGGACGCGACACGCCCGGACGCGAAAACTTTTTCAGCCTCTGCGGCGGTGGTCGCGATGCCCAGGTGATCGGAGTAGCGATCGGCCAGCTCGTGAACCAGTTCGACCTGCTCCAGCACGGCGGTGACGGCGCCGTCGCCCGCCAGCCGGCAAGGAATCCAGACGGACCAGAACTGCATACCGAGGCCGCCCTCGCGCATTTTCACGATGTCCGTGTGCAAGCTGGGATGACGTTCCGTGAGATCGATCTTCGCGGCGGTCGTGTAGACGTCCTCGCCCGTTCCTTCACCGAACTCCCGCAGAGCCCACGGCAGATCGTTGTGGCCGTCGACGAGGGGCACACGCTGCAGCAACGCCCGCGCTCGCTCGGGACCGGTCAGGCTCGGCACAACCAACTCCTATACGTCGTCATGAGGGGATCTCGTGTTACTCCCCCTATCTAGTTGTCATCCGATCGTGTGACAGATGAGTCCATCTGTCACAACTCAATAGGGATAGATACCCGATTGATCGTCCCGTAGACCCGCATGGGCGGCTACGCTGCCCCAGACGACACCACTTTCGGTCGATCAGTGGCGCGGCTGATTGGACGAAAGTCTCCGGTGCCGGTCGGGGGGCACGACCGACTCCAGGGAGGTAGTGACGTGGCTGCCGTCGGCTTAGGTCAGGCCGTTCGTACCACGCCAGCCGGCTCGTTGCCGGCGAACATGGTCCCGCACCCGCGGGAAGAGCTTTTTTCAGTGCTGGTGGTCGACGACCACCCACTGCTGAGGGAGGCGATATCAGCTCGGCTCACCCAAATGGGAGCCGGGACAGTGCATGAGGCCGCATCGGTGGCAGAGGCTCGGGCGCGGGCACTTGCAACCGGACCGTGCGACCTCGCGATCCTCGATCTGGGTCTGCCGGATGGCACCGGCATCGACCTGGTCACGGAACTCCGTGCCCAGGGCTGGCCCCGCATCGTGGTCCTCGCATCCTCCGACGACCCCTACGCGGTCAGGTCGGCCTTCCAGGCGGGCGCCCAGGCGTACCTCCTGAAGTCCGCCTCTCCGATGGTGGTCACCGACGGGGTGCGCCGGGTTCTCGATGGCGGCGTTTACGCAGATCCGAGCGTGGCACCAGTACTCGCAGCGGGTACTCGGGTGCCGGGCACCGACAACACACCGCGGGAACTTTCCGCGCGTGAGGTCGAGGTGCTCCAGCTGGTCGCCGATGGCCAGAGCAACAAGGAAATCGGCGAGGCTCTGAGCTTGTCCGCGTTGACGGTGAAGTCTCACCTGTCGCGGATCGGCCGGAAGCTGGGCACCGGGGATCGCGCTCAGATGGTCGCGCTGGCCATGCGTGCCGGCGTGATCCGTTAGATACCGGTTTGAAGCACTGAACCGGCCGAGAACACCTGTGAGTGGTGCGATCGTCGTAGGGTCATCCGCTGTGGATGTACCCGCCGACGAGCCAACCGCACCAACCGGACCAGATCCGGTACCGCTGACGGAACCTGCTGATGGGGTCCCGCCCGTGGTCGCCGATCCTGCTGCGCTCCGGCGAGCCGCTGACGCGCTCGCCGGGGCGAAGGGCCCGGTCGCGGTGGACACCGAGCGAGCCTCGGGCTACCGCTACTCACAGCGTGCCTATCTGGTGCAACTGCGCCGGGAGGGCGCCGGCACTTGGTTGGTCGACCCGATCGCCCTAGGCGGACGGCTAGACCCACTGGTGCAGGCGTTGGACGGCACTGAGTGGGTGTTGCACGCGGCGTCTCAGGACCTGCCGTGCCTCGCCGAACTCGGGCTGCGACCCGGCGCGCTGTTCGACACCGAGCTGGCGGGCAGGCTGGCTGGGTTCGAACGCGTTGCATTGGGCACGCTGGTCGAGCGACTGCTCGGCTTTCGGCTGGAGAAGGGGCACGGCGCGGCCGACTGGTCGCGCCGCCCCCTTCCTGCCGACTGGCTGACGTATGCCGCTTTGGACGTGGAGCTGCTCGTTCAGCTGCGCGACGTTCTCGAAACCGAGCTGGAGCGCCAAGGCAAACTCGCCTGGGCGCTCGAGGAGTTCGAGGCGGTACGGACGGCGCCATTGCCGCGCCCCCGTACCGACCCCTGGCGGCGCACGTCGGGTATCCACCGCGTGCGCAACCAGCGTCAACTAGCACTCGTCCGCGCGCTCTGGGAAGCCCGCGACACCGTGGCCCGCGACCGCGACATCGCCCCCGGCCGAGTCCTCCCCGACTCCGCCCTGATGGAGGCAGCCGCCCGCAACCCCGCTTCGGAAGCCGAACTGCTGGCGCTTCCGGTCTTCCGCGGACGAGCCCAGCGCCGCATGTCCGGCGTCTGGATGAACGCTCTCCGCAAGGCCGCCGAACTGCCCAAGTCGGACCTCCCCGAGCCCGCCGGCCAGCACGACGGCCCGCCCCCGCCCAACCGCTGGGCGGACAAGGACCCGGACGCCGCAGCCCGCCTGGCCGCGGCCCGCACGGGACTGGCGACCATCGCCGAGGCCAACACCCTCCCGGTGGAGAACCTGCTGCTGCCCGACCTGGTGCGCCGCACCTGCTGGCAACCGCCCGCCGACCTGTCCCCCGAGTCCGTGGCCACCGTGCTGCGCGAGGGCGGGGCCCGGTCGTGGCAGATCGAGCTCACCCTCGAAGCCACGTCCAAGGCCCTGACAGCAACGGCCCCAACCCCAGCCACCTAGCGGCATCAGCACACCCGATATCCGATATATCAGCTGGCCAACCCCTTGCTGACCTGCCCCTTAGCAATGAGACTTTGGACGTCGTCCGCAAAAGACTCATTGCAAGGGGCAGGTTTTGGCATGATCAGCACCGACCGGCTGGACCTGCTGCCGCTCCGAGTCGAGCACGCCGCCGAGATGGCCGAGGTGCTGGCGGACCCGGCGCTGCACACCTTCATCGGCGGCGCCCCGTACACCCCGGAAGCACTCCGCACCCGCTACGAGCGACTGGTCGCGGGCTCCCCCTCCCCAGCCGAACAGTGGCTCAACTGGGTGATCTCGCTGCGCGACGAAGGCCGCCTCGTCGGCACCGTCCAGGCGACCATCGCGGACCAGGTCGCCGAGATCGCCTGGGTCGTCGGCACGCCGTGGCAGGGCCGAGGCATCGCCGGCGAGGCGGCACGAGGTCTCGTCGGCTGGCTGGCCACCCAGCCGGTGCACACGGTCGTCGCCCACATCCACCCTGACCACCACGCGTCCGCTGCCGTCGCCGCGTCCGCCGGGCTCGCCGCCACCGACGAGCGCCACGACGGCGAGGTCCGCTGGCAACGGCCTTTGCAATGACTTGTTTGCGGACGATGTCCAAAGAGTCATTGCTAAGCAGCAGCTCATAGGGCGTGAACAAGCCGATATATCAGTTGACCAGCCGCGAAGACGACCACTGGTCATGCGCTTCGGCTATGCCCGAACGCCCAGAAAGCCCTGGGAAATTCTCGGCTGGTTGTCGCCTCCGTTGGGCGCATTTCAAGCCTCAGCAGGACCGGTAAGCTTCCCGGTACCGCCGCTCTGACAACGTTGTCACGACGGATTGGGAGCTCTACCGATGCAGAGATCATCACGTCGTCGTCAGATTTCCCGGCTCATCACAGGCCTGCTGTTGACCACAGCGGCGACTGTCGCCACCGCCCCACAAGCCGCGGCGGCGACCAACGTGGCGCTGAACAAACCAGCCAGCGGATCCGCGAGTTGCGTGCCGGAGGAGTCACCGGCGAAGGCGGTCAACGGGAGCGTGACCGGCGGAAACACCGACAAGTGGTGCTCGGCGGCGGCCACGAAGTACCTGCAGGTCGACCTCGGCGCGCCCACCACGATCGCCAGGTTCGTGGTCCGGCACGCGGGTGCGGGCGGCGAGGGCCAGGACCTCAACACACGCGCCTTCACCATCCAGACGAGTACCAACGGCACGACGTGGACCACCACGACGAGCGTCACGAACAACACCGCTGACGTGTCCACTCATGACATCGCTGCCACCAGCGCCCGGTACGTCAGGCTCACCATCACCCAGGCTGAGCAGCAGAGCAGCGGAACCGCGCGGATCTACGAGTTCGAGGTGTTCGACGCCGACGGCCAGCAACCGTCGGGCAACCTCGCCCTCAACCGCCCGGCCACGGGCAGCACGCCGTGCGCTGCGAGCGAAGGTCCGGAGAAGGCCGTCAACGGCAGCGTCAGCGGCGGCCTGAGCGACAAGTGGTGCTCGTCGGCGGCCACGAGGTTCCTGCAGGTCGATCTGCAGGCCGGCCGGACCGTCGGCGGCGCGATCATCCGCCACGCCGGGGCCGGTGGCGAGGAAGGCAACACCAGCTCGTTCACCATCCAGACGAGCACCGACGGCACGAACTTCACGACGGTCGCGACCGCAACGGGCAACACCGCCAACGTCACGAGGCACACGTGGAGCCAGCGCAACGCGCGGTATGTGAGGCTCAACGTCAACGACGCCACGGCGCGGATCTACGAGTTCGAGGTCTACCTCGACCCGCCACCGATCGGTGGCGACCCCGGGACGTGCCACCCCGACGCCCCGCCGACCGTGACCGACTACGTCGCCGAGCACACGCCGTTGATGACCAGGGTGTCGTGCAACGCCGACGCGGCCGTGTACTTCGACCCCGCACTCCTCGCGCTGCCGCCATCGCAGACGGCGTGGGCGATCCCGTTCGTCGCCGAGGTCTGGCGCCACTACCGGGAGACCTACGGCAGCTGCGCGGTCAACCGGCCGCTTCCTGCGCCGATCGGACCGAACTGCACGAGGTTCGGCTACCCCAAGCCGCTGATCGCGTTCTTCCACGAGGGCCGCTACCACGGCGGCACGGTCGTGAACCGGTTCGACGAATTCGCTGGTTTCCGCAACACGATCGATGTCGGCGACGACGGCTGGAGCGTGAACAACGCGACCCTGCGCGACGTCATCACGCACGAGGAGTGCCACATCGTCGAGGGCGCGAGCCAGGGCGTGCACGAGTCCCCCGCGTACGGCGAGATCTGGGGCGACAGCAAGTGGGCCGAGATCTGCCAGTACGACTTCTACCGCAAGTCCGGCCGCACCGACGACGCGAAGAGGGTGTTCAACCAGTACATGAACAACCGCGACGATCTGCCGCAGGGTGCGAGGCAGGCGGCCTGGTTCCGCGACTGGTTCTACCCGCTGTACCAGGAGACCGGCAGCACCATGGCGTTCATGGACCGCTTCTTCGGGTTGCTCAACCAGCACTTCCCCAAGCGGCAGGAGAACGACAACCGCAACCTGATCTACACGCGCAGGATGAACGCCGGTGAGTTCGTCCACTTCATGAGCGGCGCCGTCGGCCGGGACCTCAGCGGCATGGCGCAGCAGGCGTTCAACAGCGGGTTCAACCGTGCCCAGTTCGACCAGGCACGCGCGGCCTTCCCGGGAATCACCTACTGAAGACCGGCCTCTCCTGACGGCCACCGTTGAAACGAAATCTCGCTCGCCGTGGTCAGCCTCGCGCTGGCCACGGCGTTCATCGGCGCCACCCTTGCAATGACTCGTTTGCGGACGAAGTCCAAAGAGTCATTGCAAAGATGCAGGTCACAGGCGGCTCCGGACTGATATATCGGCCGATATATCAGTCCGAGGAGGAGGAGGAGGAGGAGGAGGAGGAGGAGGGCGGGGAGCCGGGTCCGTCGCCGATCACCGCGCGCGACACCTGGGCGTGCGCGAGCCGTCGCACCGCCTTGAGGACGGTGTCGCCGATCAGGGTGCCGATGACCATCGCCTCGATGACGTCGTCGCGCGAACCCTGCCGGGCGATGTAGTCGAGGTCGGCTTGAGCGATGATCTTCAGCCCCTCCAGGTAGGGGTCGAGCAGCTCGCCGAAGTGGTCGTGCCCGACCGAGCGGGCCGCGGACAGCGCGGCGGCCAGCATGTGGGTCACGTTGCTCTGGGTCACGTCGACGCAGTCGGACTCGCCCTGCCGCGCGAAGAAGGCCTGGGTGTCCTCCACGGCGAGCGGGTCCAGCTCGACCGAGCCCGGCTGGCTGATCGCCTCCTGCACGGCGCCGAGCTTGTTGTGCAGTGAGTCGTCGCGGGTGTCGACAGCGGCGAGAACCTCGCGCACCGACGCGATGGACAGGCCGCCGACGTCCACGAGGGCGCGCACCAGCCGTAGGCGGCGAAGGTGCTCGTCGTCGTAGTGGGCCTGATTTGGGCTGGTCAGCACGCCGGCGGGCAGCAGTCCCTCGCGCAGGTAGTACTTGATCGTCGCCACCGGGACGCCGCTTCTCTTCGAAAGCTCGCCAACGCGCATATGGATAGTGTACCTTTCCGATAGCGGAGAGCGCCGCTATCCATTCACTGAAGGTCCAACGCAGGGGGCTCCGATGTTGAAGACCGCGTACAACTGGCACCGCCCGTTAATGCTCTTCACGCTGTCCATGGTCGTACTGACTCCGGTCGCCGCGCTCGGCATGCTGCTGGACGACCGGATGCTGCTCGACTCGCCGATCTGGTTCAAGCCGTTCAAGTTCGCGGTGTCGTTCACGCTCTACAGCGCCTCCCTGGCGTGGTTCACCAGCCTGCTCCAGGGTCGGCTGCACAAGATCGCGTGGTGGCTCGGCACGGTGTTCGCGGCGGCCGGCGTCGCCGAGATGGCGATCATCGTCACGCAGGTGACCAGGGGGAAGCGCAGCCACTTCAACTTCGAGACACCGCTGGACGGTGCGTTGTTCGGCGCCATGGGCCTGCTGGCCATGGTCCTGTTCAGCACGAGCCTGGTCATCGCGGTGATCCTGTTCCGCAAGAAGTTCGACAACGCCGCCCAGAAGTGGTCGGTCCGGCTCAGCCTGCTCATCGCGCTCGTCGGCATGAGCGTCGGCTTCCTCATGACCCAGCCGCGCGCCGGACAGTCCCCGGCGAAGGGCATCGTCGGCAGCCACTCGATCGGCGGACCCGACGGCGGCTCGTACATGCCGCTCACCGGCTGGAGCACCGTCCACGGCGACCTGCGCATCGGCCACTTCATCGGCATGCACGCGGTGCAGGTGCTGCCCTTGCTGATCTTCTTCGCCGGCCGGTGGGCCAACGCGCGCCTCGCGTGGGTGCTCAGCGGCGGCTACCTCGGCATGACCCTGCTCTTCATCTGGCAGGCGCTGCGCGGTCAGTCGCTCATCAAGCCTGACGCGCTCACTCTCACCGTTGCCGCCGCCCTTGTCGTCGCGACCGCACTGGGCGTGGCGTGGGCACGGCAGTCGCCCAACCAGAACAACAACAAGGAGCTCGTGCACGCATGACCGCCACCCTGTTCAGCCTGACGTTCCTGCTGGCCGCGCCGTTCTGGGCGCTCATGATCTTCGCGCCGAAGTGGTCGTGGACGAAGAGGATCGCCGAGTCGTACCTGATCATCCTGCCCATCGTCGCGATCTACGTCGTGCTGATGATCCCCGTGCTGCCGGAGCTGCTGCCGCTGGTGACACGGCCCGAACTCCCCGCGCTGGCCAAGTTCATGAGCACCGACACGGGCGCGACGCTGGTGTGGGCGCACATGCTCGCGTGGGACCTGTTCGTCGGGCGCTGGATGTACCTGGAGGGGCGTCGCCTGAACGTCCACCCGCTGGTCATGGCACCCGTTCTGGTGATCACGATCCTGCTGGCCCCCGTCGGGTTGCCGCTGTTCCTGATCGTGCGCAAGGTGTGTGACGCAACGAACAAGGGTGCCACTGTGGTTACTCACCAGTAACTAGGGTTAGAGTTGGCGTTACCGACCGGTAGGGATGTCGCGCACCCCCTGCCGGAGTGGACAGAGTTGTCACCACAAGTGGAGGAGACGCCGTGGCCGCACCAGCAGCGCCGGCACGCGTTCGGAACGTGGTCTTCGTCGAAGGTGTCCGTACGCCGTTCGGCAAGGCCGGTCCCAAGGGCATTTTCGCCGAGACCCGTGCAGACGACCTCATCGTGAAGGTCATCCGTGAGCTGCTGCGCAGGCACCCCGAGCTGCCGCCGGAGCGCGTCGACGAGGTCGCCATCGCGGCGACCACGCAGATCGGCGACCAGGGCCTCACGCTCGGTCGCACGGCGGCGCTGCTCGCGGGCCTGCCGAAGTCGGTCCCCGGTTACTCGATCGACCGCATGTGCGCGGGCGCGATGACCGCTGTGACCACCGCGGCGAGCGGCATCGCGTTCGGTGCCTACGACGTCGCCATCGCCGGCGGCGTCGAGCACATGGGCCGGCACCCGATGGGCGAGGGCGTCGACCCGAACCCGCGCTTCCTGTCGGACCGGATCGTCGACACCAGCGCGCTCGTCATGGGCCAGACCGCGGAGAACCTGCACGACCGGTTCCCGCACATCACCAAGGAGCGCACGGACGCCTACGCGGCCGCCTCCCAGGCCAAGTACGCCGACGCGGTCAAGAACGGCAAGATCGGGCCGGAGCTCGTGCCCGTCGCGACCCGTTCCGCGGAGCACGGCTGGGGCCTCGCGACGGCCGACGAGCCGCCGCGTCCGGGCACCACGGTCGACGACCTCGCCAAGCTCAAGACGCCGTTCCGCCCGCACGGCCGGATCACCGCGGGCAACGCGGCCGGTCTGAACGACGGCGCGACCGGCTGCATCCTGGCCGAGGAGGAGACCGCGCGCGAGCTCGGCCTGCCCATCGGCATGCGGATGGTCGGCTACTCGTTCCTGGGCGTCGAGCCCGAGGTCATGGGCATCGGCCCGGTGCCGGCCACCGAGAAGGCTCTCGAGCGCGCCGGTCTGTCCATTGAGGACATCGGCCTGTTCGAGGTCAACGAGGCGTTCGCGATCCAGGTGCTCGCGTTCCTCGACCACTTCGGCATCGCCGACGACGACCCCCGCGTGAACCAGTGGGGCGGCGCGATCGCGACCGGTCACCCGCTGGCTTCCAGCGGCGTGCGTCTGATGACGCAGCTGTCGCGCCAGTTCGCTGAGCGTCCGGACGTCCGTTACGGCCTCACCACCATGTGCATCGGTATCGGCATGGGTGGAACGGTCATCTGGGAGAACCCGAACTGGAGTGGCAAGTGACCATCACCGCTGAGGAAGCAAAGGCGATCTTCCCCGACGAGGTCGTCACCGTTGCCAAGACCCGGCTGATCTCGGTGCCGGGCCTGGACAAGCCGGTCGCGTTCATCACGATCGACAACGGCCTGGACCACACCCGTCCGTCGACGTTCGGCCCGCAGTCGCTCGTGTCGCTCGGTGCGGCGTTCGACGAGGCGTACGCGGCGGGTCCCGCCGCCATCGCGGTGACCGGCAAGCCGTTCATCTTCGCCGTGGGCGCGGACCTGACGGCCGTCGAGCAGGCGACCGACCGTTCGCAGGGCGTGACGATCGGCAAGCTGGGCCACGAGGTCTTCAAGAAGTTCACCGACTCGGACATCCCGACCTTCGCCTTCGTCAACGGCGCGGTCATGGGCGGTGGCCTCGAGCTCGCGCTGTCGTGCCACTACCGCACGCTGGCGTCGAACGCGGCCGCGATCGCGCTGCCCGAGGTGTTCCTGGGCTTGTTCCCGGGCTGGGGCGGCACGCAGTTGCTGCCGAACCTGATCGGCGCCAACGACGCCGTGACGGTGATCTTCGAGAACGCGTTGAACCAGAACAAGATGCTCAAGCCGAAGGAAGCTCTCGCGCTGGGCATCGCGGACGTGCTGTTCGACTCCGCGGACTACCTGGAGCAGTCGCTGCTGTGGCTGTCCGGTGTGGTGCGTGGCGAGATCACCGTGCCGCGCAAGGAGATCGACCGCGGCGAGGCGTGGGACGCCGCCGTCGCGCGGGCGAAGGCCATTGTGGACGGCAAGACCAAGGGCGCGGCGCCGGGTGCGTTGAAGGCCCTGGAACTGCTGGAGCTGGCCCGCGAGAACGACCTGGACAAGGGCTACGCCGCCGAGACCGAGGGCCTCGCGGACCTCGTCATGAGCGACGAGCTGCGTGCCGGTCTGTACTCGTTCAACCTGGTGCAGAAGCGCGCGAAGCGTCCGGCCGGCGCGCCGGACAAGTCGCTGGCGCGCAAGGTCACCAAGGTCGGTGTTGTCGGCGCCGGTCTGATGGCGTCGCAGATGGCGCTGCTGTTCATCCGCCGCCTGCACGTGCCGGTCGTGCTGACCGACATCGACCAGGCGCGCGTGGACAAGGGCGTCGGCTATGTCCACAGCGAGATCGACAAGCTGGCGTCGAAGAAGCGGATCTCGCCGGACGAGGCGAACCGCCTGAAGGCGCTGGTGTCCGGTTCGCTGGACAAGGCCGCCTTCTCCGACGCCGACTTCGTGATCGAGGCCGTGTTCGAGGACCTGGGCGTGAAGCAGCAGGTCTTCGCCGAGGTCGAGGAGCACGTCTCCCCCGAGGCCATCCTCGCCACGAACACCTCCTCGCTGTCCATCACGGACATGGCGTCGAAGCTCAAGCACCCCGAGCGGGTCGTGGGCTTCCACTTCTTCAACCCGGTCGCGGTCATGCCGCTGCTGGAGATCGTGCGCGCCGAGCAGACCGACGACGCCACGCTGGCGACGGCGTTCGCGGTCGGCAAGCAGCTGAAGAAGTCCTCGGTGCTCGTGAAGGACGCGCCCGCGTTCGTCGTGAACCGCCTGCTGACCCGCTTCATGGGCGAGGTCATCAAGTCGGTCGACGAGGGCACCTCCTTCGAGGTCGCCGACAAGGCCACCGAGCCGCTCGGCCTGCCGATGTCGCCGATGATCCTGCTGCAGCTGGTCGGTTCCGCCGTCGCGCTGCACGTGTCGGAGACGATGCACGGCGCGTTCCCCGACCGCTTCTCGGTGTCGGAGAACATGAAGAAGTTCGTCGCCGCGGGCAAGGGCGCTGTCTGGCAGTGGGACTCCGCCGGCAAGCAGACCGTCGACCCCGAGGTCCAGGCGCTGTGGGAGTTCGGCACCTCGCCGCTGACCGGTGACGAGGTCAAGACCCGCGCGCTGGAGGCGTTGGCCGAGGAGATCCGGATCATGCTCGACGAGGGCGTGGTCGCGGAGGCGCAGGACATCGACCTGTGCATGCTCCTGGGCGCCGGATGGCCGTTCTGGCTGGGCGGCATCACGCCGTACCTGGACCGTGCCGGCATCTCGGAGAAGGTGACGGGCAAGCGGTTCCTGGCACCGGGCGTGGCTTCGGTCCCCGCCTAGGTCGCTCGTACGTGAAGCCCCGGCTCCTCCTCGACGGAGCCGGGGCTTTCCCGTGTGCTCAGGCTTGGTAGACCAGCTTTTCCGGTGCCTGGCCGCTGCCCCACGCCTTGGCGAGCTTGCCGGCGGCGGCGCGGAAGACCCCGTCGGTGTTGCCGTCGTCGGGCAGGATCGTCTCCGCCTGCTTGTCGAGGACGAGGTGGCGCACCGCTCCGCCGTCGGTGTGGAACCGGTAGCGGACCGCGGTCGCCGTCTCCTCTTCCTTGTGCAGGTACACGAGCATCGCCATCCGGCACTACCTCCACGGCTTGCTGAAGTCTTCGTCACCCGACGGCGGAATCTGGCTCTCCCACCGGGAAACCTGGTTCGCCGCCGCGTGCGCGTCCCTGTACGACGCGTTCGGGTTCTGCTGCCAGTACCGGCTCTCGGCGAGCTCGTGCTCCAGCAACGCGACGTCCTCCGGCCGCTGCCTCCCGGCACGAAGGCGCAGCCACGCCTCCGCCATGTCCGGATTGGAGTCGAACCGGGCCATCACCGTACCGCCGGCGTCACCCTCGAGCGGGTGCAGGTCCTCGAAGACGTGCTTCTTGATCTGCTCGATCTCGGCGGGCGTGAAGCCCCGGCTGCCGTCCGCCCGTGGCACGTCACCGACGTTGCGCGCGACGTCGCCGACGTCGTCCGAGCCTCTGATCGACTGGTAGGCGTCGTCCGCCCACCGCTCGGTCCGCTCGTACGACTTGATGGAGCCGTCGTTCTTGGGCCGCGCGCCACCGGTCTGGCCGGGTACCGGCGCCTCGTCACCCCTGCGGGCCGGCTTCTTGAGGTCGTCCATCACCTTGCGGACACGCCGGAAGACGTCGCCGAGCTGCCGCAGCAACGGCATCAGCTTGTTGATCGTGCGCACCAGCTTCTTGATGATGTCGCCGATCTTCGCGCCCCACCTGGCGACCGCCGACGCCGCCTGCGCCGCGACCAGCGGAGCCGCGAACCCCGCCGTGGCCGCCACCTCGGCCGCCCACACGATCAACCGCCCGACCAGGTCCGCCACGAGATCGCGGACGAACTCCCGCACCACGCCGACGACGGTGCCCGCCATCTCGACGGCGGACCCGAACCCGTTCGCGGCGCTCGACGCGCCCTTCAGCACGTCCGCGGTCTTGGCCGCGGCCGCCCGGTACGCGTCGCCGGCCGCACCCTGCCAGCCCGAGGTGTCCGCTGCGACGTCCCGGACGTAGTCGTCGTGGACCTCGCTCACCGCGTTGCCGACGTTGTGCCACGTCCTTCCGTGCGCGCCGACCAGGTCGGCGTTGCCCGCCAGCCAGTCCAGGGCGTCCGACAACGGTTTGACGTGCTCGATCAACCAGGACACGCCGGCCGAGAGCAGCGACCCGAGCGGGTCGACGTAGATGCTGAGCCCTTCGAGCGCGACACCGGCGACACCGAGCCCGATGTCGATCCAGTTGCCGCTCTCGATGCCCGCCTTGAGATCCGCCGCCGAGTCCGCGATGCCGATCCCGGTGTGCCAGGTGGTGCTGTCCTCCTCCTGGGCGATCAGCGGGTTGTTCACCTCAGGCCGCCGAACGTCACCGCTCCGTCGTCATCGCGGCGTTCGTACTCGTCCGCGGTGTGCCGGATGTTGGTCGCGATCTCGGTGACGCCGGTGTCACCCGCGACGAGCGCGTCGTAGGCCTGCTGCTCGATGT
The DNA here is from genome assembly GCF_040629405.1 of Lentzea sp. NPDC005914. Lineage (NCBI taxonomy): Bacteria > Bacillati > Actinomycetota > Actinomycetes > Pseudonocardiales > Pseudonocardiaceae > Lentzea > Lentzea sp. NPDC005914. Next base: position 24,429 of record NZ_JBEXVQ010000023.1, on the reverse strand, counting down.
CCCTGATCAACGGCGGCAGGAAGGCGCAGATCTTCCCGTACGCGGCGTCGTCCATGTTCACCTGGCGCGCGGCGTGCAGGGCCTGGCCGAGTCGCTCGGCGAGGCCGTCGAGCTTGCTCGCGTGCGACCGCAGCTCGGTCGGCAGAACGTCGAAGCCGGTCATCCTCACCACCCCGGCCTGACGTAGGACTCGTCCCCGAAGTCGTCATCCGGTCCTCGGCGCGGACGTTCCGGGGGCGGCGCGTCGCCGAACTTCTCCCGGTAGCTGTCGACGACCATCTGCCTGGTCTCCGGCAGGTCGTCTCCCACCGCGGCCGTCGTCGCCTCCCGCACCTGCTGCGCGATACGCGACTGCGCGGTTCTGATGCACCCCATGACCAGCGGCCCGAGTTCTCGCGGCGGCACGCTGCCCACCCGGTCGCCGAAGCGGACGTCGATCGGCTTGCCGGTGGCGTCGACGGTCACCGTGACAGCGCCGTTCGGGCTGGTCTCGGTCACCTGGATCCGGTCTACCTGCGTTTTCAGCCGCTGCAACCGGTCCGCGCGTTGCCGCAGGCCTTCGACCCACTCGTCGACCCCGCGTTCGACCTGTGCCGGATCGCCGTTGAACAACGTGTCCCACTGAGGTTCTGGCATGTCGTCACCCCCCGCGTTCGGTTATAGCGGGTGGTTGATCGACTCGCCAACGGGTTCGGAGTTCCCTACTCCTCGATCTCCGGCTGGTACTGCTCCGCGCTGCCGTCCTGGCGGATGAAGTAGGCCTCGATGTTGGTCGCGCGCAGCGTCACCTCGGACCCGGCCACCAGGTCCCGGTAGCGCAGCAGGTCCGGCAGGCCCATCGCGACGATGTCGAACGGGTGCTTCTGGCGCAGCATCAACGACCTGCGCAACGCCTCGCTGAACGCCCGGCGCGGTGAGTCGTCGTCCTCGGGGACCTCCACCAGCGCGCCCTCGAGCTGACGTTCGAGCGCGGCCCGCACGTGGTCCGCCGTGCACCAGGCCGCGATCTCCGTGAGAGTCATGTGTCCCGTATCGGGGAAAATCGCGGGATCATTAGCAGTCGGGATGTTTCGATCAGGTCATGTTCTCGCGACCGGCGATCCTGGTCGACGTCGACGGCCCGCTGAATCCCTATCTGGCGAAGCCGACTCGGCGTCCGGCCGGCTACACCACGCACCGCATCCGTCCGATGGGGTTCTCCCGGCCGCTGCGCGTGTGGCTCGACCCGTCACACGGTCCGTGGCTGCTCTCTCTAGCCGCCGCGACCGGTGCTGACCTGGTGTGGGCGACGACGTGGGAGCACGAGGCGAACGAGTTCATCGGACCGCGTCTCGGACTGCCCGAGCTGGAGTGGATCGACTTCGGCGGCCGCGGCTCCGATCACCGCGACGGCCGGCACGGCAAGGTTCCCGCGATCACCGAGTGGGCGGGCACGCGGCCGATCGCGTGGCTCGACGACGAGTTCCAGCGGGGTGACGCCGAGTGGGCGGCCGCACGCCCAGGCACCCTGCTCGTGCCGGTCGACCCGCGCAAAGGCATCGGCATCGGGCACCTCGACCAGGTCGAGGCGTTCCTCACCGACCGTTAGCGGCCCTTCCTCATCAGGTGGGTCGCCTGCTCGCCCTCGGCGACCGTCAGCGGGCCGGATCCGTCCGGCTCGACGACGCCCAGTGCGGCGGCGAGTTCACGTCCGTGCAGGTCGACGGCGGCTTCCGCGAGTGCGGTCAGGTCCGTGATCGCGGAACGGGCGCGCGCCCAGCCGGTCAGGCCGGTCGCGGCGGCCACCAGCGCCGCGGGCCACCACAGGGTCGCGAGCACCAGGTACGGCACGGCCCAGGTGCCGGTCGCCACCGCGGCGGCGAAGGCGGCGTGCGCGTTGCCCAGTTCGGTCCGGGTGGTGTCCGGCAGGAGCAGCCACAGCCGTGGCCACCCGAAGGTCAGGTCGAGGCCGGCGCGATTCAGCGCGACCGCTTCGACGGCGTGCACCCGGTCGCCCATCCAGGTGGGTCTGCCCGGCTCCGCCATGGCCAGCCGGTTCACCCGGTGCGCGGCGGCGTCGACGCGGTCCTGATCCTCCCGCGAGCGCGGTTCCCGGCTGTCCGCTTCCAGCCGGCGGCGCTTCGCCACGAGCTTGTGCCACCGCGCGCGACGGCGGCGGACCAGCGGGGCCGCGAGCAGGCGTGGCCACTGGCCGAGCCACCACCGCCGGGTCAGACCGGCGAGAGCCTGGACGGCGAGACCGATTCCCGCGGCGGCGGCCAGGAACGCCATCACCCCGAGCACCTGCGCGCCGGCCGGCAGCTTCGTCAACGCGGTGGCCCCCGAAGTGGCGCGCTGGACCAGCAGCGTGTGGTCCCACGCCCTTGCGTGCCCGAGACTCACGGCGGGCCAGGCAGCCAGGATGAAGAACGCGCCCGGCAACGCGAGCAGGCTGAGCCACCTCTGGGCCAGGACCTTGGCCAGCTCCTGGAAGAACCCACCCATCGCGGTTACGCCCGTCGCATGGGCAGGCCGGTCACCCGGCAGCGCGGCAGGGCACCCGCCGGCGGCGGCACCTCGATCCGGTCGCAGGCGCCGTCCGGGCAGCCGAACCGCTCCTCGCTCGCCCGGCCGGGTCCCGTCCCGGGCAGGCCTGCGCCCAGCGCGCGCAACGTCGTGTCGGGGTCGGCGCCCAGCAACCGGCTGAGCAGGCCGAGCACGGGCCGCCGGGAGCCGGCCTCGGTCAGAATCCGGTCCAGCAACTGCTCGCGGTCAGCCGAATGCCGTCGCGCCTCTTCGCGCAACGCGTCGACTTCCCCGCACAGACTCGTCAAAGCCGCCCGTTCCACATCCACGCCGGAAGATACTGTCAGATCGTGGCTCCAAGATCCGATGGCGCGCTGTCCCTGTCCGATACCGCGCTCAGGCTCTGGAACCGGGCGAAGGAGACCGGGACGCTCGACGACGTCGACCTCGCCATCGGTCTGGCCCGCAGAGCACTGGCCGCGGGCGGCACCGGCCACCCCGACCACCTCACCTTCCTGGGCAACGTGGGCACGTACCTCCTCACGAGGTTCAGCCTCAGCGGGCAGGTGGCGGACCTGGACCAGGCGATCAGCTACCTGGGTCAGAGCGTGGCGGTTCCCGGCGGGGCACATCACGCGTTGTTCTGCGGCAACCTCGGCGCGACGTACCTGGCGAGGTTCGAGATGACCGGTCAGGCGGCGGACCTCGACCGGGCCGTCGAGCACCTCGGCGCCGCGCTGGCCGGAGCGTCCCCGCACACCAGCACGTTCATCGGCAACCTCGGCGTGGCGCACTGGACCAGGTTCGGGACCGCCGGTGACCCCGCCGATCTCGCCCACGCCATCAACGCGTTCCGGCAGGCGGTCGCCACGGGCGGGGACGACTCCAACCGGGTGCTGTTCCTCGGCAACCTGGGGGCGGCGTTCCACTCCCAGTACGAACGCACAGGTGACCTGGCCGATCTCGACGAAGCCCTGGACGCCGCGCAGGGGGCGATCGCCGAGGGTCCGGGCAACCCGCACCTGGCGTTGTTCCTGAGCACGGCGGGGACGGTGCTGCTCGCCCGGTTCGAACGCACCGGCCGGGTCACCGACCTCGACCAGGCGATCGACCACCTCGAACGGGCGGTGGTGACCAACCCCGACCGGCACACCGGCATCGCGGCCCGCTGGTCCAACCTCGGTCAGGCCCTGGTGTCGAGGTTCGAACGCACCGGACGGCTGGCAGACCTCGACCGGGCCATCGACGCGGGCGAGCGAGCGGTCGCGCTGGCAGGTGACTCGCCCCGCACCTCGACCTGGCTCTCCAACCTCGGTATCTGCTACCAGACCAGGTTCGACCGCATCGGCCGGCTCACCGACCTCGACCTCGCCGTCGCGCTCAAGGAACGAGCGGTCGCCGCGACCCCAGGCGGGCACCCCGAGCTGGGGATCCGGCTGACCAACCTCACAACGGCGTACTGCGTGCGGTACGAGCGCACCGGCGTCCTCGCCGACATCGACCGGGCGGTCGAAGCCGGGAAGGGGGCTGTGGCCGCCATACCGGACGGCCACACCGGAAGGGCGACGGCTGTGGCGAACCTCGGCCTGGCCCACCACCACCGGTTCGACCGCACCGGAGACCTGACCGACCTCGAGCAGGCCGTCTCGCACAAGGAACGGGCGCTGGCGCTCACCCCCGCCGACCACCCGGGACGCGCGCTGACCGAGTCGAGTCTGGGGATCGCCTACCAGGCACGCCACGTGCGCACCGGCAGCCTCGCCGACCTGGACCTCGCCGTCGAAGCCGGCCGCTCGGCGGTCGCGGCCACCCCCTCCGACCACCCCGACCTCGGCCTGCGACTGAACAACGCGTCGTCCGCCTACGTCGAGAGGTTCGCGGTTCTCGGCGGTCTGTCCGATCTGGACAGTGCGGTCGATCTCCTCGAACGCGCGGTGGCGGCCACGCCGGACGACCACAGCCGGCTGGTCGTCTTCCTGAGCAACCTCGGGAACGCCTACCTGGAGCGGGGCAGGCGAACGCCCTCACTGTCCGATGTGGACGCCGCGATCGCCGCGCAACGACGCGCGATCGCCGCCACCCCAGCCGGCCACGCCGACCTGGCGCAACGCCTGAGCAACCTCTCGTCGATGCACCTGGAACGCTTCGAGCAGAACGGTTCCCTCGACGACGCCACCACGTCCGCGGGCCTCGCCCGGCAGGCGCTCGCCGTCATACCGGAGGGCCACCCGCTACGCGGAGGCTGCCTGTCGAACCTCAGCGCCGCCCATCAGGCCCGATATCGGCACACCGGCTCGGTGTCCGATGTGGACGAAGCGGTCGCGGCGGCCCGGCGGGCACTCGCGGTGACACCCGCGAACCACCCGGTCCGCGCGGCGCGGGTCTACCGTCTCGCGATCGCACAGCAGAACCTCCTGGACGCCGCCGGGCGACAGCCGGCCCGCGACGAGTTCGAGACGCTGGTCAGCGAGGTGGAAGGCCTGCACACGGCCCCGCCGCGCAGCCGGATCATGGCGGGCTGGACCGTCGGCCGGCTGGCCCAGTCGCTGGACGAGCCCGAGACCGCACGCCGTCTGCTGGACGCCGCTGTGCGGTTGCTGCCGGCGGTCGCCTCCCGCGAGACCCCGCACACCGACCAGGAGCACCGTCTCGGCGGGCGGATCGGGCTGGTGGGCGAGGCGATCAGCGCACACTGCGCGCTGGGCGACCCCGGCGGAGCGCTTCAGGTGGCCGAGCACAGCCGGGGTGTCCTGCTCGGCGCGCAGCTGGACAGCCGAACCGACCTGACCGACCTCACCGCCGCACACCCGGAGCTGGCCCGCCGGTTCCGCGACGTGCGCGACCGGCTCAACGCCCTCGACCTCGGACCGGACGTGGTCGAACGTCGCGCACGGCTGTGGGAGGAGTACGACGCCCGGCTGGCCGAAATCCGGCGGCACCCCGGACACGAACGGTTCCTGCTGCCGCGTTCGTGGGAGGAACTCCGGCCGTGGGGAGGAGTCGTGGTGCTCCTCAACGCCGGTCGCGGGCACGGCGACGCCATCGTCGTCTCGGACGGCGAGCCCGTGCACGTGCCGCTGCCACGGTTGACCGCGGCCGACGTCGCGTCGTGGGCGACAGACCTGTCCAACGCCATCAACGACCCCAGCGCGCTCGCGGGTGAGCTGCGACGCCAGCGGGTCGTGTCAGACCTGCTCACCTGGCTGTGGGACGCGGCCGTCGGCCCGGTGCTGGACGTCGCCGCACCCGCCGGCTCCCCGGTGCGGCGCGTCTGGTGGATGCCGACCGGCCGGCTCGGCCTCCTCCCCCTGCACGCCGCCACCCCACCGGGCGGGCCAGGCGCACTGGATCGCGTGATCTCCTCGTACACGCCCACCTTGCGCGCGCTCGCGAACTCACGCGGACGCGCGCCGGCGTCGGCACGCCGCCAGATCGTCGTCGCGATGCAGCACACCCCGGGTCTGCCGGACCTCCCCGCGACGGTCACCGAGGCGACCGGTCCGCAGTCGGGCCACCCCGGCACGTTGATCGGCGACGAACACGCCACGGTGGACCGCGTGCTGGCCGCGCTGCCGGTCACGAGCTGGGCGCACTTCGCCTGCCACGCGAGCACGAACCCCCGCACACCGTCGGAAGGCGGGCTCCACCTGCACGACGGCGTGCTGCCGGTCGCGCGGATCAACCGCCTCGAGCTGCACGAGGCGGAACTCGCGTACCTCTCGGCGTGCTCGACCGGGCAGACGGGCTGGCGGCACGCCGACGAGTCCATCCACCTGGCCTCGGCGTTCCAGCTGGCAGGGTTCCGGCACGTGATCGCGAGCCTCTGGCCGCTCGACGACAGGACCGCGGCCACCGCGGCCGAACGCTTCTACGCGCTCATGCCGCCCACACCGTCCGCCGACAACAGCCCGGACGTGCTGCACGCCGTGACGCGGGAGCTCCGCGCGACGTTCCCCGACCGCCCGCACCTGTGGGCACCGCTCATCCACAGCGGCGCATGAGTGCTCACTGGTGCAGCGCGAGCTCGGCGAACTCCTGGACGCGCGCGAGGGTGATGCCCTCGCGCTGCTCCACCGCGAGCGGATGATCAGTCGGCTCGAGCTCGATCAACGGCCGGACGCCGAGCTCCTGCGTGTGCAGGTTGGTCTTGAGGTTGAGCGTCGTGGGCTCGTAGCCGGGCAGGACCGTCGACAGCCACCCGAAGTACGGCGGCTCGTTCACGCGGGCCGGGTCCTCGAAGACCTCGCCCGTGCGGATGAAGTTCGCCTTCGACAGCGACACCCACACGCCCCACTCGAAGTCCTCACCGGCGTCGCGCACCGGCAGCACGATCCGGCCGCGCACGAAGTAGTGCTCGCCGTCGATCGAGCAGTGCTCGTCGCCGAGCACGTTGCCAGGTTTCCCGGCGAGCTCCGGCGACCAGTAGACGGGCGCGGCCATCGCGTAGGCGAAGGGCAGGCCGTCGTGCTCCTGACCGCAACACGTGCAGGTGAACGCCGAGGAGATCATGCACGCCAGCCTAGAGACGAACCGTTGCCGTCAAAGGCGTTTCGGCGCACTCGACCGTCAGACCTGACGGATCGGCACGACGTCCACGAGCCGGTCGAGGTCCTTGAAGTCCTTGACGTTCATCGTCAGCACAGGAATGCGCGCGACCGACGCCGTGGCCGCGATCTGCAGGTCCATCCTGCGCGGCCGCGGACTGCGCCCCGCACGCCGCACCAGCGAGGCCATCTGCCCGTAGATCTTGGCCTCCTCCACGCCGAACGGCAGCACCTCGAACGTCTGCAGCGCCGCGTAGTACCGCTCCGTGCGGGCGAAGCGCTCGACCGGGTCGTCCGTGTCGAGCCCGAACGCCAGCTCCGCGATCGTGACCGCGCTGAGGAACGGCTGGGCGTTCACGTACTCGCCCAGGTTCGCCCGCTCGAGCCTGATCAGCACACAGGTGTCGAGCAGGCAGCGGTTCACCTCTGCCACGGGTCTTCCAGCGGGTCGTCCGCGCCGAAGACCTCGTCAGCCGCCTTCCGGTCCGCCTCCCAGCGCTCCGCGTCGACCGGCGGCAGAGTGCCGAACAGCACCTGGATGTCACCGAGCGGCGGACGGGACATGGCTTCCTCCCGATACGGCGAGAGCTGCGCGACCGGCTTGTTGTTGCGGGTGACGACGAAACTCTCACCCGCCTCGACACGGCGCATGATCTCCGCGTTGTCGTTGCGGAGTTCGCGCTGCCCAATAGCTTTGAGCTGCTGCATAGCACCAATGTAGCCCAAGTCGAAGAAAAGTGCTACAGAGTAGCTACGGCCCGCCCGGGATACCCCGCAGACATGATCAGGATCGGCACGTCGGGCTGGCGCTACCCGGAGTGGCGCGACGGCTTCTACCGCAACGTCCCGCAACGCCGCTGGCTCAGCCACCTGGCCGGCCACGTGAGCACGATCGAGATCAACAGCTCGTTCTACCGGCTCCAGCCACCGTCGAACTACCGCAAGTGGTACGCCGAAACACCGCCGGATTTCACCTTCGCCGTCAAAGGCCCGAAGCTGATCACGCACCTCAAGCGGTTGCGGTACATCGAAGACCCGCTCAAGACCTTCCTCGACTCGCTCGCACTGGGCCCGAAGCAGGGCCCGATCATCTGGCAGCTGCCGCCGTCACTGCGGTTCGACCGCGCGATCCTGAGTGACTTCCTCGCCGCCCTCCCGCCGGGCAGGCACGCGATCGAGCCGCGCCACGAGTCGTTCCGCACCGACGCCTACTTCGACCTGCTGCACGCACACAACGCCGCCCACGTCGTGTCGGACGCGCCGACGTTCCCGTGCATCGAGGCCGTGACCGCCGACTTCGCCTACATCAGGTTGCACGGGCACGACGAGCTGTACATCAGCTCCTACGACGACGAGCAGCTCGACGAGTGGGCGCGGAAGATCCGCGACTGGAACCGCGACACGTACGTCTACTTCGACAACACGATGCACGGCGCCGCACCGGGAAACGCCCAGGCCCTGGCGCAACGCCTGGGCATCCCACTAGCTTCACGTACGTGAAATTCACTCGCGTCTCGGCCACCCTGCTCCTGGCCGCGAGTCTCGTTGCTCCCGCGCAGGCGGAACCGGCGTCCTGGACCGGTCCGCTGAGCACGCGCGGACGGTGGATCGTCGACTCCCACGGCGACCGCTTCAAGCTCAAGTCCGGCAACTGGCACGGTGCGAGCGGCACCTGGAACGGTTCCGGCGACATCAACGACCCCGCCAACCACCACGCCGGCGAGAAGGCCGACCAGGTTCCGCTCGGCCTGGACCGCGCGAGCATGGCCACGATCATCAGCGGCTTCAAGGAGATCGGCGTCAACAGCGTCCGGTTGCCGTTCTCCAGCCAGATGATCAAGGACGGCAACCCGGTCAACGGGCTGAAGGACGCGCGGCTCAACGGCAAGCGGCCGCTGGAGATCTACGACGCGGTCGTCAGCGAGCTGACCGCCAACAATCTCGCCGTCATTCTCAACAACCACACCACCACGTCCCGGTGGTGCTGCGGTGTCGACGGCAACGAGCGGTGGAACACCAGCCAGAGCACGGACCAGTGGGTCAACGACTGGGCGTTCATGGCTGACCGGTACAAGGCCAACAAACGGGTCGTGGGCGCGGACCTCTACAACGAGGTGCGCCGCAACATCTGGGACGACCCCAACTGGGGTTGGGGCAACGACCACGACTGGCACAAGGCGTCACAGCAGGCTGCAGACCGTATACAGCAGACAGCGCCGGACCTTCTGGTCATCGTCGAGGGCATCAACTGGACGGGCATCCCGGTCGACGGCTTCGCGCACGGCAGGCCCACACTGGAGCCGGTCAGGTTCCTCAGCCACACGCTCGCCAACCCCGAGAAGCTCGTCTACAGCGCCCACTTCTACGGCTACACCGGGCCGAACCACAGCGGCGCCACCGGAACCGGCGAAACGAGCGACCCGCGCTACCAGGACCTCTCGCCGCAGGAGCTGACGGACGTCCTGCAGCGCCAGGCGTTCTACATCACCGAGGCGCAGAAGCACTTCACCGCGCCGTTGTGGATCAGCGAGTTCGGCGTCGGCGGCATCGACGAGTCCAACCAGAAGGCGCGGGCCTGGTTCGAGCGCTTCGTCGACCAGCTGATCGCCACGGACACCGACTTCGCCTACTGGCCGTTGGTCGGCTTCCACACCAACAAGACCGGCAACAGCTGGGCGCTGCTTCGCTGGGACGCCAGCGGAAACCGCATCAGCGTCAACGACGGTGACGACTGGCGCGCGTCCGCCTGGAACCGGCTTGTCAACGCACCACAACGATCCAGTCAGATCCCGCGCGAGACCCGGTGGAACATGCTCCTCAAGGAATCGTGCCCGCAGAACGAGAAGCTCGTCGGCATCAGCCACACGGGCAACCGCGGCCTGTGCGTCAGCGGTCCACAGTGGAGCAGCACCACCAGAGTCACCAACGAGCAGTACGTGACCAACGACTGGGCGTCCGGCTACACGAAACTCCAGTGCCCGAACGGAAACGCGGCCGTCGGCTATGCGAACTTCACGCTGGTCTGCGCGCCCATCGCCACCGCGGCGAGCTCACGGGTCCTGTGGTTCGACCGCGGTGACAACCGGCCGGACCAGGGCGGCGACTGGGCCAACGGGAACTACAAGGGCCAGTGCGCGCAGGACGAGCACATCGCCGGCGTCGCCTACAACTGGCGCAGGACACCGGACGCGTTGCTCTGCCGGAAGTGAATTCCGAAATGCTCGAGGAAGGCGGCCGCAGGATCTTCGACAGGAGTTGAGGTCTTGTGGCCGTCTTTCGTGATCACGATCTTCTCGTTGGTCACGGTGATCCGCCCGTCCAGCCTGGCCAGCGTCGCCCGAGGCGCCTTGCGGAAGCCCGACTCCGGCGCGGTCTGCTGCCACCAGCACGTCGGCACGAACTCCGCCAACGAGCGCGGCCGCCGTTCCAGCCGGTACGCGGGCGAGCCGTCCATCAGCACGTCGACATCTGAGCCGTGATCGACCAGCCGGAACGTCCCGAACGGATCCTGCTGGTCCTCCCGCGACGTCCACGACAACGGGTGCAGCGAGAACGCGCCGAACCCCACGTCGGCCAGCCACGCGCCGTCCACCACCAACGCCAGGTGGTCGAACGGCGGCCCGAACGCCTCGCCGTTGAACACCCGCGCGGCCAGCAGCTCGACGGAATAGCCCAAGTCCCGCAACAACTCCGCGAACAACCCGTTGAGCTCGTAGCAGAACCCGCCCCGCCGCCGCGTCACGATCTTGTCGTACAGCCACGGGATCTCCAGCACGATGCGGGTGTCCATGTGGGTGTCGAGGTTCTCGAACGGGACGCTCAGCAGGTGCCGTTCGTGCAGCTCCGCCAACGACGAGTCCCGCGAGGCACCGATGCGCTGTAGGTATTCGTCCACCGTGCCAACATAGCCACATGGGCGAGGTCAGGATCGGCACTTCGGGATGGGTCTACCCACCCTGGCGCGGCAAGTTCTACCCCAAGGGCGTCACGCAGAAGCGCGAGCTGGCCTACCTCAGCGAGCAGCTCAACTCGGTGGAGATCAACGGCTCCTTCTACTCGCTGCAACGCCCGTCCAGCTACCAGAAATGGGCCGCGGAGACCCCGGACGACTTCAAGTTCGCCGTCAAGGGCAGCCGTTTCATCACCCACATGAAGCGCCTCAAGGACGGCAACGAGCTGCTCGCGAACTACCTCGCGTCCGGTGTCCTCGCCCTGGGCCCGAAGCTCGGCCCGATCCTCTGGCAGCTCCCGCCCACGCTGCAGTTCGACGCCGACCTGCTCACCAGCTTCTTCGAGGGCCTCCCCCGCACCACGACGGAGGCGGCCGAGGTCGCCAAGCGCCACGACCACCGCGTCGACCCGGCGCACACCACCACGGACGCCGAACGCCCGATGCGGTACGCCCTCGAAGTCCGTCACGACAGCTTCAAGACGCCGGAGTTCGTCGACCTCCTCAAGCGCCACGACATCGCGCTCGTGGTCGCGGACGCCGCCGGCAAGTACCCGCTGATCGAAGAGGTCACCAGCGACTTCGTCTACGTGCGGCTGCACGGCCACGACGAGCTGTACGTCAGCGGCTACACCGACGAGGGTCTCGACATGTGGGCGAAGAAGGTCAGGAAGTGGCGCAAGCACGGCGACGTCTTCGTGTACTTCGACAACGACGCGAAGGCCTACGCCCCACGTGACGCCAAGGCGCTTCAAGATCGTCTCGCCGATTGACCCAAACGGACGCACACTCGTTTTCTGACGGAGGTGCGCCCATGTCGACGAAGAGCCTCATCGCCGCCTTGGTGATCACTGCGGGCGCGGTTGCCTCCAGTGGTATCGCTGTTGCACAGAGTGACAAGAACTGCGACAAGGGCGAGTTCTGCGTGTGGGCCGGGCCGGACTACACAGGTGCTGTGCAGCGGCTCGACCTGGAGGCCGCGAACCCCGGCGAGTGCATCCCGCTGACCCTCACCGGACGATCCTTCGTGAACCGCCTGAGCAGGGACGCGAGCGTGTACCAGCGCGAGAACTGCTCGACCGAGGCCGAGTTCACCACCTACCCGAAGCACGGCACCTACGTGCCCGACGCGTACTTCGTGATCCGGGCCGTGGAAGTGTGGGGGCCATAACGAGGGCGGACTACTTTAGTCACCCTATGTAACACCACCCGATCGTGTGAGTACTCACCAGTAGGTCTCATTTGGTGCCTAGGTTGCCGCCCTATCGAGTGGTGGCAGCTGGAGGAAATGTGACCGTGGCGGGTGAAGCCGGGTTACTCGAACTGATGGCCGGGCGACTGGCCAAAGACGATCTCACCCCACGTGCGGCGGAACTGGTGCTGGCGGCGTGCCGTGGCGAAGCAGCGCTGGAACGCGCGCTCGCCGGTGTGCCGGCCAAGGAGGAGGTGCCGCGAGAACGCACGGACGGGCCCGGCCAGGGGATTTTCGTGTCGGAGATCCGGGTGCGCGGCTTCCGGGGCATCGGCCCCCAGGCACGCCTGCCGCTGGCACCGGGACCCGGCCTGACCGTCGTCACCGGACGCAACGGAAGTGGCAAGTCGAGCTTCGCCGAGGCCGCGGAACTGGCGCTGACCGGCTACAACGCCCGCTGGACCCGCGCGCGGCACGACGTGTGGCGGCAGGGCTGGCGCAACCTGCACCAGAACGACACCGCCGTCGAGTTGGAGCTCGTCCAAGCCGGGCAGGCGGACCGGACGACGATCCGAAGACGCTGGGCGGCCGACGACGACCTCGCGCAGGGCGACTGGACGCAGGACGACGCGCCGTTCGACGACAGCAGATGGCACGACGCGTTGGAGACCTACCGGCCGTTTCTGCCTTACAGCGAACTGGGGACCGTTCTCGACGCGCAGCCTGAGGACCTCTACGAAGCGCTACACCGTCTGCTGGGGTTAGAAGCTATAACCGAAGCTCAACAGTCTCTCGCTGAGCACCGCAAACGCCTCGCCGAGATCGTCGCCAGACCCTATGACAGGCGTGAACGTGTTCGCACGGAACTGGCAGCGTCTGCCGACGAACGCGCTCGGCGTGCCGCAGAACTGCTCGGCAGCGACTCGCCCGACCTCGATGCGATCGCGGACCTGGCCCTCGGCGCGGAGGTCGGCAGCGGAACGAACCTGCTGCACCAGATCGTGGACCTGCCGCTGCCGCCCGACGACGAGATCGACCGGTGCCGCGAGACCCTCGATCTGGCGTTAGGGGCTGTAACAGTCGTTGCAACGGATAACGCGCAGGACTCGCTCAGGTGCAGCGAGATCCTGCGCCTCGCGATCCAGCTGCAGGAGTCCGGCGGCAACCAGTCGTGCCCGGTGTGCGACCTGGGCCGGCTCGACGGGATGTGGCTCAGCAAGGCCAGGGACCGCGCCGAGCACCTCGCCAAGGCCGCCGCGGAACTGCACGACGCCGCCGACCGGCTGGACGTGGCCGTGGCGGCCACACGGGCGTTGTGCCAGCCGGCGCCGGACGTGCTGAAGGAAGCCCAGGACATGCTGGACACGACCACGGCGCTGCAGGCCTGGCAGGCGTGGGACGACTGCGTCTCGATCGACGACCCGGTGCGGCTGCGGCGAGAACTGTTCGACCGGTATGCAGAGCTCGTACAGGCTGTGGACCAGCTGAAATCCGTCGCCCGTGAGCAGATCGACCGGCGCGACCTGGTGTGGCGGCCGATGGCGCTCGCGTTGTTCGAGTGGCACTCGCAGGCGCAGCAAGCGCTTGCGGACGCCGAGGTGCTCGCCGACGTGACCGAGGCGGAGAACTGGATCCGCAAGACCGCGACGACGTTGCGGTCGGAGCGCATCGCCCCGTTCGCCAAGGAGTCGCAGCGGATCTGGCAGCGCCTGCGGCAGCAGAGCAACGTCGACCTCGGCGCGGTGCGGCTCGGCGGCACCCGCAACGTCGAGCTGGACGTGTCGGTCGACGGCGTCTCGAACTCGGCGCTGGCGGTGATGAGCCAGGGCGAGCTGCACTCGCTGGGGCTCGCGTTGTTCCTGCCGCGCGCGATGGTGGACGAGAGCCCGTTCCGGTTCGTGGTGATCGACGACCCGGTGCAGGCGATGGACCCGTCCAAAGTGGACGGCCTCGCGCAGGTGCTCGCCGATGTCGGGCTGACACGCCAGGTCGTGGTCTTCACCCACGACGAACGTCTGGTCGAAGCACTGCGGCGGTTGCGTTTGAGCGCGACCGTGTGGGAGGTCTGCCGCGGCGAGGAGTCCGTCGTGCAGGTGCGGATGTCCGACGATCCCGTCGGACGGTGCCTGAACGACGCCCGAGCGATGCGCGGTGACGAGGACCTGCCGGAGACGTTGCGGACCGAGCTGGTGGCGTCGTGCTGCCGGGCGGCCCTGGAAGCGGCGTCGCACGCCCGGTTCCGGCGCGAACGGCTCGGGCGCGGCATGGCGCACGCCGAGGTGGAACGCGTGCTGGAGTGCGCGCTGACGACCAGGCAGAAGATCGCGCTGGCCGTGCTCGACGACCTCGGCGAGCCGGGGAAGCTGTTGCCGCACTTGGAGGACGTCGTCGGTTCGTGGGCCGTCGATCTGCTGCAGGCGTGCCGTGTCGGCGGTGACGGTGGCGATCTCGACGTGCTGATCCGCGACACCGAACTGCTCGCGGGGTGGTTGCAGAGATGAGCCTTCCCCCGAACATCCCCGCGGACGTGCGAGACCGCCTGATCTGCGTCGCGAACCTGCTGGCACGCCCCGAGCAGCTCGACGGCGTGCGAATACGGTGCTGCGCGGAGCTGTTGCGCACGGCGGTGGAACGCTCGGTCGCTCGTGCTTGTGGCGCCGAGAACACCGACCAGCCCGTGCACGCGTTGCTGATCAGCCTTCCGTCCCAAGTGGACGCTGACGTGGCGCACGACGCTTCCCAGCTGTGGCACGCGCTGAGCCGCGCTATTCGACACCACGGTTACGAGCTGAACCCGACCGTCGCGGAGCTGCGTGGCTGGCACGCCGACACCGCGTCCGTGGTCGAAGCGCTTCAACCGACCTTGACCCTGTCCGGCACAATCGACCTCACCTGAAGGCGCACCGGTGAAACTGCTGCTGTTCGCAGACCTGCACCTGGACACGCGTTTCGACGACGCCGGTCCCGCGCGGCGCCTGGCGTTGCGCGACACGCTGGGCCGCATCGTGGACCTCGCCCAGGAATCCAACGTCGACGCGGTCCTCTGCGCCGGCGACCTCTACGAGCACGATCGCTGTTCCCCTTCCACGGCTTCGTTCCTGCAGACGTCGTTCGACTGCTCGGTGCCCGTCTTCCTGGTGCCGGGCAACGACGACTGGTACGGGCCGCAGTCCGTCTACCAACAGGTGGACTGGACTCCGAACGTGCACGTGTTCTCCTCGGAGAACATGACGCCCGTGGAGCTCGCCGACGGCGTCACGCTGTGGGGTGCCGCGCACGTCGGCCCCGGCCCGGCGCGGGACTTCCTGGACGGCTTCACGGTCAACCGGTCCGGCGTGAACCTGGCCCTGTGCCACGGATCCGCGCCGGGCGACGTCGCGATCACCGGCCTGGACCACGCGTTCCTGGGCCACGAGCACACGCCCGAGCACGCCGCTCACTACACGTTCCCCGGCAATCCGGACCCGCTGACCGCGGGCGAGACGGGCGAGCGCGGCGCCGTTCTGTGCACCGTGCACGACGACGGCACGGTGTCACGCGAAGTGTTCGACGTGTCGGCGTCCCGGTCGCTCGGCCTGCTGGCCGAGTCGTCGGAGGCTTTTCCGTTGCTCTACTTCGATTCCGTTGCCGCTGAACGAACCGTGCGCGGCCAGTTCGTGCGTGACGTGCTGGCGGATCCGTCTCTGGACGCTGGTATGCGCGGCCGCGTGCTCGCGACGGGCCTGCGCGCGCTGGAGGAACGATGAAGATCGAGTCGGTGACCGCGGACGCCTTCGGGCCTCTGCACGGCCGGACCCTGCCGCTGGCGCCGGGCCTGACCGTGGTGTCGGGCGTGAACGAGTCCGCGAAGTCCTCCTGGCACGCCGCCATCCGTGCGGCTCTGTGCGGCGAACCGTCGACACGGCACCGGCCCTGGCACGGCGAGTCCTGGCGCGTGGCCGCCACGGTGTCGCTGGAGTCAGGCGAGGTCGTGTGCGTCGACCGCGACCTCAACAACGACACGGCTCCCGACGTCGCGCGGCGGCTCGGCCTGGACCGCACGTCGTTCGCCGCCACCGCCTGCGTCGACCAGGCTCAGCTCCTGTCGGTGCTGGACGCGGCCGACGGCCTGCAGGACCACCTGCGCCGTGCCGCCGCCACCGCCGGCACGGACGGCACCGTCGAACAGGCTTTGCAACGCCTGAACGCGCCTGTCGACGCGCTGCGCGACGCCCGCAACCGCTTGCGTGAAGCCGAAACGGACCTGGGCGTGGCTCGCCGCGAACACGCGCGGTACCTGGAGCTGAGGACGCAAGCCCGTTCCGCCGCCGCTGCCCGCGCGCGCTTGGCCGTCCAGTCGCACGCCGAGTCGTTGGAAGCGCTGACCACTCGTGCCGCTCGCCTGGCGTCGCTGCAGGAACGTTTCGGCGACGCGCCACCGTCCGGCCTGGCCGCCCAGGAGGAGCTGACCCACCTGGTCAACCGCGCGCTGGCCGCGTGGCGCGCCGCACCGACACCGCGCGTGCTGACCGGCCCGTCGGCGTCGACCCTGGAAGGCGAACTGGAGGCCCTGCCTCAGTTCCCCATCGGCGAGACCGCGCTGGACGACGAACTCCGCGTGGTGGCCAGCGCCTACGAAACCGCTTCCGCCGTCGCCGCCGCCCACAACGAACGCCGCCCCATGCCCGAGACGTCCGCCGAACCGTCGGTTCTTCGCGGCTTGGCCACACGTCTGGACCCGGTCAGCGGCTCCCGTCTCACCACCGCGTCCATCGAGGTGGACGGCGCCCGCCAGTTCCAGGACGAGGCCGCCGCCAACGCGGCCCGCGTGCAGGTCGAGGCCGACGTGGCGGCCGCGCGGGTGCAGGAGATCGCGATGCCGAACCCGTTCCTGCGCAACACCTTGCTGGCCCTGAGCTGCCTGACCTCGGTGGTCGGCGTGCTGCTCTTCCTGGTGGACCAGCAGATGGCCGCCATCGGTGTCCTCGTCGCGGCCCTGATCGCCGGCATCGGCGGCGCCCTGGCCCGCGGCAACGCACCCCAGCGCGAAGCGGCCGTCACCTTCGCCGCCGAAAAAGCGGCCGCCGCGAACCAGGCGCGCAGCCTGCTGTTCGTGGCGGACCGCGAACTCGCCGAGGCCGAGGGCCAGCGCGCGGTGGCGCTGGAAGCCGCGCGCGTGCACGAAGAAGCTGTCGCGTCGTGTGCCGCACTGGGCGTGCCGGCCGACCGCGAAACGTTGTGGCGCCTGGCCAATCGCCCGGCCTGGGAAGCCTCGCACACCGACCTGGTGTGCGAGGTGGCCCGCACCGAGAAGGCCGTCCGCGTGGAACTAGCCGCGCGAGGCAAGATCGACAACACGATGTCCGTGCCCGACCTGCTGATCGACTACGAGACCGACTGCAAGGTCCGCGCGCGCCAGGCGTTGATGGCCGCCCAACGCCCGTTGCTCGCCCAAGCCCTGGAAGACCGCCGCATGGCCGAGGCCACCGTCGCCGAGGCCAAGATCGCGCACAACCGCGCACTGTTCTTGCTGCGCAACGCCGTGACGGCGATAGGCGGCTCCGGCGAACGCCCCGAGGACCTGCTGCGCGCCGTCGCCGAGTGGCAACGCGGCTGGGACCGCATGCTGCGTGAGGCCGAGGAGGAGCGCAACGCGTGGGCCGAACTGCAATCTCTCCTGGCGAACGGCACTTTGGACGATCTGGAGGCCCAGCTCTCCGCCGCCCAGACCCACCACGCATCACTGATCGAGGACGCCGATCGTTACGCCGCATGCGATCCCGTTGATCCGTCGATGGCTGCGTCTTGTGAGTCCCTGGCGGCGACCGTTGCCGAGGTGGCACGGGTTCTGCGCAGCGTTCCGGAGGCTGAGGAGGCGGTGTCGTCCGCCACCGCCGTGCTGGCCGAGGTGACGGCTGAGGTGGAGGCGATCGACCTGGCGTCGCGGTATCTGACCGCGGCTCGGGAGAAGGTGCACAGCACGATCGCTCCGGCGCTGGAAGGCACTTTGCGCTCGTGGCTGCCTTCGGTGACCGACGGGCGGTACGTGGATGCTGCCGTGGATCCGGTGTCGTTGACCGTGCGTGTGTGTGCGGCTTCTGAGGCGTGGCACCAGGCTTCGCGTCTGTCCTTGGGCACGGCGGAGCAGGTCTATCTGCTGCTGCGGGTGGCGCTGGCTCAGCACCTTGCTACCGAGGCGTGCCCGTTGTTGTTGGACGACGTGACCGTGCAGGCCGATGATGCCCGCACTCGTGCGGTGCTGGACCTGTTGCTGCGGTTGTCGGAGGACCGGCAGATCGTGTTGTTCGCTCAGGAGACCGCGGTGGTGGAGTGGGCGAAGGAGCGGCTGGGTGAGCGGGACTTGCTGCACCAGCTCACGCCCGTGGCGGCCTGAACCGGCGAGAGGGCACGAGCGCGACGACCCGGTCGGCAACGTCCTCCGGGTCGTCGTGCTCCCACACGCGTACAACGAGCCAGCCTGCGGCCGCGAGCTGCACATCGGTGTCCCGATCGCGGACGACCACACCGTGCAGCTTGACCTCCCACCAGTCGCGGTTCGCCTTCGGCAGTTGGCCGTGCTCCGGGCACGAGTGCCAGAAGCACCCGTCGACGAACAACGCGATCCTGGCCCCTCGCAGCAGCACGTCGACGCGTCTGTGCCGATTGGTGCCAGGCGGCGCGACGTCCACGAGGTAGCGCAACCCCCTCCGGTGCAGCGCCCGCCGGACCGCCAACTCGGGCGCGGTGCCGGTTCTGCGAGTCCTGCGCATCACCCGCGAGGTCGCCTCCGAGGTGGCGGGCGGTGCGGGTCCTGCATCGACGTAGCGGTACATGAGCTGCAGTTTCCCGGAATTGTCAGACCCCGTCGCTACCGTCGGACCCATGACCAACGCCGCCTTCCGCAAGCTGACCCCGAGCACCGACGAGAGGCTCGCCGAGCTGGGGCTGCGCCTCGCCGTCCTGGACCGCGCGATCGCCGCCGGCATCGACGCGCGGGCCGCCTCGCCTCCGTTCGGGCCGACCAACGCGCCGGGGCTGCTCGACTGGATTCACCGGGTGGGCACGTTGCGGCGGTTGCTGGCGGCGGAGGGGTGGCAGCGGCTCGACCACTGGAACGCGGGGCTCGTGCGGCATCCGTCCCGGCCGATCGTCCTGGGGACGTTGCAGGGGAATCGGGGGACGGGGTCGCAGGACGCGCCATTGCGCAGTGACTACGCGAAGGGGCCTGCGATCGCGGCGATGATGCGGGACAACGACCACGACCAGTTCGCGCTGTTCGAGAACGTGCGCACCGAGGGGCTGAAGCTGTGGTTCCTGGTCACATATCCGTTGCAGCTGGAGGATCGGCTGGTGGTGTTGCGGGAGGTGTCGCAGCCGGAACCGACGCCGCAGAACCAAATCATCGAACGGTGGGCGCATCGGATTCCGTTGCCGCCGCTGGAGTTCCCGCTGCTCAAGGCGCCCAATGTGGACGGGCCCGAGGAGGTGGACTTTCCGATCGCGTTGAGGCGGTGAGCCAACACCAGAGGCGAACGCGTCACCGGGCGACGTTCAGCGCGACCTCGGCCAGTGCTCCGGCGCCCACCAGGAGCACCAGGGTGAGCACGGCCAGCAAGATCGTCTCGCCACGGCCGGTCGCACGCCCGATCCGGTAGTTCGCGGCGAGGCCCAGCAGTGCGCAGCAGAGCGGAGCCGCCCACACCGGGTGCGGCCACCTGATCATGCCCACTAGCGGCAACGCCAGGAGCGCCAAGCCGAGCAGCCAGGCGCCCACGCGGGCGTTGCGCAGGATCGAGTCCTGCGTCAGGTCGTCATCCCTCGGGGCCACGCCACCACGTCCGATCAGAGACGTGCTCGAAGCTACGGCAACCGGCGGCAGCACGCCGAGCGTTCGAATCTTCGTCCGGCTTACCGAGGCCCGCGTGGCATCGCGACGCGGCAGAGGTGACAATGGCCGGATCATGCTCACCCCCTCGCGACTCACGCTGGCCCGCACCCGGCGCGGACTCACCGCGGCCGAGCTCGCGCGCAAGTCCGGGGTACCGGCGCGGGCGATCGGCGAGTACGAGCGCGGGGTGCGCAGTCCGCGGCCGTCCACAACGGAGTCGCTGGCGGCGGCCCTCGGCTTTCCGGCGTCCTTTCTGACGGCGACGGAACCGCCGCGGCCGCAGAACGCCCCCGAAGGCGTGGCCACGGCGGCCGCACAGTTGGCGATCGAGTTCAACGCGTGGCTGGAGCGGCTGTTCGTCCTGCCGCAGCCGGACCTGCCGCCGCCGAGGACGTCGCCGGAAGAGACGCGGCGAGGGTGGCGGCTCGACACGCTGCCGGCGCCGAACATGGTGCAGCTGCTGGAGTCGCGCGGCGTGCGGGTGTTCTCGCTGCCGGTGGACTGCGCCGAGCAGGAGGCGTTCTCCTGCTGGCACAACGGGACGCCCTACGTGTTCCTCAACCCGGCGGCGACGCCGGAGCAGGCTCGGTTCGACGCCGTGACGCAGCTAGCCGTCCTGCTCGGGCATGAGGAAGCGGAGAGCTACGCCGCCGAGTTCCTCATGCCCGGGAAGATGCTGCACGGCACGGACCACAGCCATTGGCACGTCTCCGAGGCGCAGTTCGCGACGCGCGCGAACTCGAGCAGGCAAGGCCACATGGCTCGCCGGGAGACGTCGAAGCTGCTGACCAAGGTGTTCAAGGTGCTGCGCGAGAACGGCACGACGCCGCTCCACGTCGCCAAAGAGCTGAATCTGGGCCTGGAAGAGCTCAACGGCCTGGTGTTCGGGCTGGTGCTCACGGCGCTGCCCGGTGGCGGAGAACCCGGGCCGAGAGGCCGCGCGCGCCTGACCCTGGTCCACTGATCGAAGGCCTGACGAACTACGCGTTCTGACCGCCCACGGCCGCGATGTCCGGTTATGCGGTGTTCCGCGTAGAAGCTCACCGAGGAAATCGCGGCCACCGATGGCTGACGATCCCGACTCCTCGGCACGTCCTGGTCACGCGCTGGAGTTTCCGACTGGTTGTACTAGGCCAAACGAGCGGTTTGTGAAACGCAGCGCCCCGGATACCCGACACTGAGAGTGACGGGTAGCTGAGTCGGGAGGACAGCCCATGACGATGCAGCAACGCACAGAGCCTTCGCCCGCCGCAGTCTTGATCTCCGTTGCCGTGCTCGCGCTGGTTCTGACCGTTGCTTTCGGCCCGCTGGGCTTCGTCATCGGGCTCGCGTTGTTCGCGTTGATGTTCATCGGCACCAAGAACAGAGCGACGGAGCAGCTCGTCCCCGTGCGCACCCGCTCCCGCATCCGCCGCCTGTCCACGGCGGGGCGGGTCGCGATCGTCGGCGAGTCGCACTACCAGGACGCCATCGCCGAGGTCGCGAGGCACGCGACGGCGCGGACGATCGAGGAAGCCATCCCGGCGACCGCGGTCCTCGTGCCCGAACCGGTCAACCGCCACGACCACCAGGCCGTCCGGGTCGACCTGCTGCGCGGCGACGGCTCCGCGATCACCGCCGGCTACCTGCGCGGCGACCAGGCCGCCGGCTACCAGCCGCTTCTCGTCCAACTCGCCGAGCGCGGCGAGGTCGGATCGTGCCCGGCCCGGATCGTGGGCGGTGGCCAGCGCTACTACGGCGTCCACCTGCACCTAGGCGCTCCGCGGTTGCTGCTGCTCGACCACGAGGCCCTCGGCACCGCACCGACGATGCCCGCCGAGCACCAGGTCAACGTCACGGGCGAGGAAGCCCATCAGCACGTGCTGCACCGCGTGGTCAACGGGCGGACGCCCGTCCACGTCATCGCGGAACTCCGCGACTGCCGCATCGCCAAGGGAACACACGTCGGCGAGCACACGCTCGAGGTGCTCCTGGAAGGCGAACGCGTCGGCCAGCTCAGCTACGCGATGGGGTTGCGCTACTGCGACCTGGCGCAGGAGTGGCGCGCCCGCACGGGGCGGGCGCTCTGCGAAGCCGTCATCACCAACGAGGGCACGCGGGGCCTTCAGACGAATCTGCTGCTGCCCAAGTAGTCGTCGAACGTGCGCGGCTCACGACCCAGAACGCGCTGCACGCCGTCGGACAGATGCGCCTCTTCTCCCGTGCGGATGCGCACGAGCAGCATCGTGACGAGGTCGGCGATCTCGTCCGGGTAGCCGAGCTCGCGCATCGAGGCGGCGAACTCGTCCGCAGCGACGTCTGTATACAGAATGGGGTCGCCAGTCACCGTGACGATGCGCGCCAGCATCTCGGCGAACGACAGCGACTCGGAGCCGCTCAACTCGTAGGTCTGGCCGGCGTGGCCTGGCTGGGTCAGCGCGACGACTGCGACCTCGGCAATATCCAGTACATCAATGAACGGGTGGATGCCCTGACCTGCGGGGACGGCCAGCTCGCCGTGCTGGACGGGCGCGGCGAACATGTCCTCGTCGAAGTTCTGCATGAACCACGTCGGGCGCAGGATCGTCCACTCGACGCCCGACTCCTTGATCGCGGCCTCGAAGGGATCGTCATCGGGAGCGCCGCGCATGGAGAGCAGGACGAGGCGGGTGACGCCGGACTTCACGGCCAGTGCAACGAACTCCGGGAGCAGCGCGGGGTTGTCCGGCGGGACGACGTAGACCGCGGTGGTGCCGGCGAGGGCGGGCTCCCAGGTGTCGGCGTCGTTCCAGTCGAACCTCGTGGACGACGACCTAGACGCCGGTCGGGCTGCTCGACCGAGGAGTGCGGTGACGCGGCGGCCGGTCTTGCCGGTGGCGGCGAGCACGAGGACGGTGTCCGATTCGAGGGCGGGCTTGATGTCGTTCGGCGTTGTCATGACTAGAGCTAATCAACGTTGACGCGGACGATCCATGCTTGATCGACCGGCATCCTTGCTCGTTCGTCCACGTGGTACTTAGTGGGTCATGAGTGAGCGTGATCTCGTGGACCTGAGGGATGCGTTGCGGGCCTTTGCCGCCGCCCGCGACTGGGACAGCTACCACACGCCCAAGAATCTGGTGATGGCGTTGTCCGCGGAGGTCGGCGAGCTCACCGACCTCTTCCAGTGGCTCACGCCCGAAGAGGCGAAGAATGCAATGAAAGACCCAGACCTCGCTTGGAACGTGCGAGACGAGCTCGCGGACGTGATGCACTACCTCACCAGGCTGGCGGACAAGCTCGGAGTCGACCTCGTCGAGGCCGCGTTCGCCAAGATCGAACGCAATGAGCGGCGGTTCCCCACCGGCAGCCTGCGTCCTGTCCCCCTAGATGACGCCGTCGAGAAGGGTGAGCTGTGAGTCTCCAGAGCGTGCAGGCACTGCACGTGCACCAAAAGGTCACGTTCATGTCCAACCGTTACGAGGTCTTCGCCGACAACGCCGGCGAGCCCGGCGAACTGGTCGGGTACGCGGAGCAGAAGAAGTTCAAGATCAAGGAACGGATCACGATCTACACCGACTCGTCCAAGAGCCAGGTGCTGTTCGAGTTCAACGCCCGCAAGGCGCTCGATCTGGGTAGCGGCTACGACGTGACGGACGCGCACGGGCAGTCGATCGGGGTGTTCCGCAAGGACTTCGCGAAGTCCTTGCTGCGCTCGACGTGGCACCTGGAGCAGCCGGGCTGGGGCACCACGACGGGCGCCGAGCGGAACAAGGTGTTCGCGGTGATCCGCCGGCTGTGGGGCTGGATCCCGTACATCGGCGAAGCGCCGTTCCCCATGCGGTACCACTTCGACTTCACGCAGGAGAACGGCGCTCCCGTGTTCAGCGTCGACAAGAAGACCTGGATCCGCGACCACTACGTGGTGCCGATCCAGGATCCCGGCGTCGACCGGCGGCTCGTGATCGCTCAAGCCGTCGCGCTCGACGCGCTGCAGTCCCGCTAGAGGTACGTGAGCAGGAGGAGGATCAGGCACACCAGCAGCACGACGCCGAGCACTGCGGGCAGGAATGACTGCGAGGACGGCGCGGGCTCGCGGGCGTGCCTGCCCCGCCTCCTGCGCGCTCGCCACCGCAAAGGTGCCTCCCCTGCCCACTGACCGTTCATGACGATCACGGTAGGGACCGGGAAGCCGGGCTTGACTCGCGTCACCCGCTCGCCAGGGGTACGTCACCCTGACGGCCGCTCCCAGGCAATTAGGCGCAGTCGAAAAAGCCCTGCGGGGAGCGCGTGAAGCGCTCAACCCGCAGGGCCAAATTAAGTTCGGCGGCGACCTACTCTCCCACACCGTAACCAGTGCAGTACCATCGGCGCAGAAGGGCTTAACTACCGGGTTCGGAATGGGACCGGGTGT